>NZ_CALIMY010000086.1 GCF_938045205.1 uncultured Campylobacter sp.
ATCCTATCCGCGCGATTTTAAGCGGCACGACTTGTAAAATACAGCGACTTTTTGAACTAAAAATTTTAAAATTTTAATGCGGAGGCTCCGCTTTCAAGCGGAGCGTGGAAATTTAACGTGCGGTACCGCGCTAGCACTGCGGGCGAAATTTTGTCGCAAAAGCGAAATTTTATCGCACCAGTGGCATATAAGCATCGCAGGCGGAATTTATCGTTTATTGCACGAATAGTGCGCAAGTTGCTGCGAACTAAATTTTATCGCGGCAATTGTTTAGAGCTATTCGGCGCAGCGAGCCGGAATTTGCGGCTCCCGCTAGCGATAAATTTTACGCGGCATGAGCAGGCGGCGCTTGAATGCGGCGGAAATTCTAACGCTGTGGCGAGTAAAATTTAAGAGGGCTTCGCTCGGAAGCGGAGCGCGAAATTTAATGGGGAAATTTAGCGAGATTTGGGCTCATCGAGCCTAAATCTCGCTCGGTCGCATAAAAATTGAAATATTTAAAACTCGCCTCCAACTGCAGCGATCCACTTATCGGCTCTTGCCTGCCAGTGCTCGTCGCCCTTAAAATCGATCGTAAGACCCACGAATTTGCCGTTTATGAAGGCGCGTGAATGTTTAAATTTATAGCCCTCCGCGTCCCAAGCGCCGATGAGATCGGCCTTTTTAAGCACCGGCAAAAACGCGCTCATGCCGCTGCAAAAATCGTTGCCGTGGCGCTCGACGTTACCGACGCCTATAAGCGCGACCTTGCGTCCGTCAAAATCAGTTTTGTTTAAAAGCTCCAATTTGTCGTCAAATTTAGCCTGGATCTGTCCGTCGCCGTGCGTCGAAGCCGCAAAAATAAACGCGCCCGCTCCCGCCAAATCCTCCTCATTTAGCCCTTTGGCCTCCTTAATCTCAAAGCCGAGCTTTGAAGCGATATATTCGCTCACGACCTTCGTATCGCCGCCTTTGGTGGCGTAAACTAATAGTTTTTTCATTTTCTCTCCTTAAAAATAAGAATGATTCTAACAAAATAAGATAAATTTTGAGTGAAATAAAAATTTTATAAGGCGCTCAGATATAGCGCGATGCCTCGTATCCAGCTAATTTTAAGCGGCAGCGAGCCGGTAAATTTTAACGCCGCCGCTTAACCGCTCATATAAAAACCCGCAGTATAATGTCGCCAAGCTCATTACAAGGAGAGGATATGCGAAATTTTACATTATGTTTGATCGCCGCGATCGCGCTTTGCGGCTGCGCGACCCCGCAGGATCGATACGGCGGAGATGTTTATGACGCGAGCGAGACGAACCGCATGAGACAGAGCGATCGAATCGAGATCGTCGATGTCCTGCCTGCCAAAATTAACGTAGAGCGCTCCGAGGGCAATACGGGTAAAATTTTAGGCGGCGTCGCGGGCGGCACTACGGGCGCCATCATCGGGCATAAGCTCGGCAAACATAGCAGCAGTAGGCGTCTAGCCGAAACCGTGGGGCTCATAGGCGGCGCAGCAGTGGGCGCGGTCGCCGGAGATGCGATCCAAAACTCCCAAAAGACGGTGCAGGGCTCCAACATCATCTACAAACTAAACGGCAAGGAGTACTCATCCGTGCAAGCCAACCCGCCGTGTAGATTTAAGCGCGGCAAAGCTCTGCTGATCCACACGGGTAGCGAAACGCGGGTGCAGCCGAACTCGGAATGCTAACAGAACTCGGTATGTTAAATTTAAAGCCGCCCAAAGCTTGCGGTGGGATTTTAAAATTTCACCGAGACGTTTTGAATTTTACCGCGACATTTAAAATTTTAAAAGCGGTGTTTTAAATCCCAAAGCGGCGCGGCTTTTGAAAACGGTGCCGCTAAAATTTGCGGGCGATCGAAATTTTAACTCTACAAAATTTTAAGAGCCCGCTAAAATACTTTAATATATAATCGCCGCTTAAAAACATGGAGCGGCGATGAAAAAATTCTATCTTAAAATTTCAGCATTCGCGTTTATAACGGCATTTGCAGCGATCCC
>NZ_CALIMY010000087.1 GCF_938045205.1 uncultured Campylobacter sp.
TCCATCTTCGCGTGCAACGCAAGCGAAATTAAAATTTAAAAATGATCCTTGCGCGAAAAATTCCACTAGCACGAGAAACTGGGATTTCATCTGCGCGAGTGGAATTTAAAATTTTAAAAATAGCTTTTGTAGTGCGCGATTTTATCTGCGTGAAAAATGAAATTCTATCTGTAAAAGGTGACGAAATTTTAAAATTTAAAGACGCCCTCTCGCGGCTTAATTTAAAATTTGCCTCGAAAGCCAGACTTAAAATTTAATGTCAAACGCGATTTTAGCATTCTACCGCATCCATGAAATTTCAAATTCTCGCAAAGCGGCGGAATTTTAAAATTTTAAAACGCCTGACCTGTGTTATGCACGCGAGTAGATTTTGCATAAGTAGAATTTATCCGCCGCTCAGAAATCAAGATTTTACCGCACAAGCAAAGCCAAAATCCTCTCCACCTACGCGAAATCCAAGAATTTTACCGCTTAAACAAAGCGGAATTCTATCCGCTCAAGCGAAACCTAAAATTTCACTCGCGCCAAAGAATTTTAAAATTTCCGCAAAATCAAGCCGCTTATCTGTAAATTTAAAATTCCGCCTATCTGCAAAGCTTCGCGTTTAATCCGCCACGCTACCAAGATTAAATTTTTAAATTCCACTCGCTCTGCCTATCTCGCAAACAAGTAAAATTTTAAAATTTATAGATTCAAAGCCCAAAATCCCGCGCTTAAGCTTAAAATTTATCACACGCAAGCGCAAAATCTGCGCAATTACTCATGTTTAAAAGCCCCCGATAGTTTGCCGCGCCCTAACCTAAATTAAATTTTACATTTGCTATAATCGCGAAATTTTAAGGAAGGTAAATGGATATTTTTGAAGGCAGCCCAAGAGAGAAATTTTTTGAAATTTTATCCGCTGCAAGCCCTACTTTGGTGCAAAACGAAATCGAAGAAGCTCTAATCCGCCTCATCGCCTTTGAGCGGCTCTGCGAAGCGCACGGCATTAGCGAGCGCGAGATCGAAAGCTTCATCGCGCAACAGAATCTACAAGACGAGCTAAACGACAAATTTTTGCAGATGAGCGGAAATATCCTAAGCAACAACGAATAATGCAAGATCAAATCGATTTAATTATGAAAAGCTTCATCGCAGACTGCGGATATGAGCCCGCTAGCGAGATGTTTGATAGGCTAAGCCCCGGCAAAAAACTGCGCTCCAAGCTGCTACTAAACATCGCGCAAAAAGATGAAAGATCGCTGCGTCTGTGCGCGATCATCGAGCTCATTCAGGCCGCAAGCCTGCTGCACGACGACGTCATCGACGAAAGCTCGGTGCGCCGCGGCAAGCCCTCGATCAACGCCACCTACGGCTCCAAAAACGCCGTGATGCTGGGCGACATACTCTATTCCAAGGCGTACTTCGAGCTTTCTAAATTTGAAAGCCGCATCGCCGCCGCGCTTTCGGGCGCCGTCACGAAGCTGGCCGTGGGCGAGCTGATGGACGTGAGCTTAAGCGACGATTTCAACGACGATGCGAGCAAATATCTGCAGATGATCTATCTAAAAACCTCCGCTTTGATCGAAGAGGTTGCGCGCTGCGGGGCGTTTCTGAAATTCAGCAGCGCGAAAAATCGCGGCGAAATTTCAGATATTAGCGGCGCAAAAAACGAGGACGAAATTCCAAGCGCCGCGAAAGATCATGATAAAATTTCAAGCGCGAGCGCGAAATTCGGCGAATACGGCAAAAACCTAGGGCTTGCGTTTCAGATTATCGACGACATCTTAGACGTCACGCAAAGCTCAGAAGCGCTGGGTAAGCCGAGCCTGAGCGATTTCGCGGAGGGTAAAACCACCCTGCCCTACATCTATTTATACGAAAATTTAAATGATTCCGAGCGGCAAAAGCTGAGATCGTTTTTTAAAAAGCAGCTCTGCCAGAGCGAAATTTCATGGATCAAGACGAAATTTAGCGAGCACGGCATCATCGAGCGCTGTATAAACGAAGCTCGCGCCTACGGGCAGAAAGCGCTCGAAGCAGTAGCGGAATTTAAAAATGACAAGCTGGAGCAGATCGTGCGAGATATGATAGATAGGGAGTTTTGATGGCGTATATGAGCGTGAGCTTCACCCACAAAAACACCGACATCACGGTGCGCGAGAAGCTGTCGTTTTCAAACGACGTGCGTAAAAAAGAAATTTTGCGCCTTTTGGCTTCAAACTCCGCGATAGAGGAGTGTTTGGTGCTAAGCACCTGCAACCGCGTAGAAATTTTCACCGCGGTGGACGACTTCAAAGCGGCCAGCAAATTCGTGCTTTTAGCCCTTTCGCGCGTAAGCGGCGTGAGTTACGACGAGCTAGCCGAGCGCGCCGATATTTACGAGGATTACGGCGCGATACACCACCTTTTCGCCGTCGCAGCCTCTCTTGATAGCCTCGTAGTAGGCGAAACTCAGATCGTAGGCCAGCTCAAAGACGCCTTTAAATTTGCCAAACAAAACGCCCACGCGGGCGCGCAGATCGCAAGAGCGATAGATGAAGCGCTAAAATGCGCGGCGCGTATCCGCAACCAGACCGAAATTTCAAAAAACCCAATCTCGGTCTCAAGCGTCGCCGTGGCGATGGCAAAGGAAAAGTTAGGCTCCTTGCAGGGCGTAAACGCCGTGGTAGTGGGCGCGGGAGAGATGAGCGAGCTAGCGTGCAAACACCTGCTCGCAAGCGGCGCAAATATCACGATCTTAAATCGAAATTTAGCCGGCGCGCGGAGGCTGGCGGATTCTTTGATCAGCGCGGAGTCCGGCGTAAATTCGGAAAATAGTGCGGATCTAAATCGCGCGGAAGTTAATCTAAATAACGCAAGCACGAACTGCGGCGTAAATTTAGACGTTGGCGCAGATTTAAACTGCGCGGAAGCGGGCTCAAACGGCGGCACTGGCAGCTGCGCGGCTACGAATAAAATTTCTACGACGGGCAGCCGTGCGAGCTATGATGGCTCGGGCGGCGCAAATTTAAGCGACGGCGCAAATGGTTACGCGGCTCGCATCAAGACCGACGCGCTGGATAATCTGAAAAAATATCTAAACGCAAATAGCCTGTTTTTCAGCGCTACGGGCTCGCAAGAGCCGATCATTACCGATAGCTTGTTAGAACCCAAAAGCTTTAAGCGATATTTTTTCGATATAGCCGTGCCGCGCGACGTGGAGCTTAGTCAGAGTGAGGATATTGAAGTTTACAGCGTCGATGATCTTGAGGAGATCGTAAAGAAAAATTTGCTACTTCGCGAGGAGCAGGCGCAGATCGCTTACTCGATCGTGGCAAAATGCACGAACGAGTTTTTCAAATGGCTCAAGGCGGCGGCATCCACGCCGATCATCAAGGCCTTGCGCCAAAGCGCGAAGCAAGTAGCCGAGCTGGAGCTAGCCAAAGCGCTTAAAAAGGGCTATCTAAAGCATAGCGATGCGGAAGAAGCGCGCAAACTGATCCATCAGGTTTTTAAAGCGTTTCTACACGCTCCGACGGTAAATTTGAAAAACCTCGGCGAAGCGGACGATGCCGACGGCACGGTAAACGCGCTGGTCGAAATTTTTGAACTGCAAGAAAACTACGAAAAATTTTTAAATCAAGAAAACGAGAAAAAGGATAAACAGAATGAAATTTAGCAAGCTTTTCGCTCCGAGCCTAAAAGAGGCTCCCAGAGACGCGGTACTACCTAGCCACGCGCTTTTGATCCGCGCGGGATTTATCGAGCAGCTTGGCAGCGGGCTTTATAATTTTTTGCCGCTAGGAAAGATAGTGCTGGAGCGGATCTGCGCCGTCATCAGGCAGGAGATGGACGCTGCGGGCGCGCAGGAGGTATCTTTTAGCGTCGTGACGTCCGCGGATGCGTGGAAAAAAAGCGGCCGCTACGCCAAATACGGCAAGGAGCTGCTGCGCTTCAAAGATCGCAAGGATAATGACTTCGTGCTAAGCCCAACTAACGAGGAAGCGGCGGTTTTGATGATCGCGGATAAGATCACGAGCTACAAGCAGCTGCCGCTAAATATCTATCAGATCAATACGAAATTCCGCGACGAGGCGCGCCCTCGCTTCGGACTTCTGCGCGGTCGCGAGTTTACGATGAAGGACGCTTATAGCTTCCACGCGGACGCTGCGGATATGAAGCGCGAGTTTGAGGTGATGAGACGGGCATACTCGCGGATTTTTACGCGACTGGGGTTAAATTTCCGCGCGGTTGATGCGGACAGCGGCGCGATCGGTGGTAGCGGCAGCAAGGAGTTTATGGTGCTAGCGGATAACGGCGAGGACGATATCGTCGTGTGCAAGCGCTGCGAGTATGCCGCAAATATCGAGGCTGCGCGCCGTGCTCCCAAAACCACGAACGCCGCCGCGCCCGAGACCGACGGCATGATGAAATTTAAAACCCCCGCGATGAAAACGATCGACGCGGTCGCAGAATTTTTCAAAGTAGATAAATTCTACACTATCAAAGCAGTGATCAAAAAAGTGCTATACGAGGATCGCAGCGAGATCGTAGCGTTTTTTATCCGCGGTTGCGACGAGCTGCAAGAGACCAAGGCGCAAAATACCTGCGGCGCGCTAGAGTTAGTCGATGCCAGCGAGGAGGAGATCGCGCGAGCAGGCTTTACGGCGGGCTTTTGCGGACCTTTCGGGCTCGGCGAGGGAGCTAAATTTTACATCGACGCCGAGCTAAAAGGAGCGCGCGAAATGATCGCGGGCGCGAACGAGCCGGATTACCACTACGTGGGCGCTAGCGTGATAAATTTTAACGAATCGCGCTTTGCGGATCTCGCTGCCGTGGGCGAAGGCGATGCGTGTCCGTCCTGCGGCGGCGAGCTTGGTATCACGAAAGGCATCGAGGTGGGCCATATTTTTCAGCTCGGCACGCGCTATTCAGAGCCGATGGGAGCGCGATTTTTGGACGCAAACGGAAAGGCGCAGCCGTTTTTTATGGGCTGCTACGGCATCGGCGCAAGCCGCCTTATCGCCGTGGCGATCGAAAGCAGCCACGATGAGCGAGGCTGCATCTGGCCGCGCGAGCTGGCGCCTTTCGAGCTTGAGATCATCATCTCAAATCACAAAGACGCCGCGGCAGTAGAATTTGCCGAGAAACTATACGAGCAGTGCCGTGCGCGCGGAGTGCGCGTGCTGCTAGACGATCGCGCGGAGCGCTTCGGCGTGAAGATGAACGACTTCGAACTGATGGGCTTTCCGTATGCAGTGCTCGTGGGAAAAGCCCTAGCGGAGGGAAGCGTCGAGTTCATCACCCGCGCAGGTCTAAAACGCGAAAGCGTAAGCGCGGATGAAATTTTAAGATTTATCGAGAGGAAATTAATCGAGAAAAATTAGGAAGCGCGTGAAAATTTAGCCCTAAATTTGGCTAAATTTTGCCGCCATATTTGAAAATTTGCGAGCTGATTTTGCTACGCGGCGCGGCGTGAAATTTTATAAATTTACTGCGCTAGCCGCAATGAGAATAAATTTTTGAACTAAAACAGAGCATAAAATTTTATAAATTTACTATGTTATCACGTAGAGATACCGCCGAGGCGCGATGATAAAATTTACGCTTAAGCCGCACCGCCATCTCACTGCGGCTAAATTTAAAGCATGAGTTTGCGCGCGGTACTGCACCGCCCTCTCAGCTGCGCGTGAATAAAATTTAAAGCACCAACTTGACCGTGCAAATAAAAAGCGCGTTTTGACCACTTCCCGCAGGAGTTGCCAAAAACAAAATTCCGCGATAAAATCCCGATCTCTACCCGCCCTTTTTCAAAACGATTTTAAAAAGTAAAATTTAAACCGCGATTTCACTTTTCTGATTTCGCTCTTTAAATTTAAGATTTAAATTTCGCGGCGCAGCGGACGCGTAAATTTAATCGGCGCGCAAAAGCCGATCCGAAATTTTACCGGGTCAAAATTTTGCCTAAATTTATTCGGCGACGACCGAGTTTAAATTTTATTCGTAGGTTTTTCGTAGTAGCCTCATTTTACGCGGTATTTTCTCCTCGCTATCCGAGTCAAAACGATCTGAACGATCAAAAGTGCAAGCGCACCGCCACCCCATTTCAAATATGTGATTTTATAGGAATCGGATATGGTATTATAATAAAATCTGGTTGCAAAAGCATAATCGTATTTTAAAACCATTTGCCCGTCTTTAAGGACGATCTGCCGTGCAAGGTCGGTATCGACCCCGATCCTTTGGTACCAAATTTTTACGTCCTTGTTGTATATCGCAGCCTTATATCCGTCTATCTCGGTACCGTAAACATCTAAAGAAAAACGCCTCTGCTTAAGCGCGCTATCCACTAAATTTAACCTATAGTAACTAGCCCCTCTGCTCTTATTCGTTTGCACATATATGACGCGCCCCTATATGGTCTGCAAATCCTCTGGGCTAGACGGTAGCACCGCGGTGTAGGACATATACAGCGCCGCGCCCGCGCCAAGGATAAAAAACAGCAGCACACATCTTAAAAGCGTATTCATCTGATTAAAGCTAGCGATCTTTTTTTCATCGTATTTTGTATCAAAAAACATCAAACCTCTTTTGTTTAAATTTTATCTCGGCGCTTTATCCTGGCACGCCGTATCGGCATAAAAACAAAGCCGTATCACTCCAGGCTATCGCGATCTTTAAAATCGTACCTTTGCAATTAATGCGGCTCGGTTTTTCCGTCGCCGTGCGCGATACAAGGCGCCGCTTCTGCCAAAATTTAGCTTGGATTTTCATTCATTTTCATTCGACGAAGAGTAAATTTGAAAGCTAAATTTAAAAAGCGCGCGAAAGAAATATTTCTCTTTTTAAATTCCACTAAAATTTCATCCAAAATGCGGCAAGCTCGTATCCGTGGGGCTCGCCCAACCCGATCAAGCTTTCAAACGCAAGCGTGACGCCGCTGCTTAAGTCTAGCTTCAAACCCTCATCCGTTGCGCGCTCGCGATACTCGATCCGCTCACGATTTAAAGCGCTTTTTACGGCCGCAAGATCGATAGGAGCAGGGCAGCCCGATAATATCCAAGGCTCGATTTCGATTTGCCGCGCCCTTGCGCCGCCGAAATCAAGAGGCTCACTTCTGAAATGATCCGAAAAGATCATAAAAATTTCGTCCCGAAAAAAGTGAAACTCAAAGGCGCCGTATCTTAAAATTTCAGCCCCCGCGCTCTTAAAGCTCGCATCCGCAGGGCCAAACATCACGACGATCTGCGCGCAGCTCAAGCCGCTTTTTACGTCAGCAAACTCGCCCGAGCGAAAGAATTTAAGCATATCAATTTTTAGCATCTCTTCCCCTGTAAATACACATCGCGTCTCTTAAAGCCACTAGCAGCACTGAACGGCACGCTAATAGTTACACGAGCCAGCCATCGCGCTCATCCATACTTAGGCACTCGCTGACATGGCACTAACGAGCAACGGCAAGCCAGACGCGTACATCACATAAAAGTGCGCCGCGTAAAATTTTATCTCGCGCTGAGCTAAAATACAGCGCATTTGCAAAATTTAAAACGATCGCAAAATGCCACGTCGTTTCGCAAGTTTTATTTCGCACCGACTTAAAAGCTGCGACAGCCGTATGAAATTTTATATAGTGACTGCATAAATCGCGCGCCGCAAGACTTGAAATTTCACGCCGCAACGCCGCAAATTTCATACCTCCCGCACATCACGCAGTGTCAGTCAGCTGAGCAAAGCTCGAATCTCGCGATTTACGAAAACCTCGCGCGTCGCAAGCCGCGCTCGAACAAGTACTGCTTGGCATTATTTTAAAATTTCACAAGCGTCGTAATATCCGAGTTTAAGAAGCGATCTTATAAATCCGCTTTAGCTCATCTGACGCTGTATTTAGAGCAGATAAACTCGTTTTAGTCCGTTAAGGCTAGCCGAAAACCCTTTTTAGATGCACTTCGTAATCTCTTATAAAACGCTCTACGTCGGGATTTTTAATGACATCGTTGCACATAAAAGTAGGCAGCCTTTTCGTGCCTAAAAACTCGTTGGCTTTATGAAAATGCAGATAAACGCCGTCTATGCCCGCGCCCTCGAAAAAATCGCCCGGCTTCTCAAACGCCTGAAGCGGCGCATTCCAAGTAACGCTTAGCATGTGCGATTTGCCCTTTATCAGTCCGCCCGTGCCGTAGCCGTCGTTTGGGCTTGCGCTGTGCCGCCCGTCGTTTGCCACTATCTTGCCTATGCCGCCCATAAACACCTCGTCCACGTATTTTTTGACTAGCCAAGGCTCGCCCATCCACCACGCGGGCATCTGCCAGATCACGGCATCCATCCATAAAAATTTTTCCACCTCGCCCTCTATATCGTAGCCCTCGTGTATCGTAGTTTCGCACGTTTCGTGCCCTAAGGCTTGTAGCGTTTTTTTGGCTAACTCGTGCAAAGTTTTGTTTAGCTTGCCGCCTTTGCCGTTAAAAGGCGCCCCACCGTTAATAAGTAGTATTTTCATTTTGATCCTTTGATTAAATTTATTCGTTAGCGACACTCGCACACCTAAGTTAAAATTTCACTTCGCAGCCCTATGCGAAAATATAAGTGTAAATTTTATGAAGCGTTTAATTACTAAATTTTACTTTCGTGCCGCAGTTTAACGCCCTAAAATTTCAAATTTATCGCCGTGCACCGCGATCGCTTCAGCGTTATTTA
>NZ_CALIMY010000088.1 GCF_938045205.1 uncultured Campylobacter sp.
GCCCGTGTTTTACGCGGACGGCGAAGATGAGGCGATGCTAAAAGCATTCGAGCAGGCGCGAAAGAGCTTTCGCTACTTCTGGCGCGAGCTGTACTGGGAGCGCCTCCGTATCGTCCCCGCGCTTAGCTTTGCCTGCGTCAAGGTCGCCTTTTCGCAAGAGCTAAACGGCAGCACCGAGGTCGAGCATATGTGGCTAAACGATATATATTTTAACGGCGAGCGCGTTTGCGGCGTGCTCGTAAACGACCCGAACGTACTAAGCAACGTCAAAAACGGCGACGAAGTCGCGGTGCCGCTAGAGCAGATCAGCGACTGGATGTTTGCCATAGAGGGCAAGACCTACGGCGGCTTTAGCGTGCAGGCGATGCGCAAGGCTATGAGCCAGAGCGAGCGCGCCGAGCACGACGAGGCGTGGGGGCTAAATTTCGGTGATCCTGACGTCGTGCTGGTGGCATACGAACAGCAGGAACATCCGCAAAATTTAACCGAGCACCCAATGAGCGTCAATACGAAGAAAAATTTCGAGGAGTTTTTGCACGGGTATCCGGACGAGATCACGCGCGCGGACGATGAGGGCTACACGATGCTGCACTACGAGGCGATCGCGGGTAATCTGACGGATCGAGCTTTTGCTTGCTAAGGGTGCGGATAAAAACGCTAAAAATATCCACGGCAAAACCGCGCTTGATTATGCTAGAGCGCTCGGCTGGGATCACGTCGCAGAGGCACTTAGCGAGTAGATAGCGTTTGGCAGCTATGCGGGCGGGCTAAATTTGGCTGTAAATTAAAATTTAGCCTGCGCCCTGTGCCCCTTTTTTTACCCAAGCCAATGACCCGTAAATTCCTTTTAATCAAATTTAGGCAGCATGAAGCTATTTTAAAATTTTACGAAAGCTGCATTTTAAAATTTTTTAGTAAAATATTATAAATAATATTATAAAATTCTATTAAATTAAAGAAAAAATAGTAAAATAGGAAATGGAGATTTAAGAAATATTGGGAAAGTATACTATG
>NZ_CALIMY010000089.1 GCF_938045205.1 uncultured Campylobacter sp.
TACCCAGAGCGCGCGCGTTTTGCGACACATAGACCGAGCTTTCCGCCGACCAATCGTATGCCGCCCGCTCTTTGAAAACCGAAGCGTAGGCGTAGCCGAGGATTTGCCCGTGTTTTAAATTTACGCCGCTTTGCTTTGCTGCGACGATTAAATTTGCACCGTTTTGTTTCGTCGCGGCGTTTGTGCGATCTCGCGCTTCGTCTGCGGGCGAAATTTCACTCTCTGCGCCAGCCGCGCTTGCGGAAATTTTAAAATTTTCATCTCGCTTATCGTTCGCAAATGTCGCCTCGTCGCTTGCGTAAGCGAGCAGATAGGGGTATCTTTGCAGCGTCTGCTCGATGCGCCCCGCAAATTCCGCGGCGCCGGGCACGTCGTATTCGAAGCTGATCGCCGTTTGCTTTACGTAAGGAGCGTAAATTTCAAGCAGCGCCTCCGCATCTCGCGGCGTTGCGAGCCGCAGTTTTATCCGCATAAAATCTCCTTTAAATTTCGCCATTTTGTATAATTTCGGTTTTAAGCTTATCCAAATTTGTCGCCGCGACCAGCTTTTAAATTTAGCGGGAATTTTATCTCGCGCGCAAAAAGGCTAAATTTCAGAGGCGTGTTTGAGCGCGTAAATTTTAAAATTTAACCCGCGCCGTTTATTCGCCGAAAAGCCTCCAAAACTCGGGCGCAAATTTCGTCGGCGCAAATTCTATGATCTCGTATTTTGCGACGCCGTTTTGAAAGAACGGATCTTGCTCGATGATCTCATCAAGCTCCGCGCGGTCTTTGGTGTTGATTAAGATGATACCGCCCGTGCGAGGGACTTTGCGCCCCGAGCAGATAAATTTATCTGCCGCGAAAAATTTATCCAAAAATGCGTTGTGCTCGTTGATGAAGCGGTCCGCTTCGCTTACTTCTTTGACGTAAGTGAGGTTTGCAATAAACATTTTGATCCTTTGTGAGATTTGAAGCGCGATTTTAGCATAAAATTCCAACGGATAAAATTCCCGCTGGAATTTTCGCACGCTACGTTATAAAAAATATTGGCGAAATTCCGATTATCGCGCAGCCAAGCGCTGCGTATCGAAGCTTAATCGCAGCAAGCGCGCAGATGTTTGCGAGCGCGAAAAGAAGCGGCGGAATTTGCGCCTGAAAGCTTGGCAGAGCAAAGTTTAAAAACGCAAGCAGCAGCGTATCGAGCGCGCCGCCGAGCCAGAATAGATGCAAAAATATGCTTAGCGGATAAAAGATCACGAACACGTATCCCAGCGGCATGACGCTAAGCTGCTGCAGCGAAGCGGTCGGGAAGAAATAATAGACCGCTACGTTCATACTGAGCCAAACGTAGAGGTTGAAAAGTATGACGTTCTGCCAGAGCTTAAATTTAGGCGCGAAGTGGTGCAGGTAGAGGAAGATATAGAGCACGCCGAGGCAGGAGAAATAAAATCCGATCGAAAAGGCTAAGTGCGGGAAAAACGCGAGCAGAAGCGCGATCGTTAGGAAGAGGTTTGTAAATTTAAGTACGTAGAAATTTCGCATTGCGAGGAAAAACCCCACGCAGCACATTGCAAGCGAGCGCAGAAAGCTCGGCGTAAAGTCAAGCACGAAGAGATATCCGCTCATCAGCACGATCACGAATATGCTAAGATCGCGCTTAGCGCTGCGATACGGAAAGTATCGATCCTGAAAGTAGCGATAGATCGGCATCGCGAGCAGAAAGACCGTGCTAAAGATAATGCCCAGATGAAAGCCGCTTATGGAAATGATGTGCGCTATGCCCCAGTTCGTCACGCTGGCGCGCAGCGGTTTTGAAATTTCGGTCGCAAAATACAGCGCGGAGTAAAGATCCGCCGTCATCTCATCTTCGTGCTGGGCTCGGACGAAGCTTATCGCGCGCCATTTTGCCCCGGAGGGCGCGGTCTCAGCTGAAATTTTAAAATTTGGCGCGTAAAAGCGCTGCTTTAAAAAATCTAAAAATTTTACGTTTTTGGTTGCGATGCCGATATTTACGCGAGCGAAGCGGTGAAATTCCCGCCCGAGCTTAGCGGTCGTGTAGAGAGTGAAATCCGCCGTTTTGAGCTTTAGCACCGTGTAGGTGCGGCCGCGCTCGTTGGTTTTGGCGTAGGCGTTTAAAATTTGCGCGTCGTAAAAGGCGTAGTTTTTCGCGCGAAATTCTCTGAATTCATAAAATTTCAGACCTAAGTTTAGCGATAAAATTCCAAGCAAAATGAGCAGAAAGTATAAAATTTCACGTTTGCGGTAAAAGAGTTGAAGCTTCACGGGCGGTGTTTAAGTTCGCGCGACGGAATTTTAAAAGCTCGCGCGCGGCGAAATTTTAAAATTCCAAGGCTCTATGCCGCACCGTTTCGTAAAAACCGGGCGACGCGGCATAAAATTTAGCCTTAGCACGAATAATTCGTCGCAAACTCAAACGGCGTAGGGCGCGCCTCGTAAGGCCAAACCTGAGTTTCAAATTTAAAATGCTGATAGGTCTCGATAAAAAGCTCGCTCATTATCGGGCGCAGATACTCGTTGTCGCGGATCACCGCTTCTAGGCTGCCGCGAAGCGTGTGCGGAAGCTGCTCGATGCCGCGTTCGCGAATTTCATCCAGGTGCAGCTTGAATAAATTCTCATCCATCGGCCCGACCGGCTCGGTTTTGTTTTTGATACCGTCGATGCCAGCCATCAGCATCGCCGCAAATGCCAAATACGGGCACGCCGTGCTATCGGGGAAGCGCATCTCCGCGCGCACCGAGTGCTCGCCGCTGCCGTAAGGGATACGGATCGAAGCCGAGCGGTTTTGGCTAGAATAAGTTAGAATGGACGGCGCCTCAAAGCCTGGGATTAGGCGCTTATAGCTGTTGGTGCTCGGGTTCGTAAACGCCGCGATGCTGCGCGCATGCTTTAGCACGCCGCCGATGTACCATCTGGCCGCATCGCTTAAATTTGCGTAGTTGCCCTTTTTGTAAAAGGTATTTTTGCCCTTTTTCCATATCGATTGGTGCACGTGCATTCCGCTGCCGTTGTCGCCGTAGAGCGGCTTCGGCATAAAGGTCGCAGTCTTGCCGTTTAGGTGCGCGACCATCTTTACGACGTATTTGTATTTTTGCACGTTGTCGGCGGCCTCGACGAGAGTGCCGTATTTAACGCCGATCTCGCCCTGGCCTTGCGCTACTTCGTGGTGACAGATGAAGGTCTCAAGCCCGATCTGTTCAAGTACCTTTAGCATCTCGGCGCGCAGATCGACCATCGAATCGACGGGCTGGACGGGGAAGTAGCCGCCCTTTACGCCCGGGCGGTGGCCGCTATTAAAGCCGTCTTTGTAGTTTTTGCCGCTGTTCCAATGCCCCTCTTCGGTATCTACTTTAAACATCGCGCAGTTCATATCGTCGATGATCTTTACGTCGTCGAAAACGAAAAATTCATTCTCCGGCCCGAAATAGCAGGTATCTCCAAGACCCGTGGTTTGCAGAAACTGTTCGGCTTTTTTGGCGATCGAGCGCGGGCATTTTTCATAAAGTTCGTTTTTATAGATGTCGTAAACGTCGCAGATAACGATGATCGTAACGTCCGCGGTAAATGGATCCAAAAACGCCGTTTGCACGTCGGGCTTTAGCATCATATCGGATTTATCGATCGGCTGCCACGCCGCTACCGAGCTCGCGTCGAATGGAATTCCGTCGGCGAAGTCCTTCGGCAGGCGCTTGTAGTTGTAAGCGACGTGGTGCCAGGTGCCTTTTAGATCGGTAAATCTAAAATCCACGAACTCGACCTCGTTTTCATCGCAAAATTTAAAAAATTCCTTCACGTCATTAACAAATTTTCCCATATTTTTTCCTTTTTTCCGCCCGTATTCGGGCTAAATTTAACGGCGAATTTTAACATTATTTAGTTGAAATTCGACTTTATCTGCGCCGTTTTGCGCGCCGCGATTTTTAAAATTTCTTGCCGCCGTGCCTTTTGAAATCTGAAATTTTCACGCCACTGAAGCTTTTGAAATTTTAAAATTTTGCGCCGCCCGCGCCTTTTTAAATTTAAAAGCGGCTGCCGTTAAAATTTACGCCAGATTTACGAACTGCCGCTCGCGATTTTTGAAAACGGCGATCTTATCGTAGCCGAACTCGCGCGCTTTAGCGTAAATTTTATCGTAGTTTAGCGCCACTTGAGCAACCGAGTGCGCGTCCGAGCTAAGCGTGATCGGCACGTCTGCATCCGCTAGCATCTGTAAAAGCGCGTCGCTCGGATAAATTTCATTCGCGGGCTTGCGAAGCCCCGCGGAGTTTAGCTCCACGACGATGCCGCTTTTTTTGATCGCGTTTATCGCGCCGCCCGCTAAAACTCTGATATCTTTTTTCGGAGTAAATTTAAAAATTTTAATCAGATCCATATGCCCTAAAATGTCGAATTTACTGCTTTTGCACAGCGCGCAGATAAGTGCAAAGTATTCGCGATAAACGTCGTCTATCTCGCGCCCGCTCCATTGATCTAAAAATTCCTCGTTATCAAAGCCCCAGTTGTTTAAAAAATGCACCGAGCCGATGAGATAATCAACCTTGCGCGCGAAAATCCGTTCATCCATTAGCTCTTTTTTCGTCATAAAATCAACCTCATATCCCAGCCGCACGTCGATCCGCCCGCTAAACTCATCTCGCAGATCTCTAATCATCCGCTCGTAAAGCTCCATCTGCTCGAAGCTCATTCGGTATTTTTGATCGAAGTTCATCGGCGCGTGATCCGCAAAGCCGAAAATTTCTATGCCTCGTACGATCGCCGCTTCCAAATACTGTCGCGGCTCGCCGTTAGCGTGGTTGCAAAGATAGGTGTGGTTGTGTAGATCGGCTCGCATCAACTGCTCCTTAAATAAAATTTTGGCTAAATTGTAGTAAAATCGCGCTTAAAAAATCACTAGGAATGTATTTGAAAAAACCCGAACTCTTAGCTCCTGCTGGGAATTTAACGAAACTAAAAATCGCCCTGGCTTACGGCGCGGACGCCGTGTATGCAAGCACCGGCTCATTTTCGCTGCGCCAGCGAAGTGCGAAGGAATTTAGCAAGGAAAGCTTCGCGCAGGGCATCGCATACGCGCACGAGCGCGGCAAGAAGCTCTACGCGACCGTAAACGGCTTTGCGACCAACGGCCAGCTAGGAAACATCGAAAGGCATCTGGAATTTCTTCGCGATCTGCGCGTGGATGGAATTTTAATCGCTACTTTAGGCGTCGCAAGCCTCGCGCGAGCAGTAGCGCCGCAAATCCCGATCCACGTCTCTACCCAAGCTAACGTGCTAAACTATCTCGACGCGCAGGTTTGGGCGGAGCTGGGCGCCGTGCGCATTGTCGCGGCGCGGGAGATGACGCTCAAAGATGCCGTAGAGATCAAAGATAAAATTCCAAACTTAGAGATCGAAATTTTCGTGCACGGCTCGATGTGTTTCGCATACAGCGGGCGCTGTCTTGTTAGTGCGGTGCAAAGCGGACGCTTTAGCAACCGCGGAAGCTGCGCGAACGACTGCAGATTTAACTACGAGCTTTATGCGAAAAATCCCGAAACCAGCGCGCTTTTCCGCTTGCAAGAACGCGAAGGGGAGGGGACTTTCGTAATGAACGCAAAGGATCTTAGCCTCATTTCGCATGTGCAAAAGATCATGCAAACGGGCGCGATCGACAGCTTCAAAATCGAAGGGCGCACCAAGAGCGAATACTACGTCGCATGCGCCACGAATGCTTATCGCGCGGCGATCGACGATGCCGCGAGCGATAAATTTGAGGCCGGCGTTTACGAGCGCGAGATTGCGACGCTTAAAAACCGCGGCTTTAGCGACGGATATTTGATAAAGCGCCCGTACGAGCGAGAGGATACGCAAAATTTAGACCGCAGCATCGAGCTTGGTACGCATCAGGTCTGCGCGATCTCGCAAGACGGCGAGTTTATAAGCGTCAAAGATAAAATTTTACCGGGCGTTTCGTATGAAATTTTCGCTCCGCGTGGCTTTAAAATTTGCGCTTGCGATAATGAGATCGGCGAAATTTTTGAGCTTGACGGCAAGCCTTATTTGAAATTTAAAAGGCTGCAAAGCCGCAGCGGTAAGGAATTTAGCGAGATTCACAGCGGCAATCTAAATGAGATTAAGCTGCCCGCGAAGCTCGCGGAGTTTTGCTTTTTAAGAAAGGAGATAGAATGAAATTTGTTTCTATAATAATGGGCTCAAAGAGCGATTACGAGGTCGTTTACGAGGCGGCTAAAATTTTAAATGAATTCGGCGTAGCGTACGAGATGATCGTTTCTTCGGCGCACCGAAGCCCCGCCCGCACGGCTAAATACGTCGCGGACGCCGAGAAGAAGGGCGTGCAGGTTTTTATCTGCGCGGCGGGCATGGCGGCGCATCTTGCGGGCGCGGTCGCTGCGAATACGACCAAGCCGGTGCTAGGCGTCCCACTCGGCGGCAGCGCGCTTAGCGGCGTAGATGCGCTGTATTCGACCGTGCAGATGCCTGCGGGCATCCCCGTCGCGACGCTTGCGATCGGCAAGGCGGGCGCGAAAAATGCTGCGTATCTGGCGGTGCAAATTTTAGCTCTAAGCGACGAGGTGCTAAGCTCGAAGCTAAAGGCGGATCGCGCGGCAAAAGCTGAGGCGCTGAAAAAGGACTCCGAGCAGATTGAAGTGCTGCTTGAGAGCTAGCTCGCAAAGGTGCGGCGGCGCCCAAGCGCGAGCCTGGCGAATGAAATTTTGGCGCTTAAAAAAAGCGTTTAAATTTACGCAGCGCTAAATTTAAACGGCGAGTCATAGGTGCCGCGAGGCTAAATTTTAAAATTTATACTTCGTGTGAGTTTTAAAATTTAAAAATCCGAAACCCGCGCGAAATTTTGTAAAATTTGATCGATTTAAAGGAATGAAATGAAAAAGATCGTCGCTCTGTCGCTTGCTTTTGTCGCATTTTTAGGCGCAAAAGAGATTAAAAGCAAGGAAGTGTTTTTATCGGACGCCGCCTCCGTGGATAGTTTGAGGCAATTTTTAAAAGCAAATAAAGAGGAGATCGTAAAGTTAAATTTAAGCTACTGCGCGAACGAAAACAGTTTGAAAATTTTAGAAAAAAATGCGAACGAGCGCAAAGGGGGCGTGAAATTTAGCGGTATTGCAGAGGACTACAAGCCCTCAAAAGACGTTACTATCGAATATTACGGCGAGCATTTCGATCTGGGCGAGGGCTATGACGACGAGGGTAACGCCGCAATCGACGAGGGGCAGATGATCATTAGATATAGCCCGCGCGAGGGTTCGTTTCAAAGCTTGACGCTACAGGTAGGTAGCTCCGAGCGCGGCAAAAGGTATAAGTGGCGATACTTCTGGGATGAAAAGGCTAGATGCAAGGACGGCGAAGTGCGGCTAGATGGGGCGTTTTACGTTACAGACGGCGAGTATCCCGCGGCAAGAGATCTCGGCGATAAGGGAGATTTCGATATATTCGCTCTCGATCCGATCGCGAAAAAATACTTCAAGCTGCTGGAGTATAGATAAATTTGCCGCAACAGGGCTTGCAAAATGAAATTTCGCTTAAATTTCAGCCGAAAATGAGAGATCACCTTGTTTTGAAAAAACGATCTAGTTTCGGCAAATTCCGACGAGACGGGCGAATGCTCGGCTGAAATTTTGAAAAATTTAAGAGCCGCGAAGAGCCTCCGAAAGAGGCTTTAAAAGGCGTTTGGAAGATAAAATTTAAATTTACATATCAATAAAAGGATAAAAATGACGTTTTCACAGATTATTTTGACGCTTCAAAACTACTGGCACGAGCAGGGTTGCTTGCTCGTTCAGCCCTACGATATGCCCGCGGGCGCAGGCACCTATCATCAGGCTACCTTTTTGCGTAGCCTAGGAAGCAAGCCGTGGCGCGCGGCATACGTCGCGCCTTCGCGTCGCCCCACAGACGGGCGCTACGGCGAAAATCCAAACCGCCTTGGCGCGTATTATCAGTTTCAGGTGATCTTAAAGCCGAGCCCGGATAATATCCAAGAGCTCTATCTAAAAAGCTTGGAAAAGCTCGGGCTGGATCTTAAAAGCCACGATATCCGCTTCGTAGAGGATAACTGGGAGAGCCCGACGCTGGGAGCTTGGGGGCTTGGCTGGGAGGTTTGGCTGGATGGCATGGAGGTGACGCAGTTTACCTATTTTCAGCAGGTAGGCGGCATCACGTGCGAGCTAATTAGCGGCGAGATCACCTACGGGCTTGAGCGTTTGGCGATGTATCTGCAAAACAAAGACGACGTTTACGACATCGTCTGGGACGATAAGGCGGGGCTCGTGACCTACGGCGACGTGCATAAAAGGGGTGAGTTCGAGTTTAGCAAATACAACTTCGAGCTTGCGGACACCGCGATGCTTTTTAATCAGTTTGAAAACTGCTTCGGTGAGTGCAAAAGCATCCTAAAGCACGGCCTGGCGCTTCCCGCGTATGATTACTGCATGCTCGCGGCGCACACGTTCAACGTCCTTGACGCGCGCGGAGCGATCTCGGTCACGCAGAGGCAGGATTATATTTTAAAGATCCGCGATCTTGCCAAAAACTGCGCGCTTTGCTACGCAGATCCGCAAAAATATGTCGCCGAGCTGGACACCGCAAATAAAACAGATAAAAGCGCAAAGTAGGATTTATGAAAACGGGCGAAATTTATGAAATTTTAAACGCCGCCGCGCCCTTTTGCGACGCAGAGGCGTGGGATAATAGCAGGCTTTTGCTCGGAAACTTGGATGATGAAATTTCAAAAATCTATCTAAGCCTCGACGTTACTAGCGAGCTGGTGCGCGAGGCGGAGGCGGGCTCGCTTTTCGTGGTCCACCACCCGCTGATTTTTAGCCCGCTAAAATCGCTCGATCCGCGGCTTTATCCTGCAAATTTGATCTATGAGATGATCCGCAAAAACATCTCTCTCATCGCGATGCATACAAACTTTGATAAGCATGTTTTAAATGGATTCGTAGCACGCGAAATTTTAAAATTTGAAATTACGGATGAGCGGGAATTTTTGGTTTTCATGCGCGCGGATTTGAGCTTTGAGGCTCTGTGTGCGGATATAAAACGCAAGCTTGGCATCGAGCATCTGCGCGCCGTAAAGACGAAAAATTTTATCCGAAATATCGCGCTTTGCACCGGCAGCGGAAGCGAACTAAATCAAAGCTTGGGCGTGGATTGCTTCATCACGGGCGATATAAAATATCACACGGCGCTTCAAAATTTAGAAAACGGCGTGAGTTTGATCGATATAAATCATTTTGAAAGTGAGCGCTATTTTGGGCGCGCGCTCGCACCTTTCTTGCAAAAAAGCGAAATTGAAGTTATAATAAGCGAGCAGAAAAATCCATTTACGTATTATTAAAGGAAGAAGATGAACAAATATTTAAGCCAATTGGTAGAGCTTTGCGAATTCGATAAGCAGCTGGACGGATTTAAGCCTAAAATCGAGGCCGCGCAGGAGAAGCTGAGTAAAAAAAGCACTGAAATAAACGGCGCAAAAGAACAGATCGAAACTCTAAATGCGGAGATCGCCGAGCTAAAATCTCAAATTTTACAAGCAAACGCGCAGCTTAGCGCCTTTTCGTCCAAGCTAAAAAGCACGGGCAAAAAAAGCGGCGCGGCAAAAACCGAAAAGGAGATCAAAGCCCTTAGCGTTGAAGAGGACATCGCAAAAGAGCAGCTCGAAGCCACAAACGAGGAGATCGAAAGGCTAGAAAAGATCGTAGCCGCAAAGGAAGCGCTCGTAAAAGAGCAGAGCGAAAACCAAGAGGCGTTTGAAGCCGAGCTAAAAAGCTTGCAGGAGCAGGTAAGCGCCGAGATGGGCGAGGTCGAGGTCGCTCGCGGCGCGATCTACGCCAAGCGCGATAAACTAATGCAGGCGATGAATCCAAAAACCGTCTCATTCTACGAAAAGATCCGCAAATGGGCGGGCAACACGGCGGTCTCGCCGGTGCGCAAACAGGCCTGCTACGGCTGCTTTATGCGCATAAGCGACAAGACCTATTCCGCGGTCATTAAAAGCGACGACATCGTAACCTGCCCGTATTGCGGCAGAATTTTATATAAAGAAGCCGAGTGATCTACACCGCCTTGGCGTTTTTGGCGTGGCTCGTCGCTGCGCCTTTTATTTTTATCCTAAGCTTTAAAACAAAATACCGCACGAGCTTGAAAGCGCGATTTTTTCTATACAAAAACCCTAAATTTAGCCCCGCTGCGGTGCACTTTCACGCTTGCAGTCTAGGAGAGGTAAACGCTCTTGCGCCGCTAATTTCTAAATTTGAGAGCGTCGCGCTTAGCACGACCACGCAGACGGGCTTCGGTGCGGCGCGCTCTCTCACGCCGAACTCTCGCTACCTGCCTTTTGAAAATTGGCTTCCATTTTGGCTTACGGGCAGCCGCGTGCTGGTGATCTTTGAGGCCGAGCTGTGGCTAAATTTGATCCGTTCCGCTAAATCGCGCGGAAGCTACGTGATCCTGCTAAACGCGCGCATAAGCGATCGCTCGTACGCGAGCTATCTGCACTTTAAGTTTTATTATCGAAAAGCGTTTGAAAATATCGATCTGGTGCTTGCGCAAAGTGAGCTTGATGCGGCGCGGTTGAGGGAGCTCGGCGCAAAAAATATAAAGGTCGCGGGCAATGTGAAAAGCGCGAATATCGCCGTTGCGACGAAGGACTATTCCGCCGCGTCCGCAAATAGCTTTGTGCTTATGATCTCAAACACTCACGAGGGCGAAGAGGAGCTTATTTTATCAAATTTAAACGATTTTATAAAATTTTGCAGCTCGCAAAGTGCGCCCGAAAAATACTCGCGCGCAGCGGGTACCCGCGGCGATAGAAGCTTGCCTGGGGCCGAGCTTCGCGATGAGCAGGGCTCGACCGAGCCGGTAAATTTAAACGTAACTTCTTTGGATGCGGTGACTTCAAGCGACGCTTCGTTCGCCGTGCCGAATATGGCGCCTTTAAACGGCGTGTCTTTAAATTCTGTCGCACGGAATTCGGCGCCTGCGATCGCCGCGCCACAAAGGCTAAAAATTATCCTTGCGCCGAGACATCCTGAGCGCTTCGAAAAGGTATGTGAAATTTGCAAGGCTTGGGCGCGCGAGCACGGGCTTAGCTTCGAGCGATCTAGCGACGGCGCGGGGCTTCGGAGCGATTTCATCTTGCTCGATGCCTTCGGGGAGCTAGCGAACTTTTATAAAATTTCAAACGCCGTGATCTTGGGCGGTAGCTTTTTGCCAAAGATCGGCGGACACAGCCCGATCGAGGCGGCAAGCTTCGGCGTACCGATCATCAGCGGG
>NZ_CALIMY010000090.1 GCF_938045205.1 uncultured Campylobacter sp.
TAAATTTAGCGCTAAATTTTACGCATAATCTTACAAAAAAAGGGAGTTAATGGAGCTTGTTATAGAGCTATTTCTTGCGATCACCGCGCTTGCGATAGTGCTAAATATCGTCTTTAAAATTTTTGAAATTCCCACTATCATCGGATATATCGTCGCGGGCGTGTGCTTTTCGCAGATCTATAGTCTAAGCAGTGTCGAAAACGCCCATATGTCTGAGCTGGCAGAATTTGGCATCGTCTTTTTGATGTTTACCATCGGGCTTGAGTTTAGCTTCCATCACCTGATGAGTATGAAAAAGGACGTATTTTTTAACGGCATACTCCAAGTACTCGGCACCGGTATTATCTTAGCGCTCATCATCGATCAAGCTTTCGGCGGAAACATAAAAACCGCGATGATTATCGGGCTTGCGCTCGCGCTTAGCTCTACGGCGATCGTGCTAAAAACGCTCAACGAAACAGGCGAAATCAACCAAAACTACGGGCGCAAGGTGCTTGGCATCCTGCTATTTCAAGACCTCGCCGTCATCCCTATTTTGCTGATGATTGACATATTCGGCTCGACCGACAATACCCCCGTGAATTATCTAATCTTAAAAACCGCCGTAAGCGCCGCCATAGTGGTAGTGATCCTTTTCGTGCTCGGCAAATTCGCCTTCAACCGCTTCCTCTACTACGTCGTAAGGACAAATTCTAAAGAAATTTTCATCGCGACCATCCTTTTTACCGTCGTGGGGGCTAGCTTTTTGGCGCATGTTTTTGGTTTTTCGTACACGCTGGGCGCATTCATCGCGGGCATGCTAATCGCAGAAACCGAGTATAAACACGAGATAGAGGCCGATCTGACGCCGTTTCGAGACATACTGCTCGGACTTTTTTTCATCACGATTGGTATGCAGATAAATTTTGAAGTCATCGTCTCGCACTATGGGCTAATCCTGCTCGCTATTATCGTTATAATGGCGCTTAAGACGGTCGTGATCTATGCGATCTTATTTCTCTCGACCGGCAAAAGGATAGCGCTAAAAGCGGCGCTGTCGCTATGCCAGATAGGTGAGTTTGCGCTTGCGATCTTTTCGCTGTTGATGAGCCGCGATATGCTAAGTAAGGAAAACGGGCAAATTTTAATCACGGTCGTAGCTACGACGATGATTTTAACGCCGTTTATTCTTAAAAATTTAAACAAAATCGCCAACCGCTTCGAGTCCAAGGTCGAAAAGCTCGAGGATGAGGAGCATAAAACTCAAATCCCGCCGATTAAAAATCATATCATTGTAGCAGGCTACGGCAGGATAGGGCAGGAAGTGGTGCTGCGCCTTAAAGATCAGGGGCTGCTATATGTAGTCGCTGAGAGCGATTTAGAACTTGTGGATCTCGGCAAATCGCGTGGAGAGAACATATACTTTGTAAATATAATGCAAAAAACTGCGATAGACGAGCTGCATGCGCGCGATGCGTCGGTCATCATCCTAACGATCGCAAATCAGCAAAAGCTCGACATTGTCGCCAAGATGCTAAACGGCTCTAATTTAAAAGCAAATATCATAGTGATGCATACGGGCGCTGATCCGCAAAGCGAGTTGCAGAGCGAATACGGCGAAAATTTTATCTTCGTAAAAAAGGAGAGAGTAGTAGCCAATGCGCTTTTACAAGAGGCGCTGAAATGCAAGCTAACGCAGTAGCCTTGAGCGTTTAAGATCAAATTTAAACGCATTTGCTATGCCTAAAATCTCCACGCTTCTTTATTCTTACTTCTATACTCAGCTAATTTGAAGCGTTTTAATAAACGCAGATAAATAGATATATTTATAATAGCTGACTTGCAAATTTTAAAGGTGCAAAGTGCTGCTTTGGATTGATTCAAATTCTAAATTTAAGCTGTCATTCCACAGCAAAAGGATACTCCGACAAGGAGCTGATGAAATATATTTGAGCGATAAAGTTATTTAAAAACTCGTTTAAATTTTTGCTCAAATTTAGCGGCTTCATCTTGGGTAGCTTGCGCCTCGCCGTTTGTTTTATTAAAATTTTGCTCGCCGGAAATTTTATCAGCGATGGCTCCGCCGATTTTTGTCTACGATTTTGGCGCCGGTAGATACACGGTCTCATCGGCGTCAAATTCCGGATTTGCGTTATATGTTATTATCGCCACCGGAATAGCGATAAAAATAGCGGGTATAATCTGACGTGTATCCCAGTCTATGTGATATTTTATCTGTAAATAAAATCCGATTAAAGCATAAAGGACGTAAAATATCGCAGCCACATGTATCCATATAAGCATAAAGGCTTTATCTGCATCACTAAATAAAAGCAGGGCATATTTTTTATACTTCAGCCTGTTTAGGCAGACGAGTATATTTATCGCAGATAGCGCGAGCATGCATAAAAACGACATTATGGGCGCATCATGTACAAACATAAGAAACACGACGATATAAATCAGAAAGGTCAAAAGCGTCCCGAAAAACAGATATCTACAAAAGCGAAATCTATCGTAGCTTTTTAAAATTTCTTGTAGAATTTGGCTGATGTCCGCGGGGATTTTGTCTTTTTGCGTTTTTACTGCCTTTCTCGGTTATTTTAGCTCAAATTTTGCTTTTTTACTCCGTAGCGTTTTAAATTTAATGAAGCGGGCTTTTTGACTTGCTTCTTTTTTGGCAGACAAGCGATCCCGTTTCACATTAAATTTTAAAAGCGAATACTTACCGGCTCTCGCAATTTAATCGATAAAATTTTTGGCAGGCTA
>NZ_CALIMY010000091.1 GCF_938045205.1 uncultured Campylobacter sp.
AAGCGAGCTTGAGCGCGCGCTTGATATTTTATGCGGCCGCGCAGAGGACGGAACGGACTTCAAGCCCGACATATTGGGGCGAAATTTGATCTACAATGCAAGCGGTAAGCTCGGCAAGGCGAAGCGGAGCAGCAAAGATGCGAAGCCCGTCATCAAAAAAATAAGCCCGTCGCAGTTTTCTCGCATAAGCGCGCTTGCCGCTCACCTTGGTATGGACGAGCGGGGGCTTTTGGGCTTTACGATGCGGCAATGTAAAATTTTACTCGGCAAGGAAGAGCAGCTGGCAAAGCTAAGCGCGGCAAACGCAAGCAAGCTAATCACCGGGCTAAGCAAGATCGCACAATTTCGTGCCAGCAAAGGGCAAGTATGATCTGCCCGAAGTGTGCCTACGAAAAAACCTGCGTCATAGCCACGATCAAAAGCACTACGGTGCAGCGTTGGCGCAAATGTCCGAAATGCGGCACCAGCTTTTGCACAATAGAAATTCTCAAGACCGACGAAGAGCTGAATCGATACGCCAAAGAAGCTCTGAAAGAAAAATTAGATCACCCCGAATAATCCCATAAAATCGCAAAAGTTCTACTTTACCGCCTTTTCTATCTCTCGGATTAGATAGTTTTCTATATCTTTTTGTAACGAGGGCAGAAGCGCTCCGCTTTTATCTATCGATAGAAACGGGCGGGCGGGGATATAGATGCCGCGCCCCCAGCCGTTATGTGAGCCGAATTGATGCGTTAGCCCGTAGGGAAAGCCCTCATTTGAGCTATTATTGCTTATCGTTACGCTGGTTTCGCTCGGATCAACGCTCCAAAGCTCCGCCAAATGTCCGGTTACCCGCAATATTTTCTTACTGCCACCGGCGCCGAATTTTGCTAAAAATACGCGGTTACGCCTCCTCGCGCCTCCTCGCGCGCCACTTTTTCTCATATACGCTATGGCGGTATTTACGCTTAGAGGCGTCCACGCCTGCCCAAATGGGCTACGCTCCCGCTCGAAGCTTAGCTCTATCTGCGTTCGTACCTTTTCGCCGATGCGTGCGAGCTTGCTTTTCATCTGCGCTCCGCTTAAGCTATTTTGCAGCGCCGTAAGCTTAGCCTCTATCTCATCCATACCCGTGATTTTTATTGACATTTTTCCGCCTCGGTGGTATAATCGTTTTTAAAGTAGCAAGAGATGCCCTCAGATTTGGCAGAGGGATACTCGCGAAAGCGACTATGAATGACTTGGGTTCGATGCCCGGCCTTGCTACTTTAACCTTATATATCTCTTTTCATCTTTCAGCACGCTTCGGTAGTTTCTAGATGGCATCTTACTAATCGTCGCTATAAAGTTATCCGTTTTAAATTTTTTGAGCGTATAATCTAAATGGATTACCGCATAATTTATCATCCCGTCGCTTTGTGAGCTTTTGTAAAAATACAATAAAACTCTCTCTTTCCTATCATAAAACACATGCTTCGCCCTATCCAGCACACCTACGATCGCTTTAATCTCGTCCGCGTTCGGCTCTTTTGCCTTTGGCTTACTATCGCGCGTGATATGAGAGATAGTATTTTGATAGATCGCGATGCTTTGTGCCTTAGGCTCTATGCCCAGGGCAGATAATCCATTTTCTACGCTCGGGACGAGCATGCCCACTTGAGCGATTTGATAAATTTTTTCTTTGATGATTCCGCCTTTTAGTATGAAATCCACCATCGCATTAAGCCCTTTTTGCCAAACGTAAAGATCGCGCTTATGCGAAAAGTCATTTAAATCATCTTTAACCGCCTTTTTAACACTCTTTGAAATCGCGCGGCTTTTGCTAAATTTCGCGAGCTTTTCAGATAAAACCTCGTCTAAATTATCCGTCTTGCCGACGTTATATGCCCAGTCGGGATGGATTTTAATAGGCGGGATATCCTCCGCCACGCTCCAGCCCTCTCGCCGCAAATCGTCGTCATCTATCGCCTGCACTTTGCAGCGACAGTTCCAGCCGTTCGGCGGATAGCCCCTATCCCAAAACGGATGGCTTTTAGGAAGTATCAGCCCGTGCAGCGCGCGGTGGCTCGCTCTGGTGCGATCATCCAGCACCGCGACGTAACGAAAATACGGCAGATCCGAGCTCATCTGGCTTTGGTAACGCGCTGCGGCATAGGCTACTCGCATATTGGTGTTGTAGATATTTTTTAGTCGCCTGTCGCCGACATAAATTTGCTTTTCCTCGCCCGTTTTTGGATCGGTTACGACTACGTCTCCGAGCCAGCCTTTGCGTGCTAGAGTATCTTTGATGCCACGCTTCCATTCATCAAATCCTTGCCCCTTTTGCGCGGCAAGAGCTAGGCTTTCTTGAATATCTTTTAGAAGGTCTAGCCTCGTGATCTTTGCAACCGTAAAGACGCGATGATGCGCCTCGTGCATAATCTCGTCATAATCGAAATGAAGTTCCGCCCGTTTCTTTTTGATATATTGTACGACCTGCTGCGGCGGATCGAAAAAGCTAATATTCATCGTCATCCGCGCCTAAAATTTCAGCATTCGCTATAATCCGAAATAGCTCATCCTCCAGCGCATCGAGTTTAAAACCGAGTGGATTTTTAGCAAGTATCTCGTAAGCCTGCTCGTAGGTTTGGGCTTTATCTACCACGCTTTTAACGTATGATGAAATTTGCGAGCTTGCGGCGCTAAAATCGTGCTGCGCCGTCTGCCGCTCTATCTCTGTAAGATATTTCGGCACGGCGGCGTTTTTCTCCAAGCTCGCGGCATTTTTTTCGGAATCCGTTTTTGCCTGCGGCGCGGTTTTTGCGCTCGGAGGCAGGTCAAACTCCTTTGCCATATCCTCTACGCTCATCTCATAGCCTAGCTCGTGCAAAATTTGAAGCATCTGCGCGCGCTGGAGCAGATCCACGTCCTTTTCGATTTGAATGTTTAGATTTGCTTTTTTGCCAAGACGCGCGTATATCCGCTCGACTAAGCGGCTTGCAAATTTCACGTCCGCGGCGACTATCTCGGCGCGGTTTTGCTCGTGGGTTTTGCTCATTGCGTAGCTGCCGCTTTGCGCGGTATTTGCATTCGAGCTCAGTACC
>NZ_CALIMY010000092.1 GCF_938045205.1 uncultured Campylobacter sp.
CGATCGGAGAAAAAGAGCTTGTGCGCTTTCCGTTTCTTACCGCCTCGCTGCTGGCGCTGTTTTCGGGACTGGTAGAGGGCGTGCTGCTCTTCGAAAATCGCTACTACATCGCGATCACCGCGGTGGCGTTCGTCGCTTTCGTCTTCTATCTACAGATCAAGCACAAAAAGTTTTCAAACAAAGCTTATAAAAATTCTGCTGACGAAGGCTCTAAAAATTTAGATGAGAGCGCAAATTTAAAAGACGCGGATTTCGGCAGCGCAAAAGAGGCGCAGGAGCCGCAAAATAAAAGCGCCGCGACGAATGAAATTTTAAACTTTAAAAGCGGCGGCGAAATTTTAAATTCTCAAAGCGAGAATGAAATTTTAAACTCCAGTGGCGATCTCGGTGAAAATTTCGCAAGCGGCACCGATGAAAATTCTACGCATCGCGCCGATGAAAATTCCGACGAAAATTTTAAAATTTCAAACGACGGCGCGAATGAAAATTCCGCGCAAAATTTCAATCAAGGCACTGAAAATTCCGCGGATGGCGCAAGGCGAGATAGATGATCAAATCCGCGCTGATCGCGCTTGCGGTGATATTTTTGCTGCTTTTAAATTTAGCCAATCTGTTCGGCATGATAGACCTAGGCGGGCCGGTGCCTGCGATGATCTGGTTTGCGATCAGCTTCTACGGGGTTTTTTATCTATACAAATTTTGCGGCGCAAAGCCAGTCGCGGCGCGGATCGGGATCTTTGCCGTAGCCTTCGTAGGCGGATTTTTCACGAGCGTTTTGTACTACGGATTTTTTAATTCGCAAACTTTGGAATTTTCCTTTACATACGCCTTTTTCGCGGTGGTTTTTACGCTCGGCATCGGCGTGATTTTGTAGCGAGTTTTAAAATTTAGCGCCCCGCTTAAAATTTCGCCGCCGAAGCTCAAAATAAACTCGCGCGATTTTGTAGAATTTTAAAATTTATCCGTGCGGGTTAAATCTACATCCTGATCTTGTAGGTCTTATAGTTATCCTTCATCCTAAACGTCAGTAAATTTTGTAAAATTCCAAAGAGGATCATAAAGGTGATGAAGCTGCTGCCGCCGTAGCTGAAAAACGGCAGCGGTACGCCCACGACGGGCGCGAAGCCCACCACCATCGAGATATTGACGCCCGCGTAGATGAAGATGAGCGAGGCAAGCGCGCTCGTAAAGACCCGTATCAGATAATCGCTTTTAAAATCATAGTTTAGGCTCAGTAGATGCAGTATCAGCAGCGCATACAGCGCGATCAGCGCGGCAGCCCCCACGAAGCCGAAGCGCTCGATCGTATAAGCGAAGATAAAATCGCTCGTCGCAATCGGCAAGAATTTAAAGTGCGTTTGCGTCGCTTCATCCTTATCCTTGCCATAGATGCCGCCGTTTCCAATAGCGATGATCGCCTGCTTGACCTGGTAATTGGGCTCCTCGCTTATGAAATCGGCGATGCGCTTTTTTTGATAATCGTGCATGTTTTCGTACAAAATCGGCGAGCTGGCCACAAAAACGATGATCAGCGTAAGCCAAATTTTTTTATCCACGCCGATGATAAAAAGGATCGCAAATCCCGTCAAAAAAAGTATCGCGGCGGTGCCTAGATCGGGCTCTTTCGCAATCAAAACGAAAGGCAGAAGTATGTAGAAGCTAAGGCGCAAAAAATCCTTCAGCCCGTAGCCGTTTTTCGGCGGCGGATTTTTATGTATCAGATACATCAGCATCAGGATAAACGCGGGCTTCATCACCTCGCTGGGCTGCAGCGTAAAATGCACGAAAGGGATCTCCAGCCAGCGCCTAGCTCCTAGCTTGCTAACGCCGAAAAAATCGACGCTGAGCAGCAATATGATGTTGATCCAATAAAATATCGGGATCAGATATAAAAATTTGCGTATCGGAAAGAGAAAAAATAGAGTAAAAACGGCAAATCCGACGCCAAAATAAACGACCTGCTTCGAGGACAGCACGTCGTTTGCCTCGCTTATTAAAACGTATGAAAAAACCACTATCGGCACGATCAAAAAAGGTTGAATGAAATCAAAATATGCTAAAATCTTTTTGTCAATTTTAAACAACGCTTAATCCTATTAAAATTTTGACGTAAGAATAGCCAAAAAAGGTATAAATTTGGATAATCTAATAGCACAATGCAGCGAAAGGCTTGACGTTTTTTTAAGCTCGCAGCTTGGAATTTCGCGTAACCAAATATCAAGCTTAATCAAATCCGCGGCAGTCAGAGTGAACGGAGCCGTGCAAACTAAGCCCGGCTACAAGCTATCTGCGGGCGAGCTCGTGCGTATCGACTACCCCGCGCCCGCGCCGCAGCAAACAAGCGAGGAGAGGCTAAACTTCGACGTTGAAATTTTATACGAGGATGATGATCTGCTCGTGGTGAATAAGCCCGCGGGCCTTACCGTCCACCCCGCCGCAAGCGTCAAAGAGCCCACGCTCGTGGACTGGCTCAAGTCTCGCGGCTATCTGCTTTCCACGCTCGGCGGCGAGCTTCGCGCGGGCATCGTGCACCGCCTGGATAAACTCACCAGCGGCGCCCTGCTCGTCGCCAAAAACAACGCCGCGCACGCCGCGCTCTCGGCGCAGCTAAGCGATAAAAGCATGGGGCGGATATACCTCGCGCTCATCGACCTACCGCTGAAAGAGCCCTGCGTGATCGAGCGCCCGATCGCTCGCAACCCCGCAAACCGTCTAAAAATGGGGATAGTGCCCGGCGGACGCAGCGCAAAGAGCGCGTTTTATGAAATTTTAAGCGGAGCGGAACTAACGGAACTTCAAAACTCCGCCGAGAGGTGCGATGAAATTTTAGGCGCGGGCGATGGTACAGCTGCGGGCACGGATAAAATTTCAGCCGCCGATAAAATTTTGGCTGCGAACGCAAGCGCAAGTAGAATTTCGGCTAAGGACAAAATTTTGGGCGATGCTATGGATAAAATTTCAATGGGTGATGCGGGTAAAATTTCAGCTACCGATAAAATTTTAGACGCAACCACAGATACGGGCAAAATCTCGGCTATGTACGCGGGCGGAGATAAAATTTTAAACGCTAGCAGGGACGCAGATATGAGTAAAATTTTAGCGACCGACGCAAGCGCGAGCAAGAACGCGGACATGGATGAAATTTTAAACGGCAGCGCAGGCGCGGATAAAATTTTAAATAGCCGCGCGGATAACGCGGACGAAATTTCAAATAACTGCATGCGGAGCGCAGATAAAATTCCAAGCAGCCGCGCGGGCAACGCAGATAAAATTTTAACCGCCGATATGAGCGCGGATCAAACCAGAGCCGCCCGTCTCACCGAGAATAAGGCTTTAAATTTTAAAAATCCCGCTCAAAACTATAAGCTGCCACCGATAAACCTAAAGAGCTTTAATCTCGTCGCGGCAAAGCTCTTCACGGGTCGCACGCATCAGATCCGCGTGCATTTAAGCTCGATAAATCGGCATATTTTGGGCGATCATTTATACGGATTTAAGAGCGAAAACGCTAAAATTAGCAGGATTTTGCTCCATGCCTATTTGCTCTATTTCATCCATCCGCGAAGCGGCAAAGAGGTGAAAATATGCGCAAATTTGCCGAGCGAATTTCTAAATTTTACGACAAATCAAAAGGTAAAGGATGAAATTTATGAAAAAATTTTACCGACTAACGTTGAGCGCTACTTTAGCGATATTAGCGGGTGGCTGCGCTATGTCTAGCGCGCCTAGTGCAAGCGACGAGAGCCTTCCGCGCGTAGAGGGGGTTAGGACGATCACGAGCGACGATGAGATCGGGCTTGAGTGGCCTAGATACGACTCAAATACCGCCGTGTTGGGCTTTGTCGTCTACCGAGCGCCTGCAAGCGGCGGCGAAGCCAAAAAGATCGCCACTATCGCAGATCCATACTCCACTCACTACGTAGATACGAGGCTGCAGCCGGGCACTTCGTATAAATACACGGTGCGCACATACGGCGCCAAGGGCGTTTCGGCTCCTTCTCCAGTCGCTATCGCAAGCACAGCGAAGATGCTAGAGTCCGTGCCGTTTGCGCAGGCGATCTACGGGCTTCCGGGCCGCGTTAAGATCATCTGGCGCCCGCATCCGGATCTTCGCGTAAGCTCCTATCTAATCGAGCGCCGTCCTAAGGGAGGCGAGTCGTGGAGCACAATTAAAGAGGTTCGCGGCAGACTTAGCGCTGAATATATCGACAATATCGATTATGGCGAAGGATACGAATACCGCATCACCGTCAAAACCGAAAACGGAGAGCTGTCCAAGCCTAGTGCAGTCATTGCCGCAGCGCAGGCAGAATAAAGTTTGCCAAATTTCATAACCCAAAGCGTGAGCCTGCCACCGCTGCCGATTAAGCTCGGCGAGGTCGAATTTTTAGAGACGGCGCGTGGCAGAAATCTGACGCTCGTGCGAACCAAAAGCTTTGATAGCGAGTTTTTTATCACCCTAAAGCCCAGCGGCGGCAAAGTGATAGTAAAGGGCGAAAAGATCACCAAGCCCGCCAAGATCGGCCATCTGCAGCGAGCGCTCGAAATTTTTAAAGAGCGTTTCTGCGGGCGGATCATCTCGCAGGCGTTTGCTTACAAAGACAGCTCGCTTACCGAAAAAACGCCGCTGATTTTGGGCGAGAATGAAATTTTATCCCTCGTAAAAAACTCTAAATTTAATAAAATTTTCATCGAGATCGGCTTCGGCTCGGGCAGACACCTGCTTCATCAAGCGCGCTCAAATCAAGACGCGCTGCTAATCGGTATCGAAATTTATAAGCCAGCAATCGAGCAGGTCGCAAAGCTAGCGATCCGCGAGGGGCTGCAAAACATTGCGCTGATTGCCACCGACGCGCGGATTTTGCTGAGCCTGCTTCCCGCAGGCTGCCTGCAGCGCGTGTTTTTGCACTTCCCCGTGCCATGGGACGACGCACCGCACCGCCGCGTCATAAGCGACGAGTTCGCCTCACAGATCGCACGCACGCTCGGGCGCGGCGGCCGCTTCGAGCTTCGCACCGACAGTGAGGAGTACTTCCTCTACGCGATGCAAAAACTCTCGCCTCTTGCACAAAAGTGCGGCGAAATTTCGCACTTCAAAAACCGAGACGCCGCCGTAGCGAGCAAATACGAGGATAGATGGCGCAAAATGGATAAAGATATCTACGATCTGATCTACGAGAACAAAACCGCGGGCCTGGGCGAGCCGCAGCGGTTTGAGATGGAATTTTTAAAATTTGACGCGGCGGCAATCGCGCGAAATTTTAAAAATTCTACCTTCAAAGGCGAGGATTTTTTCGTGCATTTTGAGGAAATTTTTTACTTTGACGCTCAAAAAAGCTTGGACGCGGACGGGATTTGCACGGCGGACGGCGTAAATTTAAGCGGCGCGGGCGAAGCGATAAACGACGAGGCTATAAATTTAGACGCGACGCGCGGCAAAAATTTAACCGAGCGCGCAAGCACGGATGAAATTTCGTCAGGCGACGGCAAAATTTCAGCTACGACAGCGGGCGATAAAATTTCAACTTGCGCGAACGCTACGCAAATTCTAAAAAAAGCAAGCGCTCCACTGAATACAAACCGCGTGGATGAAGCGGGCACAAATTTAAACGAGGATCGCTTGAATGTAAGCTGCTTAAATTTAACAGACGGCGGCGTAGTGAGTGCGAGAAATACGACAAGCATAGGCGCTGCAACGAGCGCTAAATTTAGCCGCCCCGCCCCGAGCGAAAAGCGCGCTTTAGCCTGCGAGCAGATCGCAACAAAGCAAGGCGCACAGATAAACAGCGCAGCCGCTGCAAGCGATACACTAAACGCAAATGACCCGCTCGCAACAATCGACGCAAGCAACGCGCTAAATTCTAGCGGCGCAGAGGGGGCGCCTGCAGCTATCGACGCGACAGGTGCGAGCGCTACACCTGCAACTATCGGTGCAATAGATGCAAACAATGTGCCGAATTTGGATGGCTCATTCGCGGTGACCCGTGCAGCAAAAGCAAGCGCCGCGCCTTGCAAAAATGAGCCGCAAGCCGAACTAAAAAACGAGCTAAACCGCGCTGTTAAGCCGCAAGCAGAATTACAAAATAAGTCAAATTCTATCAAGTCGCAAGTTGAGCGTCAAAGCGAGCCGAAGCGAGCCGAGCTACAAGCCGAACACCAAGGTAAATTAAATCGTGCCGAGCAGCAACAGCAAAGCAAGCCGTGCGCCGCCGAGCCGCAAGATGTGCTAATCCTGCTTTCGCTCGGTGCATTCGACTTTCCGCAGCAGTGTTTCATCCGCACAAACGCAAGCGGCACGCGCTACTTTATCCGCTGCCCGCTTCCTACGCGCGAAAACCACGCGGCACATCAAAAAATTTCGGAGATATTTTCACAATGGCAGAGATAACGGACGATTACAACATCATCACCGCAGCGGGCCTCACGCTAGGCTACGAAAAGGCGGGCGCGGTCATCCAAGACGCGAGCTTCGGCATCGGCGCGAAGGACTTCGTCATCATCACGGGCAAGAGCGGCAGCGGCAAATCCACGCTGCTTAAGTCCTTCTATGGCGGCATCGACATCATCGGCGGCGAGCTGAACGTCTGCCTGTGCGATCTAAAAGGCATCACGAACTCCGATCTGCGCACCCTGCGCCAGCGTATCGGCATTATCTTTCAAAACTACCGCCTGATCAACGAATGGACGATCGAGCGCAACATAATGCTTCCGTTAATGATAATGGGCTACAATCAGCAGGTCTGCCAAGACCAAGCCAAAAAGCTACTGCGCCACGTCGAGCTCGGGCATAAGATGGGTAAGTACCCGCTCGAGCTTAGCGGCGGCGAGCAGCAGCGCGTGGCTTTGGCGCGTGCGATGGCGCATAACCCGCGCCTACTGCTGTGCGACGAGCCTACGGGAAATTTGGACGACTACTCCAGCGCCATTATTTGGAATTTGCTGCGCTCTGCGTGCGAGTCGTGGAACGCCTGCGTCGTCATCGTGACGCACAAAATGCCCGCCACGCTGCGTTTTAGGCACCGACATTTTGAGATTAAGGACGCTAAAGTAAATGAAATCGATTAAAACCCATTTCGGCGTGATCTTTTCGCTCGTCGCGCTGCTTTTCTCCGTGCAGTTTGGAATTTTTATGAGCAACCTAACCAAAAGCTACGAGCGCTCGATCCAAAACGAATACAACATCGTGCTAGTCTCCAAAACTCCGCTCAGCTTGCAAGACGCGCAAAAAGCGGTACCGAAAATCAGCTCGATTAGCGAAATTTCCACAGCGGGCATTACCGAGCGTCTGAAGGGTAAAATTTCACAAAATGCCTTTGCCGAGCTGAGTAAAAATTTGCCTAAATTTTATAGCGTCAAACTCGAAAGCTTCCCCGACGCCGCGCAGCTTGCCAAGATCGAGCAGGATCTAAAATCTATCGGCTCGCTTACGCGGGTAGAAATTTTTAAAAAGACCCACGATGAAATTTTTAAAATTTTACTACTTATCAAAAGCCTCGTTTATGGCTTTGCGTTTCTCATCGTACTTTTAGGCGTGATGTTAATTCACCGCCAGATGCGTATCTGGGTTTACGAACACAAAGAGCGCATCGAGATCATGGAGCTTTTCGGCGCATCGTTTCTGATAAAAAGCGGCAAACTCTACCGAATGGCGATAATAGACTCATTCATAGCCACGCTGATCGTGACCTGCTTCTACATTGCGCTTCCAGGCTGGGAGGTGTTTTCGACAACGCTTAAGGGTATCGGCGATCTACGCACCGCCATAGTGCTGCCTTACGACGCGCTGATCCTTTTGAGTGTTGCCTTGGCGCTATCTATCATCGCGGTAAGTTTTGTGATGCTGCAAATCGGAAATAAACGAGCATGAAAAGAGCTTTTTTAGCGCCGCTTCTTGCGCTGGGGCTCGCCGCAGCTCTTACTTACGCCGCACCCGCAAAGCAGCAGAGCACGAAAGATAAGATCGCCAAAGCGGGTCAAGAGCTCAAAAGCTCGCAAAAGGAGGGGATGCAACTCTCACAAAAGATCGACGAGATCGCTGGCCTTATCGTAAAGGAGCAGGAGGGCTTTAAAAAGCGCGAGGGCGAAATCAAACAGCTAAGCGAAACGATCGAAGGGCTAAAGGATCAATACGCCGCCGAAGCGCAGGAGCTTGAGAAACTCAATAGCCAAAACGTCACCCTTCTTAGCGTGCAAAATGATCTAGAAAGCAAGATCATAAGCGTGATCTCGCAAGAGCTATCGTTTGATCTAATCACCGACGTAAATTCCACCACTACGCCCGATTCTATCGTAGCTAGCGAAATTTTAGAGGGGCTCGGCGTCGTTATGAACGACGAGCTGAAGGGGTTAATCAAAGACTACGAAAATAATCAAAATTTTATCAACGAACAGAATAAAAAGATCAAATCGATCCAGGCGAGCATGGCGGGCTACGACAAGAAAAAAACCGATCTTGACGCCAAGCAAACCACCCAAAAAGAAAAGCTCGCACAGATGAAAAAGGACAAAGAGGACTACATCGCGAGGCTGGAGAAGATAAACGACGAGCAAGACGCCATATCTAAGACCCTGCAGGAGCTTAAGATCATCGATGACGCCGAGGAAAAAGCCAAAGCGCAGAAGGAGGAAACGGCGCGCCAAGCAAAGCTTGAAGCGCAGAAGCAAAAGGAGCGTCAGGCACGCGAAAAAGAGTACGCCAAAGCAAAGGCGGCTGCCAAAAAGGCGGGCAAGCCCGAGCCTGCACCTCCTAGCGAGCCCGAGCCAGAAGTGAGCGAGCCAGCGGATGAGCGCGTAAGTAAGATCAACCAAAAGGTCAAGCAGTACGGCTCGAGCTATCAGTCCTCGCGCGTCAAAAAATACAGCGGAGCCAAGACCGCAGCACCTTTAAACGGCGCGTATTTGAAGCGGAAATTCGGCAACTACAACGATCCCGTGTATAACATCAAGCTTTTCAACGAAAATATCGTGCTGGGCTCAAACAGCGGCGACACGCAGGTTAAAGCGGTACTGCCGGGCAAAGTGGTCTTTGCTAAAGAAACCGCCGTGCTCGATAAGGTCGTGATCCTAGAGCACAGCGGCGGCATCCACACGATCTACGCGCATCTAAATCAGATCCCGCCTACCGTGCGCGTCGGCTCCAACGTCAAAAAGGGCTACATCATCGGGCGCATCGGCTCGGATCTGACCTTTGAAGTGACGCAGCAGAACTACCACATCAACCCGCTCGATCTCATAAGTCTGAGGTGAAGCCGTGAGCGGGGAAAATTCTAAATTTAGCGGATCTTGCGAGGACGCTGGAAGTTTAAATTTAAGCGGGCAAAGCTCGGGCTGCGATTTAAATTTAAGTGAGCAGAATTCTTTAAAAGAGCAAAATTCCGCCGTTTCAAATTTGAGCGATGAAAGCTCCGCGGCGGCGTTAAATTTAAGCGAGCAAAATTCCGCCTCGGCGCTAAATTTAGATAACTCAAATTCCGAAACGATGTCAAATTTAAACAATCAAAATTTTACCGCCGCAACGGACGCCGAAGCGACATCAAAAACGGCGGCAGGCGCTGTAAAAACAGAAGCCGTGACAGCCTCGGAGACAGCGCAAAACGATATTGAGGCGGCAGAGGCAGGCGTGGAAACAACACGAAACACTATCGCAACGGCAAAAACAACGTCAGCAGGAGCGGCGACAGTGAAAGAAGCGGAAGCGGCGAGACCGCAAATCCAAGAGCTTACCAATTTTCTTAGCGAATACACCGCCAAGATGCTTAGTATCGGCACTTACACCGCGCGTATAGAGCACTGCGTGCGCAGGATAGCGGACGCTTACGACTATGAGGCTAGCCTGATGATCTTTGTGCGCCACTTCATCATCAGCGTGATGGATCCTGCGGACAACTCTATCCGCCGCACCTACGTCAAAACGGGCGCTGCGGCGCATATCAGCTTCGATCTGATCTCGGAGCTAAGCGCGCTTAGCTGGGAAATTTACGACGAAAAAATCCCCCTTGCGCGCGCCAGAGCCTCATTTGCCGAAATTTTAGCCTCGCAGAAGAAAAGCTTTGCCAAAACTCTTGTTTTGCTCAGCGTCGCAAATGCCGCATTCTGCGAGCTTTTCGGCGGCGATGGCGGCGCGATGGCGCTCGTTTTTGCGGCTACGGCTTTTGGAATTTGCGCCCGCTATCTGCTTAGCAGGCTCAAAATCAATCTAAAAATCCAATACATCGCGGTTTCGTTCGCAGTCTCCTTCATTGTCTCGCTAGGCGCTCGCTACGGGCTTAGCGCCACGCCCGACATAGCCGTGGGATCGAGCATACTCTTTTTGATCCCCGGCGTCTGGCTGATCAACTCGGTATTTGACATCCTAAACGAAAATATGCTCGTAGGCATCAGCAGAGGGCTAAACACGGGGCTTTTGATCATCTGCATCGCAATCGGGCTCTTTCTGACGCTTAGCATCTCAAATTTGGGGCTTGTAAATGTTTGATATAGCGCTTTTGGTATTTAAGGACGCTTGCTTTGCCGCTGCGGCGGGGCTCGGGTTTGCGTATGCGTGCATGCCGCCTAAAAAGACGCTAGTCTTTTCGGCGCTGCTTGCAGCGGTAGCGCATTCGTGCAGGTTTTTGCTGATACAGAGCCAAATTTTTTCGATCGCCGCCGCGACGCTTTTTGCGTCGTTTCTGATCGGCGTTTTGGGAATGCTCTGCGCCAAGCGCCTTAAGATACCCGCAGAGATCATCGCCTTTCCTGCGCTGCTTCCGATGATCCCTGGCATCTACGCCTATAAGGCGGTCTTGGCGCTGTTTTCTTATATCAAAGCCGCAGGCGCACAGCAGAAGCTCGCTCACCTCATCTCATTTTTCGACAACGCCCTCGCCACGATCTCGATCTCGCTGGCGCTCGGCACGGGTGTCTCGATAACGCTGCTCATTTTCTACGAGCAGTCCTTGATGATCACTCGCGGCGCAAGAGGCAAATAGCGCTAAGCAAGAAATTTTAAGTAAGCGCGGCGGGTAAATTTATAAATTCTATTTTATTGCTCTCGTTTTATCTCTTTGGTTTTTTCATCGTAATAATATCCTTGCTCCACACCCAGCAAATTATCTTTTATATCGTATTTATATGTATAATTTTCATCAAAAATACCTAGATAAAAAGCATACCGACTATATTTTCTACCTTCTAACTCAAAAAATGCTTTATACGGCTTTATATCTTTCTTTTTAAAGTTATATAAATTACAAAAGTTATCGTATTTTTTATCTATTAGGCTTACATATCAAAAAATAGCATGTCGGTTGGAATAGAAAAAATTTTATCATTAGGATATTTGCGGTCGTATATTTTAGGATTAATTTCATTTAAAAATATTTTTTCCGTAAATAACATATCAAATACATGTTTATCATTTTCTAATCCGCTAAAATATAATTTGTACTTTAAATTTCCATCCGACAAGATTAAACTATTATTATTTTCCCAAGGGTAAACAACTTCGCCTTTGAGCATGGACATATTTACAAAATCTTTGAAATTTGCTACGGCTTGTTTACCGTTGCAAGCCCTGTCTCCCAAACTCATAAAATATTCTAAATTTATATTGTCATCTACAATGAAAAATTCGCAAGCTTTATCTGGACGATTATTTCCACCGCATCTTTCCGCCAACCCGCTATAAAAATTATAAAATTCATCGTCCACTTTACCGTATTGCTTCTTTATTTTTCTTTCCATATCACGGAATTCCCCCGCTGAAATATTTATAGATTTATAGGTCTTTTTAAGCATGCACTTTAACGCCCTATCCTTAAGCTGTATATCTGTAAGATTGCCATCTAGATCGCATACCCACTCATACGGATCGGTTTTAATTTTTTCGGCTGAATTTGGGTATTTATACTCCGCGATAATCGAAAGTATCGCGCACAAAGCGCATATTATTATGATGCAGACCAAGCACAGATAATATCTCGTTTTCAAATTTTGCTCCTAAAATTTTCCGCAATATACCTCTCATAGACTTAATCTGCGATAATTTTAGTATGCCTCAAATATCGTTAAATCAGGGCTTTTCTTGATCCGCTTCGGCAAATTTCATCTCAATGCTTCGTAGGTATTAGGCTCTCTTGCGCCGCTCGTCGTGCCTCTATCGCCAAAGTAAAATTTA
>NZ_CALIMY010000093.1 GCF_938045205.1 uncultured Campylobacter sp.
AGACGTTTAGCCGCTCAAGCCCCAAGGCCTTGATGTGCTGTAGCGCCTTTTGCGCTTCCGGCTCAAAAACCACCTCGCTCGCGCCGTATGGTTTAAATTTTACTTCGCGGCGGCGGGCTATCCGTATTCAAAAAGCAGCGCTCATTGCATGATAAAATTTCGCCGCCTCGCGACAGCTGTCAAACGGCGCATTAAATTTAAAATTTACAAAACGCAAAATTTCAAAATTTCGCGCAGAGCGGTATCTTTACGCGGCGCACTGCCAAATTTCTACGCAGAAGCAGCCCTCGCAAAAGCGGTATATCAGGCGGTAGCCTGCCCGCCGCGCGCTATGGCGTATGACGCGCAGCACGAAGCCGTGCGCGATCACCGCCGTGTCCGCTTCCAGCAGCGACGGCATCAGATCAAGCGCGCGCCGCCGCTCTGCTTTCGCGCTTGCGCCGCTAGGGTTCATGCCGCACAGCCACAGCAGGCGTGAGAGCACGAGCCAACAATCAAACGGCATTTTTATTAGCGGCACGGGGAATATTCGCAGATTAAACTCGCGCAAAGCCTCTAGGTACTCTATGTCCCGTCGGTGTGGAAACAGCTTTTGTGCCGTAAGTGCGGCGCGCGGCAGCGGAGAGGAACATATTCGGCTTATGCGAGCGAGCTCTTCGTATGCGGCGCTGCTTTTAAATTTATCGATTTCATACAAAGCTAAGCTTTGCGTAGCGTCATATAGGATCGCGCGCCGTGCGGCCTCTGCGGCGTCGCACACGCCGCGATCGATCAGCGGCGTAACGTGGCGGATCAGCGCTAGCGTCATTATCTTGCCTCCTAAAATACGAGCCCGCTAAGAACTTGCGCCGTTATGTTTCCGCTCCTACAGGATACTTGATGTTTAGATTTGCGCTATTTATGCGAAATCTGCTATGGTTCTTGCTCTGTAGCCACGGCGAGCGCGAGAGTCTGCTTCAAAGCATGGATTTGCGGGCTATTTAAGCCTCTCGTAGCTTTCGCATGAGCTTTTCCATGCCCTTTCATGCTCCGCTACCGAACTCATAAATCTATCCTTGCCGCCTAGCTCGCAGGCTTTTTTGTAGTACTGTGCGGCTTTAACATTATCTATGCCCTCGTAAAGACGCGCTAAATTTAAGCACGCAAGCCAGCTGTCCGCGATATCCATATCGCAACCGCGCACATAGTAACCTACGCCCTTTATAGCGTCTTTGCGCACGCCCCTACCTTTGATATACGCAGAGCCTGCGTTACTGCAGCCTATCGCGTGCCCGTCATCGCAGGCTTTGTCGAACAGCTCCGCCGCCTTCGCCTCATCGTGCGGCATCCCCTCTCCGCTTTGATACAAAATGCCTAAATTTACGCACGACTCCGCATCGCCGCCTTTGCAAGCTTTGACGTATAACGGCGCAGCCTTTAGCAGATCTTGCGGCACGCCCCAGCCATAATTGTAAATTTGCGCCAATGCCCCGCACGACTTCATATCGCCCTTATCGCAGGATTTTGTAGCCCTGCTTATATCGTCTGCGGTGATTTCAAAATTTTCGGCTAGCGCGAAATTTGCGGAAAGCACCGCAGCGAATGCTAGAATTAAAATTTTATTTTTCATTTTAGTCCTTTTTGATTTTTTAAGATCGCCCGCCAAGCCTAAGACGCGGATTTATCGTTAAGGCGCAGTTTGATCGCTAGAGTTCGGGTTCGATCTCGCCTGCTCTTTGCTTTTTAGAGCCTCGTAAATTTCATCGACGCCGCTTAGATTTTGATCCAAAACCTCCCTCGCCTTTTTTAACGTGCGTGCGCCAAAAATTCCATCCTGCTTGGCTCCGATGCTTTTTTGAATATATAAAATTTTATCCTTTTGCATCGCAGCGGAATTATTAGTCGCCCCGGAAGCGGAATTTGAAGCAGGGCTTTCAGAGCCGCTAGAGCTTGCGCTCGTAGAATTTTCGTCTGCAGAATTTACGCCATCACTCGCGGAAGCGGAATTTTCCTCCTTAAAAAATGCAGGCATCCATCCTTGCAGTAGCCCTGCTGCGCCGGTTTTCGGCACATAGCCCGTATTTGCCGCGCCTCCGTAGATTGCGCTAGCTAAAACGGCGCAGAGCATGGCTTTGCAAAAGCTAGCAAACGCCGCGCCGCCTCTGCCGCAGCGATACTCTCGCGGGATTTTACGAGCTTTTACGACGCACCGCACTACGCTTGCCAGCCACAGCGCCACACCGCCTAACAGCCCTGCAGCAGCGATTGCCACGCCACATGCAAGTGCCCAAAAATAATGCTCCGCAAAGATCATCTCGAAGCAGCCCTCGCACGCCAGTGCAGCCGCTGCGATGAGCTCGCCTCCGCCTATACACCACACCGCGCGGTCATATCGCGGACTTAGCACGCCAAGCGCCCCAGCCATCGCGCTGCCCAAATCGCGAGCGCATTGCTGCGAAATAAAGCCCTCGCAAACGCGCATAAGCGCCGCGGCGAAACTCTGCACGCAATCCTCGCGCAAAGAACGTGGGAAAAAGAACTTCTTTAATCGTGCAAAGGGCGAAATTTTAGAATTTGACGCAGGATCTTGCGTGTTCGCGCGATTTTTAAATTTTGCAGCGGCTAGATTTTCGGAATTTATTGCGGCGGAGTCTATGAAATTTGTGGAATTTTCAGCACCCAAGACACTTAAATCTCGGTAATCTCGCTCGCCGCGTAATTCGTAAAGACCCTCCGCGGCGCGATCAGAAGTGTCACTTAAGCCTTCTTGCGAGCCGGCAAAATTAGATCCATTCTGCGCGCGAGCTTCGCTGCTTTGCTGCCTAGCATCAAAATCGCTGGCAGAATTCTCTCCGCTTTCCGAAAGATCCGCCCCTGTAAATTTTATGCTGCCGCCCACTCCGCCTGCGAACCTGCCAAGCTCTCTGCGCGATCTCAAGTGATTATCTTCTGCGCTTATAGGATTTGCCGAAGCGCTCGCGAATTTCGTGCCCGCAAATTTTACGCTCGCGCCGCCCTCGAGATTTTCTTTGCGCGAAGCGTCTTTTGTAAGGCTCAAAGCGTCGCGGTCAGCCGCGCTGCGGGCAAAATTTGCAAAGTTAAAATGTCCATCCGCGCCGCGCAACTGCTCGAGATTTAGCGTCTCGCCGCGCAACTTAGCACTAGCTAGACGCATCGCCGCATCCAGCGCAGGCTTCGCGCGAAATAGCGCAAAAAGGCTTTGCGCATCGTCCCACCCTAGCCTAGCGGGTGCGCCGCGCACCGCCGCAAGCTCCGACGCAAAAACTTCGTCAAAAAAGCTGGGCCTTACGAATGTCACGCCGCCGAAGCACGCCGCATCGTAAGCCTTGCCACAGACGGCAAAACTCAAGCGCAAAAAATCATCCTCCGCGCTAAATACCGCTTCGCAGCCGCCCTGCACCGCTCGCAGCGAGCTTAGACGAAACAAAAGTCTGCGCGCAGCAAAGCCCACGCCCTTGCTGCATAAAAAATCCAGCAGCTCGCGCCCGAAAACCTGCGAGCTAGCGCCTATGCTGACGCTCGGGCGGGCATAAACGGATACTTTGCCGGTGCGAGTGAAATACCCGCGCCCATCGCAGTGCTCGCAGCGAAAATCGCCCGCACCGCCGCACTTTTCGCAGCGCAATCTGCCTGCGCCGCCGCAAGTGGGACAAATGCGCGAGCCGCTACCACCGCAGCTAGCGCAGGGAATGAAGCGATAGCCCATAGAATTTGATGCAGAGCCTGCGGCACCGCTCTTAGAAGCATCGTGCACGCGAGCGTCCGTAGAGCTTAAAGCCGCGCGGCTATAGCCACCGGTGCCCTTGCAATCGGGGCAGATCAAGCGCCCGCGCCCGCCGCAGTTAGCGCACGGCGCCTTGCCTGCGCCTTCGCAGCCTTTGCAGCGTCTCCTGCCCGATCCACCGCAATGCTCACAACGCAGCTGAACGCTAAAGGGCTTAAAATCGTGAAATTTTATGATTTGATCCGCATTCATAGCGGCTTTTTGGGGATCTGCACGCAGGCGTAGCATAAAGGCCTCGCTTAGCTCCGCATCAGTGCTTGCCGCGCGCAGGCACTCGCGCGCATGAGCTTCGAACTGCGCGACGTCAGCGAAATGCAGCTGAGCGCGCTCACCGCCACTTATCTGCGAAACGCTAAACTTGCCGGCAAAGTCATAACGCACGCCAAGTCGCACGCTAAATCCGTAGAACTCGCGATCAAGCTCGCGCAGATCGGCGCCGCCGCTACGCGCTAAAGCTTTGAGTCTAGCGACAAACACCTCTGCTAGCTCCTCTTTATCCAGCTTGTCCATGATCGCTCCTTTCTTGCGGGCGCGCCACAAAGCCGCGCCGCATAAATTTTAAAATTCCTTTATTAAAATCCTGCAAATTTTACATTTCATACAATTATACCGCGAAAGGGAATTTTAAAATTCCAAAATCTCACGCAGGATGGAATTTAGCGCCATTGCGCGCCGTAAAATCTCGCTGCAAATCAAAGCTCTAAAATAGAGCTCGACGCAAAATCTCGCACTGCGGCGTGGCGACTTACATAACTGCCGCAACAAATACGGCGCGAACGGATCACAAAACAGAGCCGCCAGGCATACGGCGCCTGAGTGGTAGCAGCGGGCATGCAAGACTTTAATTCCGCAGCAGCGCATAATTTGGCTCGCGACGATGCGCGACACAGCGTAACGCGAAGCAAATTTCACGCCTACATAGAATTTTAAATTTCACAGCTAGCTCGTACGTACGCACAGCATGAAATTTAAAATTTTACGACAGCTATAGTGCGGCGTGCAGCGGCCTAAAATTATGCGATAAGCGGCGCGCAAATTTCAATCCCGCGCGACAATCAGGCGACGGGTGCATAAAGTGCAATTTAATTTACGAGCGCATAACCGACATATTATCGCACAAATTTAGTCGCAGCGGGCAGCACGAAATTTCATGACGCGACGCATCGGCTCGTAAAATTTAACTCTACTGCTATGCAGCTATAGCCGCCTGCGCCTTTGCAAGCAGAACGGATCAAGCATCCGTGCCCACTGCAGGCGCTACACGGCGGTATGTAAAATTTAATCTGGGCGCCGCAAACCTCCGCCAACATGACTGATCCACACGAGCGTAAAATTTAGCTCGCCTGCCGCATAATTTAACTCGCAGCGGTGCATGTCGCGGCGCAAGCGCGAATTTTAGCTCGTGCGGCGATCTGCTGCGCGACCGACGGATTAATTTGACGGTGCGCTCGACATGAAATTTAGAATCTCGTAGCAACACATGACACTGTGCGCGGCCGCGTGAAATTTTAAATTTCACGACGAGCCCACGCGTTATGAAATTTTAAATCTCGCCCCGATGAGCTCGCAAGCTCGCGGCCGGCTCGGTTTAAGATCTTGCGCCCGGTTTTTGCGCGGAATTTCGCGAGCAAAATCTCAAATGCTAAACCTGCATGGGTTTCGCGCCGAATTTCTGCGTAGAATTTTACGCAGAATTTAATGAAATTTCGCGGGACGAACCCGGCGCGCCGAAATCCGACCAATCCGACCAATCCGACCAATCCGACCAATCCGACCAATCCGACCAATCCGACTAATCAAAACTCAACTGGCTAAAACCCAGCGCAATAAAACCGAGGCATAGCAAAACCATGACGTGATAAAACCGGGGCGCGATAAACTCGTCTCAACCTACAAGCAAAATTTATCGCCGCCGAAGCCCGCAGCTAAATTTTACCGCCCAAGCGCGGAATTTTCGGCTTTGGCTTCGGGCACCGAAAATAAAATTTCAAATCACGCCAGACCGCTTATGACGCCATCGCTCGTGATTTTCATATTTAGCGCGTTAGGAACCTTCGGCAGCCCCGGCATAAGCATTATCTTGCCGCAGACGGCTACGATGAAGCCAGCTCCCGTGCGGATCTGAAGGTCCTTGACGCTGAGCTTAAAGCCGCGCGCGCGCCCAAGCGCCTTGGCATCGTCGCTGAAGCTATACTGCGTCTTTGCGATGCAGACGTTTAGCCGCTCAAGCCCCAAGGCCTTGATGTGCTGTAGCGCCTTTTGCGCCTCGGGCTCGAAAACGACCTCGCTCGCGCCGTAAATTTTAGTAGCGATCTTTTCGATCTTGCTCGCCGTATCGTCGCTAAGCTCGTAGGCGAATTTCAGCTCCTTAGCGCGCTCGCACTCATCTATGACGAGGCGGGCTAGCTCAAGCGCGCCCTCGCCTCCTTTGGCGAAATTTTCGCAAATCGCCATCTGCACGCCGCGCTGCTTGCAGTACTCGCGCACGAAGGCGATCTCGCCGTCGCTATCGAAGCTAAAGCGGTTAAGCGCCACGACCGGATTTAGCCCGAAGTTTCGTAAAATTTCGATATGCCCGCCTAAATTTACGATGCCTCTTTGAAGCGCGGCTAGATCCGGGCTCGCGATATTTTCTTTATCCGCGCCGCCGTTGTATTTAAGCGAGCGGATCGTGCTAACCAGCACCGCGGCATCCGGAGCGATGCCTGCGCGGCGGCACTTGATGTCTATAAATTTTTCAGCCCCGAGCTCGCTTCCGAAGCCCGCCTCCGTCACGGCGTAATCGGCAAGACTTAGAGCTAACTTGCTCGCCATTATGGAGTTGCAGCCGTGCGCGATATTTGCAAAGGGTCCTCCGTGCACGAGCGCGGGCGTATGCTCAAGGCTTTGGATGAGATTTGGCTTCATCGCGTCTTTTAGCAGGATCGCCACGGCGTCCGCGCAGCCCAGATCGCGCACATATATCGGCTCTCCCTGCGTATCGTAGGCGACCATGATGTTTGCGATGTTTTCCTTAAGCTCGGCAAGATCGTTTGAGAGGCACAGAACTGCCATTATCTCGCTGGCGGCAGTGATATTAAAGCCGTCCTCGCGCTGCACTCCGTCGGTGCGCCCGCCCTGTCCAACGGTGATGTGGCGCAGTGCGCGGTCGTTCATATCCATGCAGCGCTTCCACAAAATTTTATCGATTTTTAGCGGGTTTTCTTGATACAGCGAGTTGTCGATGACCGCCGAAATGAGATTGTTTGCGGAGGTGATCGCGTGAAAATCGCCGTTAAAATGCAAATTTAGATCATCCATCGGCACCAGCTGTGAATACCCGCCGCCCGCAGCCCCGCCTTTGATACCAAAAACCGGCCCCAGCGACGGCTCGCGCAGCGCAAGGCAGACGCTTTTGCCTAGACGCTTTAGCGCGTCAGCTAGACCGATAGAGGTCGTCGTCTTGCCCTCGCCAAACGGCGTCGGATTGGTCGCCGTGACCAAAATAAGCTTCGAAGCGCGCGATCGCGGCTTGATGTTTAGCTTGGCTTTGTAGTGGCCGTACAGCTCGATCTCATCCTCGCCAAGCCCCAAATTTTTCGCAACGTTTGAAATTTTATCCGGCTTCGCCGCATTTGCTATTTCGATATCGCTCAACATTTTCTCTCCTTAAATTTAAAATTTTATCGCGCAACATTTACGCACCGCCTCTTTAAATCCGCACATTAGCCGCCGCTACGCGCACCTTGCCCGCAAGCCGCGCAAGATCAAAGCTCGCGCCGCGAAATTTGCCCCGGCTAAATTTCGATCTCGATGCCCACGGGGCAGTGGTCGCTACCCATCACGTCGCTTAGGATGAAAGCGTCCTTTAGCCCCGAGCGCAAATTAGCCGAGATGAAAAAATAATCGATCCGCCAGCCTACGTTTTTTGCGCGCGCATTAAAGCGGTAGCTCCACCACGAGTAGGCGTCCCGCAGCTCGCCGTGCACGGCGCGGAAGGTATCGACGAAGCCCGCCGCCTCCACCTCATCGAGCCACGCTCGCTCGATCGGCAAAAAGCCCGAGGTTTTGGAATTTGCTTTGGGGTTCGCAAGATCGATCTCACGGTGCGCGGTATTCACGTCGCCGCAAAATATCACCCCGAGCCCCTGCTCCGCGAGGCTACGCGCGTAGGCTAAGAATTTCGCGTAAAATTCCATCTTGTAGGCTAGCCGCGCCTCGTCCTTTTGGCCGTTGGGAAAGTAGATATTAAAAAGCACGACATCGCCGAAGCGGTGCTGCAATACGCGTCCTTCGTCGTCTGGGAAAAACAGCGCCTTGCTCGTCTCGCTTTTAAATTTAGCTAGGCTTGCCACGCCCGAATATCCCGCGCGAGCGGCGGAATTTAGATCGATCTGAGAAAATCCGAGCTCGTAAAGCCCTTTCGGAGCGTCCTTTTCGCTCACCTTGATCTCTTGCAAGCCCAAAAAATCGGGATTTTGCTCCGCAAGCCACGCAAAGCCGTCTTTGCCGAGCACTGCGCGCAGCCCGTTTACGTTCCAACTAATCAGTTTCAAATTTAGCCTTTGGCGCAAAAATTTTGGTATGATTATACGAAATTTTGACTAAATTTAAAGGAAAATTATGCGCAATCAGCCCAAATACCGATTTTTTGCCAACTGGAGCTACGCGATGGCGGGTCTTGCCGAGATGCTTCGCAGCGAGCGTAGCTTTAGACTCGAGCTTTGCGTGTTCGTCCCGCTTCTGCTGTCGCTATTTTTTTGGAATTTCGGCGCGGTACTAAATCTATTTTTGATCTTCGGCGTGGTCTTTACTATAGCGCTTGAGTGCATAAACTCCGCTATTGAGCGCGCGGTTGATCTTACCACGAGCGAAATCCACCCGCTAGCCAAGGGCGCCAAAGACACCGCAAGCACCGCCGTGATGATTAGCCTATTTCTCAACGCCGCGCTGTGGGGATATGCGCTTATCGGTAAATTCTTTTAATCGCGTGATTGCAAATTTCGCGATAAAAGACTTAAATCTCTGCAACGCAGAGTTTTTTTGGCGAGTGCGGAATTTGCAAGCCACTTGAGTCGTTGATCGTCCACGCCTGCAACCCAAACACGACCCTGCGTGATATTGAAATTTTAAAATCCGAAATTTGCTTTAAATTTAAACTCTCCTGTGCGCGAAAATTTTAATATTCGCTCGGCTCTTAAAATTTTAAAATAGCTTTTAAAATTTCTATAGATAAATCATTCAAGCAAATTTTACGCCGTAAAATTTTAGCTAAAAAATTATAATGACTTTCAAGATGCTTTAATACAATTTTCACTAAAATCACGCCGTCTTAATTAAAATAATTTTCAAAAAAAGGAAAATTTTGTCTAAATCCTTTCGCAAAATCTCGCGCAAATTTCATTTGTGGCTATCTTTGATATTTTGCATACCCCTTATAATCATTTCTATAAGTGGCTCGGTTTTAGTTTACGCGGAGCAGATCAATGAAGTTTTGCTAAAAGACAAGGTGTTTAGGACACAAGAAAGCGTGGCGAAATTCCCCGTTAGAATGAAATTTAGCACCCTGCAATCCGAGATAAATTCCAAATTTAAAGAGTATGCGATCATGGGCTGGAGCATCGCGCAAGATGCTTCAAAGACCGATAAAATCAGACTTTCCTCGCAGAAGCTACAAAAGCAAGCCCTAATTTACCTGGACGCCTTTAGCGGCGAGATTAAAGGCGCGCCCATGCCGCGAGATGAGGGCTTTATCGGCGCGATAAATAAACTGCACGCGGAGCTGTTTTTAGGTCGCGGCGGTAGAATTTTTGCAGGCGTTGTGGGGCTTAGCGCGCTACTTATCGGCATTAGCGGCTTTTTTATCTACAAAAAATTTTGGCAAAACTTATTCTCGCTGAGGCTAGATCGGGCCATATATTTTATGCGCGGCACTCACCGCCTAATCGGAGTCGCGAGCACTCCCGTAATGTTTGCTATAGCTATAAGCGGAGCATGGTGGGAGCTAAGGGCGGTAACTTACAAGCCGCTCGCAAATCCATGCGGCGCGGTCTTGCAGAATTTTAAGACCGAGCAAAATTCCACCGTCGCGGCATCAAACAGAGCGGCAAGCATGAAAGCGGTGCAAAATCTTGCGACGCTAGATGAGGCTTTAGCGCGGATAGCGGTTAAATTTAAAGAATTTCGCTCCACCTATATCGCCTTTCCGCTCTGTCCGGGCGGCGCTTTTACCGTATACGGCTTCGAGACGGGGCAAAACCCGCTGCAAAGCCCTTACGCGAGCCGTATTACGATATCAGATACAGGCGAAATTTTAAAAGCGGACTTTATAAACGATGCGGATTTTTCGGACAAACTTCAAGACGGCTTTCGTCGCGCCCATGCGGGCTCATACGGCGCAATAACGAAGCTTATATGGTTTTTAGCGGGGCTTGCACCCCTATTTTTAAGCATTTGCGGATTTTACATAACCCTAAAAAATAGAAATTCTAAAAGGAGAAAGTTATGAAGAAAGTATCTCTTTCGCTCGTAGTCGCATTAAATATGCTAACTTCGCTTTATGCGGAAAATAACGCCACTGCGAGCACCCCGGAGGACTTAGGCACCATAGAGGTGCAAGATACCCAAAAGCTCCGTCGCGACGACAGAGATTATGAGGCTAGAAAGCTCGTTAAAAGTACCACCAGGCTCGATCTTACGGCGAGAGAAACGCCCCAGTCTCTTACCGTGGTGACCGAAGCCAAGCTAAAAGATATGGGGATAACCGATTATCAGGTGCTGATGCGAAATATCGCGGGCATTACGAGCGGGCGTATGGATGAGAGGCTCTATCCTACGGCGCGCGGATTTAGCATAGATTATTATCTGCTTGATTCGATGCCTAGCTTCGGAGGTTTTAGCCTCGGGGCGAACGATTTAAATTTACTGCCATATGAGCGCGTTGAGGTAGTAAAGGGCGCGAACGGATTATTAGCGGGCGCGGGAAATCCCGCCGCGAGTTTAAATTTTATCCGCAAGCACGCGGATTCCGCCGTTCCGAAAGGATACATCAGCCTAAACGGCGGCTCATACGACAAATACGGGCTTAAAACCGATGTGCAAAGCCCGCTCAATCAAAGCGGTTCGGTGCGCGGACGCCTAGCGTTTATGCATGAACGATCGCACTCCTATATGGACTATTACAATCGTCGCAATACTGCCGTTTATGGCGTATTAGATATCGATGTAACGGACGATTCAAGGCTGAGCTTTGGCTCATTTTATCAGACTCTACGCCGACATGGCACGCGCTGGGGCGGAATGCCCGCGTTTAACTCGGACGGCACGCGCACGCACTTCGGCAAAAACAAAATTTTCTCTCAGCCTTGGACGCGATACGACATCTCTACGCTTGATTTTTATGCCGATTTTAAACAATATTTCTCAAACGAGGCGAGTTTAAGCTTGAGTTATTCGTTTCGTCGCGCTCATACCGATTCAAATTTGCTCTATTATGGCGGCAGGGTAGGCCCTGGCGGCATCGGAAACGTCGCCGATCTTAGCGTTTATGCTAACAAGCGCGAAGAGAATATCCACAATATCGATGCCTATGTGAATATCCCTTATGAATTTTTCGAACAAGATCATGAATTCGTATTTGGCGCGATGTATAATCTCTACAAAAAGGGATCCGATAACGTAAGTAGCTACTGGAATAACCGAAATACTCCAGCAGGCCTTGCTTATGCCGCGCGTACTAGAATAAATTTTAACGACCTTCATATTGAAGATCCACGCTTACCGTATGTAGATCAAAATAATGCCGATCGAACTATTCAAAAAGCAATTTATGCCGCGAATAAACTCTCAATCACCGAGGATTTAAAGCTCTTATTAGGAACGCGGATGAGTTACTATAAATATAAAATTACAGGTGGAGCAGATAATAGAAATTTTACCCGCGAAATTACTCCATATGCAGGGATCACCTATGATTTAGATGATCATCATACCCTTTATGCAAGTTATACGAGTATTTTTAAACCTCAAACCTACAAGGACAAAAACAATAAATATCTTGATCCCATCCAAGGCAAGGACTACGAAGCGGGCATCAAAGGCGAGTATTTTGACGGCGATCTGCAAGCAAGCCTGGGCGTTTTTAAGATCATCCAAGATAAGCTCGGCATCCGCACCGACGAGTATATCACGGGCACAAATTCCTACGCTTACAGGCAGGGTCGCGGAGTAACCAGCAGGGGCTTTGAAGCGGATGTAAACGGTAAAATTACCGATGCACTAAGCCTAAGCATGGGGCTAGCGCACTACAAAGCCAAAGATGCTGACGGCAATATCTACGCCAGCGACTCCTCCCGCACCAGCGCAAATCTTTTTGCAAAATATGAGATCGGCACATTTAGAATCGGCGCAGGCGCGATGTATCGCTCAAAGATTTATTCCGACTCGCCATACGGCAGGATCGAGCAGAAAGCCTACACGATTGCAAACGTAATGCTAGGCTACAAAGCGAGTAAAAACCTAGATGTGCAGCTAAACGTCGATAACATAACCGATAAGCGCTATTTTGAGGGCATCGGTTCTAATCGAATGATCTACGGCGATCCGCGCACCTTTAATCTAAGCCTTACGTATAACTTTTGACCCAAATAGTCGCGGCGGAATTTGTCTAGTGCTTAGCTCTAATAGAATTCCATCGCGACGCCATAGATAAATGGCAAATTAAGCCTAAATTTCGTAAAATCACCGCCAAGACGCGAGGTCGCGTAATACGTTAAAAGGCAAACGATGCAAAACTCAACCTCATAAATCCTGCTAAATTTAAACCAAATCAACCAATCAAATTTAAATTTAACGGAGAACAACCATGAAAAGACGAGACTTTCTAAAGCTAGGCGCGCTCGCGGCAGCTTCGGCGCAGGCAAAGCAGTTTGATGCGGCGGCGCAAGCGATATTTGACGAGCAGATGGGGCTTTGCGCGAATAAATTCGGCGCGTTTTACGTCCAAACCATCGGCGGCAGGGTCGTTGATACTGAGCCGTTTGAGGGCGACGCGATGCCTACGGTGCTAAACAACGCCCTAAGCGATCACATCCAAAACGAAACGCGCGTGAAATACCCCTACGTGCGCAAAAGCTTCCTAGCCGATCCCTCAAATCCAAAGCCGCAGCTTCGCGGCAAAGAGCCCTTCGTGCGCGTTAGCTGGGACGAGGCGATAAAGCTAAGTGCTAAAATTTTAAAAGAGAACTTCGACAAATACGGCTCGGAGGCCATCTACGGGCAGCTTTATCAGTGGGGCAGCCTCGGTAAGGTCGGTCACTCGCAGCGCACCGCAAAGCGCATGCTAAACGCGCTAGGAGGCTACGTGAGCGAGCTTGGCGGCTACTCATACGGCGCGGCGACGGCGTTTTTGCCTCACGTGACCGGTTCTATCGATCCGACGCACGCTCCGACGCGCTGGGAGGGCGTGGTAAAGGAGGCCAAAACGATCGTATTTTGGGGCACGAATCCGGTCGTTTCAAACAAGATCGCTATCGGTGTACCGATGCACAACTCCTACGCCTACTACGAGATTATGAAGGATAAATTTAAAAAAGGCGAGATGAAAATTTACAGCGTGGACGTCTACCGCAACGAAACGGCGGAGTATTTCGGCGCGGATTATCTTGCCGTGCGCCCCTGCACCGATACGGCGATGCTGATCGGGCTTTGCGAATATCTTTACGAAAACGGGCTTTACGACAAAGATTTTATTGAGCGCTACACGGTCGGGTTTGATAAATTTAAGGAGTATTTCACCGGCGCGAAAGACGGCGTGAAAAAGGATCTAAAGTGGGCGAGTAAAATTTGCGGCGTGAGCGAAAAAGAGCTAAAAGAGCTAGCGGGTACGCTAGCTAAAAAAGACGCGCTCATCGTCACGGGCTACGCGATACAGCGACAGCATCACGGCGAGATGGCGTACTGGGCGCTCATCGCGCTGGCTGCGATGCTAGGCGATATCGGCAAGACCGGGCGCGGATACGTGATGAACGATCAGATGCATAAAAACGCCGATATTAGCTTCATCGCGCCAAAGCTTCAGGCATTTAACCCCGCGGTAAACGAAAAATACATCGCCCCGCAAGGCAAGCTAGCCAAAGTCAAATACCACGAGATACCAAACAGCAGGCTCATAGACGCGATCATGGAGCCCGGCAAGCAGATCGAGCGCAACGGTAAAAAGTACGTCATGCCGCACATTAGAGTGATGTTTAACGCCAACGGCTCGACCTTCACCCGCCACCCAGACACCAACCGCGCGGTCGCAGCGATGAAAAAGATCGAAGCGATCATCACCACGGAGCCCTTTTGGACGAGTACGGCAAGACTCAGCGACATCGTGCTGCCAGCTGCTCTTGAGTGCGAGCGCACGGATATCGAGTTTGCAAACTCCACTAGCGAATACCTCTTTGCGATTAAACCGCTAGTAAAGCCCGCAGGCGAGAGCAAGAGCGACTTTGAGATCGCGCGGCTCATCTGCGCGCAGTGGGGCGAGGAGTACGAGCAGGCCTTTAGCGAGGGCAAAACGGAGCTTGAGTGGGTGAAGGAAATCTACGCCGATGCAGTCCAAAAAGCCGAGAGCATGGGCATAGCGATGCCTAAATTTGAGGAGTTTTGGCAAAAAGGTTACGTCAAATTTGATAAGATCGACGAGAAAAAACGGTACTTCACAAACTACGCGGA
>NZ_CALIMY010000094.1 GCF_938045205.1 uncultured Campylobacter sp.
TTCGCAAAATCCGTCACCAACGCCGCAAATTTAGGCGCTAGCTACGGCATCGTGGGCGGCGTGGCATATGCGACGTATTGGCTTTGTATCCCAATAGCCGGGCTTGTTATATACCGCCTAAGGCGAAAATTCGGCGCAACCGGGCTGGTTTCATTTCTATTGAGTAACTACGGCGCGGCGGCTAGCGTAGCCTTTTGTGTAGCGATTTTAGTGCGACTTTTTAACGAAGTATGGAGAAATACCGCAGTCGTGGGCGGATATTACGGCGATAGCGGCAGCATGCCTTTTATCCTCGCAGCTTCGCTCTTTACGATTTTTACGCTAGTGTATTCGGTGCGCGGCGGGCTTCGCGGCTCAATCGTAACCGACGTGATCCAGGCCCTCGTTTTCATCGTTGCGACGCTTTGGGTTATCGTCACGATCCTGCCAAAGCACGGCGTGGGCGAGCTCGTAACGATCGGATCATGGACGCTTGGTGGAGGCGTGGATCTGCTATTAGTCGCCGTTTTACAGCTGGTTAGCTACCCGTTTCATGATCCGGTTTTAACCGATCGCGGCTTTATCTGTGAAGAAAAAACGATGCTAAAAAGCTTCATAGTATCTGGAATTCTAGGTTTTATAGCCATCGTGATCTTTAGCTTTATCGGAATTTACGGCTCTATGGAAGGCATAGCTGCAAAGGGCAACATCCCCGCAGAGCTAGCCAAAACCATGGGTATCGGCTCTACGATCCTTATGACGGCGGTAATGATCGCCGCGGCAGGCTCGACGCTGGACTCGACATTTGCGAGCCTTTCAAAGCTCGTGGGCTATGATATCCCGGCAATGCTTAACAAAGATGTTTATAAAAATGCGATCAAAATCGGCATAATCTCGATGATACTTTTTGCTATTTTTGGAAATTTACCGATGATCGTGGGCACGGACATTCTAAAAGCTACGACCATTAGCGGTACGATGGTAATCGGCTTAGCGCCGATATTTTTGTTGCACGGATTTGTAAGACCTACGAGGCTTGGTTTTCACCTCAGCTTTTGGCTCGGGATATTTCTTGGCGTCGCATTTGCGTTTGACGCGAAATTTTTTCCCGAGTTTTTGGCTATCGGCAGCGGCAAATACTCGATGCTACTGGGTATAAATTTCTACGGACTGATCGCATGCACGCTTGCTTATGCGCTGCCCGGGTTGCTTTGTAAATGCGAAGATA
>NZ_CALIMY010000095.1 GCF_938045205.1 uncultured Campylobacter sp.
TTACCGCTTTATATCCTCGCTCGAAAAAATTCTCTCGCCTTCGTAAATTTTCTCATAGCGGCTTAGCTTGCCCTCTTTGAAATAGCCGATGAAATAGGCCGCCGATCTTTCGGCCTGCTCTTGCGAAATTTCATCGTAGAGGCGAGCGGGCTTCTTTGATTTTTGTTTGTGCAGGCACGAACAGCCGCGAAAATAGCGCTTTTTGATTTTAAAATTTTGCACCTCGTCGTCTCGCTCGTCTGCGCGCTTTGTTGCGTTTGTTTCGCTACTCTGCTTGTCTGCGGGCGTCTGGTCATCTCTCCCGCCGCCCTGTATCGTTTGTTTTTGCTCGCTTGCCGCGCCGTGATCTTGCGCCTCTACGGCGCCGAAACAGATACTCGCCGAAATTAAAACCGAAATAGCCGTTCTTGTCGCTCTGGGTAAAACCATTTTCATCCTCTCCTTTTGCCGCCGCTGCGTACGGACCTGCCGCGGCGTAGGATTTAAATTTTAAAATTTACGCGTCGCACGAAACATCCGCGCCGTTAAATTTAACTGTAAAGCTCGTGTGACGCCGTGCTAGCTAAATTTAATCGCGGCACTCGCACGAATATTGCTACGTCTGCTAAATTTAAACGCAAAGCTCGCGCGACGCCGCGTCCGCATAAATAGCGCCGCGCCTGCTAAATTTAACCGCGACGTTCGCGCAAGGCCGCGCAGATAAAATTTAGCTGCAAAATTTTACCGACGCATCTTCAAACGCTACTTTATCTTTTTATATTTCCATGTCTGCTCCGTTATGAGCTCGGACTTGCCGTCTTTAATCTTAAATTCCTTAAAGCTCGTTATCGCGTAAATGCTAGGCATCTCAAACATCATGAGCGCGGCTCCGTGCCCCACGCTATCTGACGGGATTTGGGTATCGTAAGTGGCCTCCGAGCGCCCGGTTTGCACCCATTTGCCGCTCGCATCAAGCTTGTAGATATCCATCGTGGTATTGCTGCCGCGCTCGTCATAGCTATAGACGTATTTGTTGCTGCTGGAATTTGATTCGTAGCTTTGCTCGAGCGGGCGCTCGCCCGATTTATCGTAAATTTCGCCGTTCGAGTAGCTTTTGACCCAATCTTTAAGCTGCTCATCCCACAGATAAGAGGTCATATTAAGATCTGCGCCCTTCTTGATAGCGGTCTGTTTGCTCATATTATCCCACGCGCCCTTCTCGTCGTTCCAGATGAAGCTCGTAACGACCTCCTCGCCCTTTGCGGCGTCTAGCTCGTGCTTGCTCATCGTAGCGTTTTGCCACGCGCCGTTTTGGAAGGTGCTGCGGATCTGCTCGTAGCTGCCGTTTCGATCGCCGTTAAGCATCTCTCGCTCGCTGTTTTGCCACGCGCCGTTTACAAACTCGTAGGTTACGTATCCGCTCATCTCTCCTGCGGCGTCGTAGAAAATTTTGGTCTTATCTTTGGGCTGCCAGCTCTTGCCGTCCCATTTGAAGCTTATCGTAAGCTCCTCTTTATCCCACGCGTTTCTTACGGATCTGTTCATGCTCTCTTTTTGCCATTTGCCCTTTGCAAGCTTATATCGCACATCTTCGGTCGCGTTGCCGTCGTAGCTGGAGACGGTTTTGCTCGCATTGCGCGTGCCGTCATCCGCTATCGAATTGCTCTCGCGCGTCGTGACGCCGTCTTTGACGCTTTCCGTGTAGTCCTCTATTTTTTTCCACTTGCCGCTTTTAAGATCGAGGCCAAATACTTCAAATTTAACCATTCCCCCCTTTTCGTCAAAGTAGCTGATCTCTTTGTACCTAGAGCCTAGGCCGTCCGAGGAGTTCGTATCTCTTACCTGCTCCAGCTTGCGCGCCGCCGCGTCGTAGCTTAGATGCGTGCTCTCCTTGCGCCCTCCGAGTGAGCCGTAGCTCATACTTTGCACCATATACTCATACTCCTTGGCAAACGCCGCCGCACAGAGCAGCGCAAGTATCGTAGCGAGCTTTTTCATCCTCTCTCCTTGGAAAAAATTTTGATAATTATATAATGTTCGTATATAAAAACGGATAAAATTTCACCGCGCGGCTAAATTTAAAAAACTCGGGCTTTGAAACGGCGGCAGCGGAATTTTATGTCGCCGAAGCGCCGGTTTTACTCAAATATGCGGTCAAAATTCCGCACGATCTGCTTTTTAAATTTTACGCGGGCTTTCGGCGGAATTTTGCGCGGACGGCGGCTATTTAAATTTTAATCCAAACCGTCGCAAAAGCGGCGCGAGCTTCAGTCGTCTGCGTAAATTTTAAAATTTTATAAATTTGGCGCCGCCTCGCTGCCGCGCTATGTCCATGCCGAATGCACCCGGCGAGAGCGGTAAAATTTAGCTGCCTAATCTCGCAAAAATTTCTTATCGATCAGATCGTAGTTTTTATACAGCCTGCGCAGCTCGTCTCGCACCTCCATCAGCGCAAAGCCGAGCAGATTTTGCCCGCGCCACATACTCGGACGACTTGCGTTTTCGCTCTGCTGCCCAAGGCCGATACCCCAAATTTTATCCAGCGGGCTGGCCTCAACTAAAATTTTATCTCCCGTCGCGAGCAAAAAGCGCATCATCGCGGGATTTTGCGTAAATTTATAATAATTGCCGCTTAGCACGACGCTGTAGCGCACCTCGCCCCAGAGCCGCTCATCAAAGCCCCGCACTTGCCTGCCGAGCGCCTTCATCTGCTTCGCATCGCGGCTCTGCATTATTTGCGCCCGCGTCTGCTCGTCGCCGAATATTTGCGCCTTGCTCGCCATCATAAACTGCTCGGCGCATAGATACTCATCGGCATCTACGGCAAAAGGCGAGCTCTGCCACTGCCCGAGGCAGGATCCGTCCGCGGCCGCATCTGGCTTGTAGAAAAATAGAAATTCATTCGCTTCGGAAGAATTTATTAGCGAGGTTTTGTCGTATTTCGCCGCTCCGCCACGTCGCCAAAACGGCACGCCCTCGCGGTAGAAATCGTCTATGTCGTCCGTAAGATCGCCCCTAAGCCCACCATGCTCGCTAAATTTCAAATTTCGTGGCTCCGAGCAGCATATGTCGCCGCCATGCGCGCATTTTACGCGCTCATTTTCAGACGTCTCGTCCAGCCCGTCCCAGTCGCCGTAGTGCCAAAAGCAAGGATAGGGGAAGGCCCGTGCATACGCTTTTTGCGCCGCTTCATCCAGCCGCTCGAACCACTGCCAAAATTTAAATTTATAATCCTCTACCGCGCCCATCCGCCAGCCAAGCGAAAACTCGCTAAGAGCGGGGTATTTGATCCACGGCGGCGGCATCACGTTTTTTAAAATTTCACTCACGCCTTTTCCTTAAATTTTATTTTGTAGCATAGCTTGAAATTTGCCTAAATTTAGCCTGCGAGTTGAAATTTAGGCAAAATACGGCTAAGCTAGCAAAACCCGTTCGACTAAATTAGCCGCAAATTTAGTCGCAGAAGCGCTCGTCCGTACGATATTTCTTGCGCTCGGCTATGTAATCGGCTCTGTTTTTCGGATCGGCGAAATACTGCTTTTGCTTCTGCTGATCGGCTTTGAGCTTTTCTATCACTTCCTTTAGAGCCGCCTTGCGGTCGCTAGCCATGGATGGGAATTTATCCGAAAATATCGCCTTATACGGATGATCCTCTACCCAATCGACCGCCCTTTCGACTATGATCTGCTGCTTGTCGATGTCGCAGAATGCGTAGGGGTTGATCACGTCGCCCGCAAGGTGCATGAAAGCGGAATTTGCCTCGACCGTCTCCATAAACATCGCGCCGCTGACGTCGATTACCGAGGCGAAGGAGATGAAGCGGTATTTGCCCGCGTAGAACCAAAACACGGCGTCGTCCTTAAGCCCCAGATCATAAGCGCGCGCAGCGACGGTCATCAGCGTAGTCGGAGCGACCATGTCCGGGGCGTCCTCGATGATTTTGATCGCTTTTTTCAGGCTCGGCACGTCGTTTTTCATCAACAGATCGTCGATCGGCTCATAAACGTGCACATATTCGGGCTTGCCCTCCTTAGCCGAATAAAACGGCGAAACATAGATGTCGATCGAAGTGATTTTCTCCACCTTGTCCTCACTCTCGCTTTGGGCGCTCAAAGTCGCAGCCGCCGCCGCGCAGAGGAGCAGTGAACGAAATTTTTTCATAACCTCTCCTTCGGTTAAATTTTATGAATTCTCTTCGTAATTATACCCTTAAATTTTAAGAGCGCGAGCTTGATTTTTAACGAATATATTTTTGCGGAATTTTAATTTTTGCAGCGGCGCTATTTTCTTTTGATTCGGCTTCAGCGCGACGCTTTACGCGGCTAAATTTAAGCGCCGTTAGTCGTAAAATTTAGCTCATAATTTAGATCGTCTAGCTAAATTGTTCCGTTCGCGCTTAATCTGAAAACATATTTTATCTTTGCTTAAATTTCATCGCCGAAAAAGTCGCCGTCGATATCGCAAATTTCGATGTTTTGCCGCACTTGCACGCCGAGTTTGTATTTTATCATCAGCTCCGCCAGCCGCTCGCCGTCAATCAAAACCACCGTGTGACTTTGCACGTTCGCGGCGTATCTTTCGGCATCCTTGCTAAATTTTGACGTGGTGATAAATACACCCTTTTTGGTCTGCTTATCCGAGATCGCGCCGACGAACTTTTGAATTTCAGGGCGTGAAATTGCGCCTTGCCAGCTTTTAGCCTGCACGTAAATTTGCGATAGTCCAAGCTCGTCCTCGTCTATAATGCCGTCTATACCGCCGTCCGGGCCGCTCTTGGTTAGTCTGCTTACTCCGTAGCCCATTTTTTCGAGCAAGTGCGCCACTAAATATTCAAAAAAGCTCGGCTTTTTTTGCAAAATTTCATCTAAAATTTGAGATTTTAGATTTTGCGCCAATTCATTTGCCGTCTCTGCTATGATGTCGCTGGGAGTCTTTTCTTGCGTTGCTGTTTGCGAGATTTCGGCGCTCGGCGCGCTTTTATTTTTATAAATTTCATCATACCAAGCCTCAAATTTAGCCTGCGCGTCTTTGCTTTTTAGCATCTGCTTGCCAAAATCCGTTATCTCATACACGCCTCTGCCGGTTTTTTTGACGGGTTTTTTGGTGCCAGGTAAATTTACGACTTCTTTATTGCCCGCAAAATACGATAACGCCCATCCTGCGCGGTTAACATACAAAAGCATGCCGCTAGGTATCCTTTGCGAGAGTTCGTCGTCGCTAAATTTATAGTACTCGGCGACAAATTTACAAACCTCTTTTCTGTCCACGCTGCCGTGCTCGCCGATAAACTGCAAAATCGGAAACATCATCTCTTTATAGCTTGGTATCATCGTTTTCCTTCCTAATTTTTAAAATTTTACCTCTCTAGGTCTGCGACTCAAAAACTTCAAATTTTACCGCTAAATTTAATGTTGCGCTTTAAATTTTACTTTCAAAGCCCGTTTTCGCCGCGTTGCGGTAGAAATCGATCTGATCTTTTTTGATGATGCGGATGTAGTCGGTGCTGCCGGGATGGCCGCTTTGAAAGCCCGCCGTCATTACGTAGGTGCCGTCCTCTTCGATGAGCCCGCGCTGCAGAGCCTCGCTTATGATACGTGCGAGCAGAGAGTTTATGCTCGTTTTTTCCCTAACCATCGCTGGATTTACGCCCCACACGAGACTTAGCGCGTGCGCGGTCTGCTCGTCGTGTGCGATTGCGATGATGTCGATTTTAGCGCGGTTGCGTGCGAGTTTGATCGCCGAGCGCCCCGAGCCCGTGATCGAAAGTATCGCGCCTGCGCCCAGTCTTGCGGCAAGCGCTGCGGTGCTTGAGGTGATCATATCGGTCTCGTCGTAGAAATCGTAATCGTTAAATTTATCGTAAGGATAGATCTTTTCGGTCTCGCGGATCGTCTCGCTCATCGCGGCGACTACGGCCGCGGGATTTTTGCCGATGGCGCTTTCCTCGCTTAGCATCACGGCGTCGGTGCCGTCGAGCACGGCGTTTGCGACGTCGCTGATCTCGGCTCTGGTGGCGCGCTCGTGCTCGGTCATGCTAAGCATCATCTGCGTGGCGGTGATGACGGGCTTTGAGCGGGCGTTGGCTAACGCTATGATGCGCTTTTGGATGCGCGGGATCTCATAAAACGGCATCTCGATGCCCAGATCTCCGCGCGCGACCATTATACCGTCGCTTGCTTCGATGATCTGCTCTATATTTTCGACTGCGTCGAATTTCTCGATCTTGGCGTAAATTTTAGCTTTTGAGCCCAGCGAGTTTAAAATTTCGCGCACGCGCAGGATGTCGTTTTGCGACTGCACGAAGGAGATGCCTACGAAATTTACGCCGTGCGCCGCGCCCCAGCGCAGATCCTCGAGGTCCTTTTGCGTGATAACGTCGATATTTAGGCGGGTGTTTGGAAAGTTCACCCCCTTATTCGAGCTTAAAAAGCCGTCGTTTTCGAGCACCGCTCGCACGCCTTGCTCGCTTACCGCGACTACCTTGGCGCGGATCGAGCCGTCGTAGAGGTAGATAAACTCGCCTACCTTCATTAACGGCAAAATTTCTGGGTGGTTGATACACAGCTCGTATTCGCCTTCTGCGGTCTTTTTGCCGATTATTTCGCGAGGAAGGAAGGTGATTTTATCGCCCGTTTTTAGTTTAAAATTTTCCTCTAGCTTGCCGACGCGGATCTTTGGACCGCTGATGTCCTGAAAGACGCCTACGCGGACGCCCAGGCTCTTTTCTACGGCGCGAATTTTGTTTAGATTTGCCTCGTGATACTCGTGCGTGCCGTGGCTGAAGTTCATCCTAAAGGCGTTGCAGCCCGCCTTTACCATCGCACTCATCATCTCCTCGCTGTCGCTTGCGGGCCCGATGGTCGCTAGGATTTTGGTTTTTTTAAGCATCTTTTCTCCTTTAAATTTAAAATTTATCGCCGCATTGGGCGAAATTTTACGCAAAATTTTGAAATTTTTAAATTTTAAAATTCGTTAGACGAAGGAATTTTAAAATTTTATGGCGCACGAGAATTTTAGAATTCTACGGCATGGTGAAATTTTAAAATTTCATAGCTTGTGGTGCGGGTTAAATTCTAAAAATTCGCGTTTGAATGAAATTCAAAAATCCCCTATATATGTGAAGCGCGAGCAAAATTCTAAAATCCTCGCCGAAGTAAAATTTCAAAATTCTTGCCCGAGCGAAATTTAAAAATTCCTCTTTATCGCATCATTTCCGCGTCAAATTTTGCATCATCAAAGCTCACTCCCAAATATTCGCAGGCACTTTTTGCGTCGCGAAGTGCGTTGCCTAGGCAGCTCGTAGCACCTGGGCTTGGGGTCATATTAAAGATAATCCCTGGATTTTCGCCTATTCTAGCTTCGCCTAAAAGCAGCTTTTTTTGCGAGTGTGAGATTACTTGCGGGCGCACGCCGCCAAAGCCCTTGGCATAGTAAATATCCTCCTCGCGGATGCTAGGTATGATCTTGCGCGCATTTTTGACGAAAAGCTTTTTACCTAAAATCGGTATCTCAAAGCCTATATTGCGGATTAAGAAGTCCCTTACCTCGCTATCGCCAAAATTTTGCCAAATGACCTTGGCTACGTCCATGTCAAAATTTAATGACTGAAAAAATTCCGGTACCGAACGACAGCCCTTGTAGCGTTCAAGCTTTGGTAACGTAAGTGCGGTAGGGCCAAATCTCGTGCAGCCGTCCGCCAAAAGATCGGGGTCGCCGTGAAGCGCGGCAAATGGAAGCTTTGGGTTTTGCACCATGTAAACCTTGCCGTTTAGAAGCTTTTGCTTGGTTAGATAGAAGCTGCCAGCGATGCAGATCGTGCTAAGATCCTGCCCAAGCCCCATTTTGTGCGCGAGCCACAGCGAGTGAGCGCCCGCATCTACGACTACAAAATCAGCGCTTAGCGAGAGTCTATTTGCTGTGCGGATATAGAACTTATCGCCTACTTTAGTGATGTTTTGCACTTCGGTGTTTAGGTACAGATCGCAGGTTTTGCCCTTCACGTTTTTAGCGTTTTGCACGAAGGAATTCGCCATCGCGCCGTAATCGATCGTCGTGTAAACTCCCGATTGCACGCCCATCGCGACGATATCCTCCGCTCGCTCCTCACCGCGCCCGTCAAAAACTAGCTTGGGCTCGATTTTTTTGAGCTCTTCCTTGTCAAAAAGCTGCAGATACGGATAAAGCTCTTTAAATTTTTCAAAGCGCTCTTTTATGAGCTCTACCTCACTTTCGCCCACGCTAAGAGCCATTTTCTGCCCCTGAAATAAAAATTTATTCTCATATCCGTGCTTTTGGCAATATTTCACGATCATATCCGCCTTGCGCTTGACTTCGGTCGCTTTTTGCAGATCGTAGTTGGTCTCGATGTCGCCGCAATGAATCGTCTGGGAATTTGCACTGGCTTTAGAATTTAGCGTCGCAAGCCCTTCGTATTTTTCAAGTAGAGCGATATTTTTGATTCCGCTAAATTCTGCCAGCACGTACGCTAGCGCGCTGCCCGTGATACCGCCGCCTATGATGATTACTTCGTAATGTTTTTCTTGCATGCCCTTTCCTTATCGAATTTGGCTGCAATTGTGCGAAAATTTCGCTTAAAAGCTAGTTATAAAAGCGTGAATTTAGATGATTTTATATAAAATTCGCACCATTTCATTTTGGGAGTAGTATATGAAAAAATCGATTCTTGTCGGATTAAGTTTGATTATAGCCACGTCGCTGTGGGGCGCAGATAAGAAAGTTTATCGCCTTAAGCTAGCTCAGACTTACGAGCTTAGTATGCCTATCGTAGGCGATGTCGCCAAGCGTATGGCAGATCTTGCAGATAGTATGTCTGATGGCAGACTAAAAATCAGCATCGACGCGCCTAGCAAACATAAAGCACCTTTTGCGATCTATGATATGGTCAAAAACGGACAATACGATTTAGGCTATACTGCGAGCTACTATTATAAAGGTAAAAATAGCGCAAATATGCTGTTTACGACGGTGCCTTTTGGTATGACGAAAGACGAACAGCACGCTTGGTATTACTTCGGCGGAGGCAAGGAGCTAGCGGATAAATTCTATGCAAAAAGCAATCTAAAGGTCTTTAATATCCTAAATAGCGGCATGCAGATGGGTGGTTGGTTTAAAAAAGAGATTAATACGCTAGACGATCTAAAAGGGCTTAAATTTAGAATTCCAAGCTTTGGCGGGGAGGTTATGAGCCGCCTTGGCGTCGCAGTCGCTACGATACCGGTAGGTGAGCTATATATGGCGCTAGAGATGGGCACCATCGATGCGGTCGAGTGGGCAAGTCCTAGCTTTGATATACCTCTAGGCTTTCACAAGGTCGCAAATTACTATTATACGGGATGGCAAGAACCCGCTAGCGAGCAGCAGATAGTGATAAATCTACAAACTTGGCAGAAGCTTCCTAAGGATTTGCAAAATATCCTGGAGGCTTCGATCGCTAAGGCGCGCGAATACGCAGAAAACGAGACGTTTTATAAAAATGTAATAATTTGGGACGAGATCAAAAAGAAATATCCAAACGTTCAGATTCGCTCTTTTTCACCTGAGATTATGCGTGCGCTTCGCAAGGCGACGGATGAAATTTTAGCCGAAGAAAGCGAGAAAAATCCCGATTTCAAAGAGATTTGGGAGAGCCAAAAGGCGTTTTTAGCTAAAGCTAGAACGTGGACGAAGATGGGCGATTTTACATATATTGAAAAAACGGGCGACGTTGAAGCCGAGCAGAATTTCACTGCTTCGGTGAAAAAAATCTCTGTTCCTGAGCCCGTAAATAGCGCAGCCAGCGAGATAAATGCAAGCACTGCCGCACCAAAAAATGAGGATAATCAGACAAAATAGCGCTTCGCTTTTAAATTACGTATCAAAACCTAGCATCAAGTCAAGAAGCGGCTTAAATTCGGTCGGCGATTTAAGAGATTTAGGCTGAAGTGCGGGCGATTTACTTATTTGCAGCTGCGTAGCTCGGGATATCTTTAAAATTTTAATTTATGAAAGCGGCGATGAAATTTTATCGCCTCTTAGCATTTAAGTTAAGGCGCGCAATTTGCATCATTGCGTTTAAAGCCCAATTTAAAAGCCGCTCGGTTGCCGCCGCACAAAGCTAGAATTTTATCAAGCTCCAAGCCTCTTCTATTTTTGCTTTATTCTTTTATCTTTTGCGTTATTTAAGCTTGATATTCCGCCGTGCTCGCTTGCGGGCGACATCACGCGCGGGAGAATTTAATCTTGCTTTTTCATTTTGCGTAGTTAGCGGGGGAGCTTCGGCGAAGCGTGCTAATCTAAGATTTTAAATCGGTAACGTTCATAAATTCCACATTTTAAAATTTTAATGTTTTTGTCTTGCCGATACTGCTTTTTAAATGGAATTTGCTTTGGGTTTTCTTTCTATATAAAAGTGGCAAACTTCAAATAAAATGGCAAAATTTTAAAATTTACACGCTTAAATATCATAAGCAATGAGAATATAAAATTTTTGTCCTTCGGAGATTAAGTACAAAGCGCGTTAGAAAAAATTTTATAGGTCAAATTTCGTTTTAAGCGATTGCAAATTTAAAAGCTTGCATGTAAATTTTTTTAAAGCCTGCTCTAGTTAGAATTTATCACTAAACTAGACGGGCTTAGCCTTGGGATTTCACTGCGTCAATTTTAAAATTTTGCGCGAGCTGGGCTTAAAATTTTAAAATTCTATTCTACCTGCGAAAACTCTTAAATTTCACGGCTTAGAATTTTGATGGAGAATTTTGCCGCAACGCTATTTTTTGGATGCGATAAAACTAAACGGCATGCAAAGCCGCGTAGAATATTGAGCTAGGCTCGCTGCTGCAAGCCTAGCGAATGTCGTAAGCTAAAAAGGCGCTACTGCAAAGCGTAAAATTTTATTTCAAAGCCTTAAAAAGCTCCACGCTATCGAGCTGCTCCCACGGGTACTCGTCGTTTCCGACCTGTCCTCGTGCGGCGACGTCGGCATAGAGAAAGCTTCCTTTGCCCGGGCGATCAAGACCGAATTTATCGATGATCCAGCGCGGCGTGAGCGGGAATTTTTCAAGCACGAAAGCAGATAGCTCATCGTCGCTCGCCGTGCCTAAATTCGTCCCCATACAATCGACGCTGACGCTGACGGGCTTTGCGACGCCGATTGCGTAGCTGAGCTGGACGATGCATTTTTTCGCAAGTCCTGCCGCGACGATGTTTTTGGCGATATAGCGCGCCGCATAAAGCCCGCTGCGATCGACCTTAGTATAGTCTTTGCTACTTTGAGCGCCGCCGCCTATCGGGCTGTAGCCGCCGAAGCTATCTACGATCAGTTTGCGCCCCGTTAGACCGCTGTCGTGAAGCGAGCTGTGATTTACGTAGCGGCCGGTAGGATTGATGTAGATGATCGTTTTGCTTTTGTCGTAAAGCTCCTTCGGAAGCCCTGCAGAATCGATTAAATTTCCGATTAGATCTCGGACGCGTTCAATACTCATGCTCTCGACGCATGGCGCTGAAACCACGATCGTATGGATGCTTTGCGGCTTGCACTCCTCAAAATTGCTCTTCGTGCCGTAATCGACGCTAACCTGCGTTTTAATATCGACGCCAAGCTCGTTGGGATGAGACTTTGCATAGGCATAAACGTGATCGCAAAGCGCTCTTGCGTAGGTGATCGCCGCCGGCATAAAATTTTTCGTCTCGCAGCTTGCGAAGCCGAACATTATGCCCTGATCCCCCGCTCCGATCTCGCCGCCCTCTTGATCGACGCCTTGGTTGATGTCGGGGCTTTGCTGGTTTAAAAATACGTCCACTTGCAGATCCTGCGGATGCAGGCACTGCGCGCGCGTGAAATGAGGGTTGTCGTTGTAGCCGATCTCGCTAAGCGCGCCCTTCACGATATGGCGGTAATCGTCGTGGGTAAAATCGATCTTGGCATTTACTTCGCCGCCGATTACTACGTGTTTGCCCGCGATGAAAACCTCCGCCGCGACGCGCCCGTTTGGATCTTGTTTTAAAATTTCATCGACGATGCTGTCCGCGATGATATCGGCGCACTTGTCCGGATGTCCGGGGCTTACTACTTCGCTTGTGAAAAGATACATATCTGCTCCTGATTAAAATTTCGGGGCATTTTATCTAACGAGGTTTTAAGATTAACTAAAAATTACGAAATTTCGCCCAAATTTAAATGCGCTTAAATAAAATTTCGATATATTTCAAACGACGTTTTGATTGAAAGGTAAAAAATGAGTTCGATTCAAAAATTAGTAGCCAGCTACAAAGATAAAAATCTAGTTCTGCGCATAGTTACAGGTTTGATAATAGGCGCTATTTTGGGCTTTGCTGCGCGTTCGACGGCGGGCGATATTGCGGCAGAGCACACTTCGTTTTTAATAAACGTAGTAGCTTTTGCGGAAATTTTAGGAAATTTATTCGTAGGCGCCCTTAAAGCGGTAGCTCCGATTTTAGTTTTTATCTTGATTTTAAGCTCGATCGTAAATAAACAATACGGCAGCGCAAGCGGCTTAAAACGCGTGGTCGTCCTATATATTGTAGGCACCTTTTTAGCCTCGTGCGTGGGGGTGGCGACCAGCTTTTTATTCCCTACGGAGCTTGCACTTAGTAATGTCGGCGCGGCGGAAAATACCGCTCCTGCGAGCGTTTGGATCGTGCTAAAAGATCTGCTTTTTAAGGTCGTAGATAATCCGCTAAACGCTATCGCGCACGGAAACTACGTAGGAATTTTAACCTGGGCGATAGGTCTTGGCGTCGCGCTTAAATTTTGTACCAACGAAACGAAAAAAATTTTTACCGATCTGAGCGAAGCGGTAACCAAAATCGTGCAGTTCGTAATCCAACTCGCGCCGTTTGGAATTTTCGGTCTAGTAGCTTCTACCGTGTATCAAACCGGCGTCGATGCGCTGCTTGGATACGTGCGAATAGTAGTCGTGCTAGTAGGTGCGATGGCGTTCGTAGCCCTCGTGGTAAATCCGCTCATCGTCTTTGCGGTGATTAAGAAAAATCCATATCCGCTCGTATTTACCTGCCTGCGCGAAAGCGGCCTCACAGCGTTTTTTACCCGCAGCTCGGCGGCGAATATCCCGGTAAATTTAAATTTATGCAAAAAGCTCGGTATCAGCGACGAGCTAAGCTCGATCTCGATCCCTTTGGGAGCTACGATAAATATGGCGGGCGCTGCGGTGGTAATCGCGATCTTAGCGCTTGCTGCGGCTCATACGCTTGGTGTGCGTCCCGATTTTTGGACGGCGCTACTGCTTTGTGTGGTCTCGGCGGTCGGTGCGTGCGGCGCTAGCGGCGTGCCCGGCGGCTCATTGATGCTGATACCGCTTGCGTGTTCGCTCTTTAATATCTCAAACGACATCGCAATGCAGGTAGTCGCGATCGGCTTCATCATCGGCGTGATTCAAGACTCAGTAGAAACCGCGATCAATAGCTCCACGGACGTGATTTTTACGGCGATCGCGTCGCAAAGTATGCAAAAATAACTCACCTTAAAATTTTACCGCAAATTCCGTCCCTGCGGCGGATTTTGCGGTTTTTAAAATTTTACTTATTCTTTTTTGATAAAATTATCCAAAAATTTTAAAAGGAAATCGATGAATTGGAATTTAGGCGAGCTGTTTGCAAACGAAGCAGAATTTAGCGCCGCGATAGATAGCGCCTCCGCGCAAGCCCTGGATTTTGAAGCTAAATTTAAAGGCAAGCTTCACGCGCTAAGCAGTGCAGAATTCTTAAGCGCGCTTGAGCTTTATGAGAGCATCAGTGAGCAGATCGGAAAAATAATGAGCTTTGCGCATCTTAGATTCGCGCGAGATACGAGCCTTGGGGCGCAGCAGGCCAAGACAGAGCAGGCTTGCAACGACATTTCGCAGAGCCTGCTTTTTTTCGAGCTTGAGTTTAACGAGCTTGACGCCGCAAAACAGGACGAGTTTATCGCAGGAAGCGGGAGATTCAGATATTATTTGAACTTGCTTAAGCGGCGCAAGGCCCACCAGCTAAGCCTTCCGCAAGAAAGCGTGCTTTTAAAAACTTCGCCCGTAAGCGGCGAGGCGTTTTCGCGGCTTTTTGACGAGAGTATGGCGCGGATGAGCTTTGATTTTCGCGGGCAAAAGCTTGGCGAGGAGGAAATTTTAAGCCTGCTTCATAGTTCTGATCGCGAGGTGCGAAAGGACGCCGCAGCCTCGCTAAGCGCGGTGCTAGAGCAGAATTCCCACCTGCTTGGCTACATCTACAATATGATCAAAACCGATCTTAAAATTCGCTGCGAGCTGCGCGGCTACGATAAAGCCGAGGCGGTGATGCACGAGGAAAATCAGATAAACATCGCAAGTGTCGATGCGCTAATCACAGAAGCGGAGCGAAGCTTCGCTCTGGTCGGCAAATTTTACGCCAAAAAGCGCGAAATTTTAGGCTACGACGCGCTGTATGATTACGACAGATACGCGCCTCTTGGGGGCGATGAGAGCGAGTTTAGCTTCGAGCAGGCTAGAAAGATCGTGCTTGCGGCGTTTGAAAAATTTAGCCCGAAATTTAAGCAGATCGTGCTGATCGCGTTTGAGCAAAACTGGATCGACGCGATGCCCGCGCAAAATAAGCAAAGCGGCGCGTTTTCGCATTCGGGCTCGCGCGATACGCACCCATTCGTGCTTTTAAATTTTACGCGCAAGCGCCGCGACGTATTTACCCTCGCGCACGAGCTTGGGCACGCGATACATCAGTATCTAAGCTACGGCGTGGGCTATTTTAACTCCTTCACGCCGCTAACGACGGCGGAGACCGCGTCGGTGTTCTGCGAGATGCTGGTGTTTGATTATATGCGCGAAAATTTTTCAAATTTAAACGACTCTCAAAATTTTAAACGCGAAGCTTCGCAAGAGGCTCAGGGCGGTGAAATTCCAAATAAGCACGCCGTAAAAAACTCCGCCTCGCAAGGCTCTGTGGGTTCGTGCGAATACGCAGCACGCGATACGGATACGCCCTCACAGACTGCAAGCGATAAGGCCGCGCTAAGAGCGATGCTTGCGGCAAAGATCGAGGATATCTTCGCCACGCTTTACCGCCAGATCGGATTTACGACCTTTGAGCGGCGCGTGCATGCGAGCGCGGATGAGTTAAGCGTAGACCGTATTAATGAGCTTTGGATGGAGGAGTCGCGCAAGATGTTTGCGGGCGAGCTAATCTTGCAGGATCATTACAAAAGCTGGTGGAGCTACATCCCGCACTTCATCCACTCGCCGTTTTACTGCTACTCCTACGCCTACGCGCAGCTTTTGGTGCTCGCGCTTTACGGGCTGTATAAGAGTGGCAGGCTCGAAAATTTCGTTCAAATTTACACCGAGTTTTTAAGCTCGGGCGGCAGCGACGCGCCGCAAAAGCTAGTGGCGAAATTCGGCTTTGACATAAATAAAAGCGAGTTTTGGCGCATCGGCATAGAGCAGGTCGCAGCGCTTGTAGATGAGTTTGTGAGGGGTTAGGATGATAGATAAAATTTTAAAAGACGATAAATTTATCGCTGCGAGCAGCACACATATAGGCGCGGTTTTGGACTACGTTTTGGCTCTTGGATATGGATTTGGCATCGTTGCGAGGACGGATCAGATAAAATTTGACCCGCCGCTGCCGGAGGAAATTTTAAAAAGCTTCAAAATGCCCGCGATCTTTTTGCAGCTGGAGGAATACACGCTTTCTAGCGCACACCTTAGCAAGGATGAGCTGGTTTTCGAGGCGGGATTTGGACCGCAAGATTTTGCAAGCACGCTTAGCGTGCCGTTTTACGCGGTCTTACAGATCGTCGTGGACGGCAAACCTATCGCGGTAAATTTCTCCCAGCCCGAGTCCGAGTGGCTTAAGCGCGAAAAATCGCGTAAAATTTTTTCAAAATGAGCGATATTTTAGAAGGTCTTAATCCCGCTCAGCGCGAGGCTGCGAGCCACGTTGACGGAGCGATGTTAATCTTAGCGGGTGCGGGCAGCGGCAAAACTAAAACGATCACCGCGCGCCTTGCCTATCTGCTCGCAAATGGCGTGCCTGCGGAAAATACTCTCACGCTTACGTTTACGAACAAAGCCGCCGCCGAGATGCGCTCGCGAGCGCTTAATCTGATAAGCGGGCTAAATTTAAGCAGCGTGCCGCTTTTGTGCACCTTTCATAAATTTGGACTTCTGTTTTTGAAATTTCATATTAGCGAGCTTGGGCGTAGCGCAAACTTCCAAGTAATCGATACCGACGATAAGAAAAAGATCATCAAGGGCTTTGAGATAAATTTACCCACATCGCTATTAGCGGCTAAAATTTCAACCTACAAAAATTCTCTGATCGGCCCCAAAGATATCGACGAGCTTCTAAAGGGCGAAGATGACGAGCTAAGCAGGATGTATAGCGGATTTTACGCGCATTGCGCTAGAGCATATAAACGCTACGAGGCGTATTTGGCGGCGAATAGTCTGGTGGATTTCGATGATCTGCTGATCTTGCCTTATAAAATTTTAAGCGCCAATGAGCGGCTATGCGATGAAATTTCGCGCCGTTACGCTTACATCACGGTCGATGAGTATCAGGACACCAACGACATTCAATTCAAACTGCTGCAAAAGCTCTGCACCGCGCACGAAAACCTCGTAGTAGTGGGCGATGACGATCAGAGTATCTACGGCTGGCGCGGCGCGCGGATAGAAAATATTCTAAATTTTAAAGATCAGTTCTCAAACGTAAAATTTATCAAACTCGAGCAAAATTACCGCTCCACGGATGAAATTTTAAATGCCGCAAACGAGCTTATCTCGCACAACAAAAACCGCCTCGGCAAGAGCCTTACTAGCATGAACGGCGGCGGCGAAAAGATCGAAATTTTGCGTTCAGACGAGGAGAGTATCGAGGCGGCAAAGATCGCAGAAGCTATCAAAAAGCTGCTTTCAAGTGGCGTAGCGCCCTCTCAAATCGCCGTGCTTTACCGCGTAAACGCTCTTTCGCGCGCGCTGGAGGAGGGGCTAAATCGAGCCAAAATCCCGTACAAAATGGTAGGCGGCGTGAAATTTTACGAGCGCGCCGAGATTAAGGATACGATCGCCTATCTGCGCTTAGTAAACGACGAGCACGACGACTTTTCGATGAGGCGGATCATAAACGTGCCCAAGCGCGGCATCGGCAAGGTCTCGATGGCAAAGCTCGAGGAGCTTTCGCGCCTGCGACTTATCAGTCTATTTGACGCTTTTAGCGAGCCGGACGCGGGGCTTAGCGCCAAGGCGGCGCAGGCTCTAGCGGAGCTTAAAAACGGCATCGCTTCTATCTCCGCGCTAGCCGATACGATCAAAAAAATAGACGCGCTGGAGCCCGCTTTCGGGCTAAAGGCCTACTATGCCTCGCTTCCGGACGGCGCCGATCGCGTAGCAAATATCGACGAGTTTTTGGCGATGCTGAAGGACGAAGCTAGCAATAAGCCCGATTTTGATCTGGCGGAATTTTTAAACGAGCTGAGTCTTCTTAGTGATCAAGACGCTATCATGGGCGATACGATAAATATAATGAGCGTGCACGCGAGCAAGGGGCTTGAATTTTCGCACCTTTTCGTAATCGGACTGGAGGAGGGCTTTTTCCCGCTTTTGGGCGACAGCAATGACATCGAGGAGGAGCGTAGGCTCGCATACGTAGCGATTACGCGCGCCAAACGCACTCTCACGCTTAGCTTTGCGGCTAGCCGCTTTTATCGCGGCAAGCGCGAGAGGCTGGATGTTAGCAGATTTATAGCCGAGGCGGGTTTGGTAGCTAAAGAGCCGCCGCGCGAGCAAAGCAGCAGCTTTAGTAAGGGCGAGCTGATCAAACACAAACTCTTCGGGATCGGACAGATCACGGCGGTAAACGGCGATCGGCTCACTATAAATTTCGGCGGAATTTCGCGCGTGATAATGTCGAATTTCGTAGAAAAGATCGGCTCTTATGAATAGATTGTTTTTGGCGGACAAGCCCGCGGGTATCGGCAGCAATAAATTTTTAAGCGCTCTAAAGCGCAAATACGGCGTGAAAAAGGCGGGCTTTAGCGGCACGCTCGATCCTTTCGCAAGCGGCGCGCTGATCGTGGCATTCGGGCAATACGCGCGCTTTTTTAGATTTTTAAAAAAGGAGCCAAAAGTTTACACTGCGACGCTGTGGTTGGGCGCGCAAAGCCCAAGCGGCGATAATGAAAACATAGGGCGCGTGGAGCAAATTCCGCCGCTTTCGCGCGAGGTTTTAGATGCCGCGATGGCGCAAATGCGCGGCGAGATAAAATTTATCCCACCCGCTTTCAGCGCCAAGAAAATTGACGGCGTGCGCGCATACAAGCTCGCTCGCGCGGGCGAAGAGGTGAGTTTAAAAGAGAGCTCGATGCGGGTTTTTGATGCCGAAATTTTAAGCTACGCTCACCCCTTCTTGAGCTTTCGCGTCGCACTCAGCGAGGGCGGCTACGTGCGCTCTTTTGCGCAAATTTTGACAGACAAGCTAGGCGTTTGCGGTACACTTAGCGCGCTTAGGCGGGAGAGCGAGGGGACTTTTGACCTGCAAGATCCGCGCTTTGCGGATGAGGCGGCGCTAAATCCGCTCGAGTTTTTAGATCTTAAGCCAAACTTTTACGACGGCGATGCGCGCGACGTGATCTTGGGCAAAAAGCTTGCCGCAAAGGATCTGGCGAGCCGCGCGGACGGCCGCTATCTGCTTATCTGCGGCGATTTTTACTCGATCATCGAGATAAGCTCGGGCGAGGTGCGCTATCTTTGGAACGACGTTCCGATCGCAGGCGGCGCGTTTTAATCAGCGGCTCTAGCCTGCTGCTAAATTTTAATCGGACGGCCCTGGCTTGAAATTTTGAAGCGATCATAAATACGGCGCGTTTTAAATTTACTCGCATAGGACGCTGCTATGTGCGGCTAAATTTTATCGTGCGGAGCAGTGGGCGATCACACTTTTTCGTTGTGCACAGATCGTAAAATCGGCATCGGGCGGCGTAAATTTAAACGTGCGACTAGGCAGGCGACGCTCGCTTGTGAAAAGGAATAAATCCGCGGGGGTTAAATTTAAACGCGGCGGATCCGGCGGAACGGCGTTTTGATTTGCTTTTTGGTGCGCGATTACAACGCGCCGTGAGTTAAAATTTCGCGATTTATAAAACGCGCAGGTTGGGGCTTATTGCGGCGCAGCAAGCAGTTTTTGTCGAATGAAATTTCGGCTTGCGGTAATGCGTAGTCTGCGCCGATGGGTTTGATTTTGCAGCGGGCGGCATACCGCTAAACTAAATTTATGACCTAGTGCGGCGTGCAGCGGTGCGGCTAGAATTTTGCCGGCTTGGAATTTTAATCGCTAAGACAGATTTGCGCCGCGGATTGAAATTCCGCCGCATGCGTTGCGGATTAAAATTTCGCGCTTTATAAGATTTATGTATCGGGCGCCGCGATCGCGGGTTAAATTCCGCGGCGCGCACTTCACGGCACGCGGTTTTGAAATTTTAATCGCACTGGACGGGGCGCGTCGCAGGCTGAAATTTAACTCGCGCACGGATCGGAATTTTAATCGCGCTAGATGGGCTTGCTGCAGGCTAAATTTAACGCAAGCGCACCAAAGCGCAGAAGGAGTAAAATTTGAAGGCTTATGCAAAGATCAATGTTTTTTTAAAAGTCGTCGGCACGCGCGGCGGTTACCACGAGATCGCCTCGCGCTTCGTGCTGCGCAGGGAGCTGTTTGATGAGATAAGCTTCGAGCGCGCGAGCGGCTTTGCGCTTGAATGTGGCGCCGCGCAGATCGCGGATAACATAATTTTAAAAGCCAAGGCGGCGCTTGAGCAGGCGGGCTTTGCGCGCGAGCTTGCGGAATTTTTCAGCTCGCACAAGATCGTGCTTAAAAAGCATATTCCGATCGGCGCGGGTCTTGGGGGCGGCAGTAGCGATGCGGCCGCGTTTTTACGGCTTGCGAACGAGGAATTAAGCTTAAAAATTCCGCGCGAGCGGCTTACCAAAATCGCGCAAAATATCGGCGCGGACGTCGCGTTTTTTGTTAGCGGGCTTGAGGCCGCAAACGTGCGCGGTATCGGCGAGATCATCGAGCCTTTCGAGGACCGCCTGCCCGCGATCGAAATTTTAACGCCAGCGATCTTTTGCTCTACCGGCGCGGTTTATAATGAGTTTCGCGCAAGCTTTATGCAAAATATAGACGCCGCGCAGGCTCAAGAGATGTTGCGTTTAAGTAGCGAGCAGCTGCTGACGCGATACGGTAATTTCGAGTTGAACGATCTTTTCGCGCCGTGCATAAAGCTATATCCGCAGATGAGCAAGTATCGCGATATGTTTCTAAGCGGCAGCGGCAGCAGCGTGTTTTTCTTAAAATAAGAATTCCAAGGCGCGCGGTTAAAATTTAAAAGCCAAATTTAAAGATAAAATTTAAAATTCGCTCGCCCGCTTTTAAATTTAAGCAAAAACGGGCTAAGCTTAGGACTAAATTTAGAAGGAAAAAGATGAAAGAACTGAGTAAAAATCGCAAGGCATTTCACGATTTTACGATACTTGAAAGCTTTGAAGCGGGCATCGTGCTAAAGGGCAGCGAGGTCAAAGCTCTGCGCGCGGGCAGGGGCAATCTCAAAGATAGCTTTTGTCGCGTGATCCGCGGCGAGCTATTTTTGCTAAATGCCCATATCAGCTATCTTGAAAGCACCAACGCGCACTTTCGTCCCGACGAAGGGGCGGCGCGAAAGCTTTTGATGCACCGAAAACAGATCGATAAGCTTCTGGGCGCGGTTAGCAAAGAGGGTCTTACCATCGTGGTTTTATCGCTGTATCTCAATGATAAAAACCGCGTAAAGGCGCGTATCGCTTTAGCAAAAGGCAAAAATCTGCATGACAAGCGCGAATCGCTAAAGCGCAAGGAAGCCGACCGCGAAGCGCAAAGCGCGATGAAGCGATACGACAAGCATTCATTTTAAATTCACAAAACTTTGGTTAAAATGCGGGCTTAAATTTAAACCCGAAGGAAATGCAATGAAGAAATTTTTACTATCATGTTTGGCGATTTTTGTTTTAAGTGGCTGTGGAGATGATTCGCAGAAAAAGACGGGCTCTGCTGGCGAGAATCCTGCCGCGAGCGAGAATCAGATGGCAAAAAATTCTGCTCAAGATAAAAATGGCGAGCGTATTGGCGGAGAAAGTGGCGAGGAGGTAGCTTTTACGCCGTTTAAAACGGGCGAGCGCCTTACGCTTAAAAGCGTCGTAGGCGGCGAGGTAACGATTGAGCGGACAGAAAAGGGCTTTAAGCTTGCGGACAGCGATAAAATTTTAATGTTTGATATTTTCGGTACTTACTGTCAGCCATGCCGCATCGAAGCGCCGCATCTGATGGACTTTCAGTTAAAAAATTCCGCGGATTTTCTAATGGTCGGCTTGATTTATTTTGAGGACATTACGGACGCGCAGGTGATCGAAAATTTTACGAAAAAGTTTAATGCGTATTATTTCATCTCCAATTCAAAACAAAATGAGCGTATAGTAGGTCAAATTTTAAGCGACATCGGTTATCGCCACGCGCTTTCGATCCCTTTTAAGGTAGTACTTAAAGATGGAAAATATCAAAGGCTTACCGACATTAACGAGGGTGATGAGCGGGGCAAGCCGTATTACTTAGGTATGGTCGATACCGATGTGATAAAAAGCGATATCGCCAGGATAAAAAATGGCAACTAAAACCGGCGTGCAGATTCACACTCGCGCCAAAACAAAATCTTTCGTGCCTCGTCCGTATAAAGTGATTTTACTCAACGACGACGTGACGACGATGGATTTCGTGGTTTATATTTTGATGGAGATTTTTGCCAAAAACTTTAACGACGCCGTAGATTTAATGATGAAAGTTCATAGGCAGGGTCGCGCGGTTTGCGGCGCGTATCCTAAAGAGATAGCCGAGTGCAAGCAACAAGCGGTTTTACAAGCGGCAAAGGCCGCAGGATTCCCTCTTAGATGTGAGATCGAAGAGGATTAAATTTAAAGGAAAGCAATGATAGGATTTTTTTTAAACAAACATTTTGAACAAGCAATCAGCGTCGCAAACGACGGCGAGGACGAATACATTACTACTTCGCACGTAGTTTATGCGATTTTTAAATACAATAAGCCCTTTCACGGGCTCATCGCCAAAGAAATTCCGGATATTAACTACCTAAATATCTTGGATAATCTGGGCGGGCTTTTGGATATGATGCCTAAATCAAGTGGCAAGGCTCCAGCGCAGACGATAGAATTTAAGCAGTTCTATACTGAATTAAATAACGCTAAAGAGCCTAAAAATGAGCTTGATTTTATGCTTAAAATTCTAAATGATAAGGAAAACGACTGCACTAAAATTTTAAATCACTACGGTATCAATGCCGCGATTTTTGAGCTCATTGTGCGAAAGTACAAATCCGCTTTCGATCACCGCGATGAGGTCGTTTCTCGCGACGAAGCCGCAGCGATTAAGCTAAACTCATACGATATCGATGATATCACGCATGCGATGAATTACGACGAAAGCCGCAGGCAGTGGCAGAATACGGAATTTGAGCCTGCGTTTGAGGGCGAAAAGGACGCCATAAACGAGCGCGATATTAAAAAGGACTCGCCTAGCTCACTTTATACAGCGAATCTCAATAAAATTGCGCTTGAAGGTAAGATCGATCCACTCATCGGACGCGAAAAAGAGATCGAAAAGACGCTGCAAACCCTCTGTCGCCGCAAGAAAAATAATCCGATCTTAGTGGGCGAAGCAGGAGTTGGTAAAACAGCGATCATAGAGGGTATAGCGCTAAAAATCGTCCGTGGCGAAGTGCCAGAAAAGCTAAAAAATAAGGTGATTTACGCCCTTGATGCTGGCGCTCTGATCGCAGGCACTACGCTACGCGGGGAGTTTGAAGAGAGGCTAAAGGATCTCATAGACGAGTTTAGCGCCAATCAAAACGCGATTTTATTTATCGATGAAATTCACACGATCGTTGGCGCAGGCACGGGCAATCGCAACGAACTTGATATGTCAAACATCCTAAAGCCTTCGCTTGCAAGCGGCGAGCTATCGGTCATCGGCGCTACTACATACGGGGAATACCGCTCGTTTTCGCAGGATAAAGCGCTTAGCCGCAGGTTTTGTAAGATCGATGTGAGCGAGCCTAGTATCGACGATAGCGTCGAAATTTTAAAAGGCGTAGCCAAAAAATATGAGGAATTTCACGGCGTAAAATTTAGCGACGAAATTTTGCGTGATAGCGTAACGCTTGCTAAAAAATATCAAAACGATAAATTCCTTCCCGATAGCGCCATTGATCTCATCGACGAGGTGGGTGCGAGCTTTGCGTTTAAGCCGCACGAAGCTCCGCTTGAAATCAGTAAGGACGATTTAGTAAATACGCTTTCGATTAGCGCGAATATCGCAAATTTAAGCAGTAGCGTCGATAATAAACAGGTACTAAAAAATCTAGAAGCCAATATCAAGCGTGAAATTTTCGGTCAAGACGAAGCGGTTAGCAGTCTTTGTAAGGCACTTCTACGCTCTTACGCCGGGCTTGGAGGTGCAAGCTCTCCTATCGGGGTATTTTTGTTTGCAGGTAGCAGCGGCGTGGGCAAAAGTGAGCTAGCTAAGGTCTTAGCCGCGCAGCTTGGAGTGCATTTTGAGCGCTATGATATGAGCGAATATATGGAAGCTCACAGCGTCTCTAGGCTCATCGGCGCACCTCCCGGATACGTGGGCTTTGAAAACGGTGGAATTTTAACGAATAATATCAAAAAGCACCCTTATAGCGTCATTTTATTTGATGAGGTAGAAAAAGCTCATCCTAGCATGACGAATATTTTTTTAGGAATTTTCGATAACGCAAGTCTTACCGATAACAACGGCGTTACGACCGATTTTAAAAATACGATCATAATAATGACGTCGAATTTAGGCACGAAAGAGGCGCCGCAGGTTGGATTTACGAAGGACGAGAGCTATAAAGTAGATAGTGCCATAAAAAGCTTTTTTGCGCCAGAATTTCGCAACCGCATCGATAAAATCATAAATTTTAACCGCTTAAGCGGCGAAATTTTAGAAAAGATCGTGGATAAAACTATCGGTGAGCTGGAGTCGCAGCTAAAAAACGTAAAAATTAGCCTAAACAAGGAAGCAAAAGATTTGATTATCTCGCGCGGCTATTCGGACGAGTTTGGAGCGCGAAATTTAAAGCGCGAGATCAGCTCTCAGATCAGCGATCATATAAGCGGCGAGCTGCTTTTTGGCGCGCTGCAAGAGGGCGGCTTGGTTAGCGTGAGCGTAAAAGATGGCGAGCTAAGCTTTAGCTTTGCTTCTACGCCTTTGCCGCAGATAGAAAAAAAGCAACCTGCACTAGCTCAAAGCAGTGTCGTTAAATAATGGCTCGGTTTTACGATTTTCCAGATCCCATGGATGCGCCCGCTTTTGCGCCACTTGCAAGCGGCGGCGATCTGAGCGAGGATTGCTTGCTTAGCGCTTATAGCGCAGGGATATTTCCGTGGTTTAGCGAGGATGAGCCGATTTTATGGTGGTCGCCCGATCCGCGCGCAGTGCTTGATCCGCGTGAAGTGCGTGTGCAAAAGTCCATTAAGCCCTATCTTAAGCGATATGAAGTGAAATTTGACGCGAATTTTAAGGGCTTCATCGAGCGCTGCAAAGACGTACGAAAAAAAGAGAGCGACGGCACGTGGATCAGCGAGCAGATCGTGCAGGCTTACTCGCGTTTGGCAGCAGACGGCTACGCTCACAGCGTCGAGGCATACGAAGATGGCGAGCTTGTGGGTGGGCTATACGGGCTAATTTTTGGGCGGGTGTTTTGCGGCGAGAGTATGCTGAGCCTAAAGAGCAACGCTTCGAAAGTCGCGCTGATTAGGCTTTGTGAGGTGCTTGCAAATTTCGGCTTTCTAATCGACTGTCAGATTATGAATGAGCATCTGAAATTTATGGGTGCTAAAGAGATGCCGCGAGCGGAATTCCTCGCTCTATTTGCTGAGCTTAGTGTGCAAGATAGCGGCTTTGAGCGCTTTGCGGATCTTAAAGTTTCGCACGGAGCGCAGCATTGAGCCAAAGCTTGAAATGCGGCAGCACGAAAAACGCGCAGAATTTAGAATTTTAAAGAAATAAGATGTGGCAAAGAGATAAAAGCTCCTCGGTCGGTATGATTATTGTGATGTTTATATTCGTGCCGGCGGCGCTTTTTGTATTTTTGGCGATTTTATATTTTTGGGGCAGCACTGAGCGCAAGCTACCGCGCCTGGATGTCAATGAAACCAACAGCGCGATCCGCGGCGCGATAATCGCAAAAGATAACTACGTCGCGGCAAATTCCGTCAAACTCTATAAAGTTAGCGTCGACGCACGCAGCATCGATAAAAACAAGCTTGATCTTTTCGTGCGGCTATACTGCATCTACACGGGTGATAGCGAAAAGCGTGTCAAAAGCGCGATCGAGGGCTCTGGCGGCACGACCGTGCTGTCGTATAAGATCGACGCCAAAACCGCAGTGCATCTAAAAGAGCTTGCATATAAGCTAAATTTAAAAAAGGTCTTCGTCAGCTTCATGGGCTCAAACGGCAGGTTAAATCCGCCTATCCGCATGAGCGTGACCGAAAGCGGCGAAAAGCGCAGCTACAATGTCGGTGATTCGCTCACTCCGTTAATCGGCTATATCAATAAAAAAGAGGTTGATGGCATCACCAAGGTTAGCGGAATTAAGGGGATCGAGAAGTACTATGAGTATTATCTAGCGCCGGTTAGAGATGAGTTTATCGTGGGCCCGCGCGATATCGGCGGCAACATCATCCTAGAGCGTAGCAGCAAAAAAACGGGCAGGATCGACGGTTACAATGTCCGCCTAAGCGTGCCGCTAACGCTGCAAAGAAAGATAGAGCGCCTAAGCGATGAGGGCGCTGATAATTACGATGCGCGAGAAATCGTGGTAGGCATTATGAACTCCAAAACGGGCAAAATTTTATCCCTTGCGACCAATGCCCGCTATGACCCCTCAAACATCACGAAAAACGATCTTAAGAATTTAAATTTTACCGCGAGCGAATACGCCTACGAAGTGGGCTCGATTATGAAGCCGATAATTTTCGCAATCGCCTATGATGCCAAAGCCGTCAAACCGGGAGAGATCATCAACACCTATAACGGCAGCTATAAGCTTGGTACTCGCACGATCCGCGACACGCATCCTGCAAAGCAGATGAGCGGCGAGGAGATCATCATCCACAGCTCAAATATTGGAATGATTAAAATTTCAGAGCGGCTGGAGGGGCAGGCTATTTATGACGGGCTGATGAACTTCGGTATGTCGCAAAAAACGGGCATCGATCTGCCGTATGAGCAGAGCGGAAATATACCTAGCATCAAAAGCCTGAATAATAAAATTTACAAAGCCACGATCAGCTACGGCTACGGCGCGCAGATGACTTTCCTTCAGATGCTCAATGCCTATACCGTCTTTAACAATGGCGGCGTGATGATCAGCCCGCGCCTAGTCGAAAATCTCGAAAATAATGGCAAAACTTACACCGTTAACGAAAGCGAAACCCGCCAGGTAATCTCTAAACCTACCGCCGACGTGATTAAAGGAATTTTAATCAAAACGGTCGAGAGCGGCACGGGGCGCAAAGGGCGGGTAGCGGGGCTGCAAATCGGCGGCAAGACGGGCACTGCGCGCATCGCCAAGGGAGGCGGCTATTCGAGCGCCTATAATAGCTCGTTTTTTGGCTTTGCCAACGACGCGGACACTAGCTACACGATCGGCGTTTTGGTGCGCGAGCCTAAAAGGGGCAGCTACTACGCCGCTCAAAACGCACTGCCGATATTTAAGCGGGCGGTGGGAATTTTGATAGAGGAGGGCTATCTAAAGCCCGCAGCTGACGCAAACGCCACGCAAAAGGTCGAGATCAAGGATGAGGCAGTTGAAATTAAAGATTAAATTTGCTAAATTTCGCGAGGTTTTTTAAAATTTTGCGGCGACGAAATTTCACGGAATTTAGCGCGACTTTTGAAATTTTAAGGCGTTTAAATTTTACGGCGCGGAATTTTGGCGGCATAGAATTTATCGGCGTAAAATTTTAACGGCACGAAGATGAAATTCTATCGCGACGCGGGATTTTATGCTGTGCCGCTTGCTGCGCTAAGGTGGTGGAGTTTTATCGCAATACAGAATTTCGGTGCGACGTAAAATTCTGTATCAAGGCAAAATTTTAAATTTGCCGTCACGCAAGTAACGCAAGTAAAACAGCGAGTGAGCTTAGCTGTTTAAATTTAAAACGCGGCGCTATTAAATTCGCGTCGTATGCCCGTGCAGCTGCGAAATTTAACGAGTTTAGCGGCAAGGTTTAACGACGAAATTTAACGCAAAGAAAAGAGGAAAATATGAAAGCAAATGAGGGAAAAATGAAAATAGCGATAATCGGACTTGGCTACGTGGGGCTTCCTTTGGCGGCGGCGTTTGCGGCAAAACACGAGGTCGTGGGCTTTGACGTCTCGCAAGAGCGCATAGACGAGCTGCGCGGCGGGCACGACCGCACTCTGGAGCTTAGCGACGAGGAGCTTGCTGCGGCGATTAAAAACGGGCTTAAATTTAGCGCAAATCTAGATGATATGAGGCAGAGTAATTTTTATATCGTGTGCGTGCCGACGCCAGTAGATAGGCTAAATCGCCCCGATCTCACGCCGCTAATCAAGGCCAGCGAAAGCGTCGGAGCCGTGCTTAAAAAGGGCGACATCGTCGTGTATGAAAGCACCGTCTATCCGGGCGCTACGGAGGAGGACTGCGTGCCGGTGCTTGAGAGAGCCAGCGGGCTAAAATTTAACCGCGATTTTTTCTGCGGATATTCGCCCGAGCGGATCAATCCGGGCGATAAAATTCACACCGTCACTAAGATTAAAAAGATCGTCTCGGCAAGTACCCCGGAGGCTCTGGACGTCGTAGATAGCGTCTATCTTAGCATCCTGCAAAACGGCACCTTTCGCGCTAGCAGTATAAAGGTCGCCGAGGCTGCGAAGGTGATCGAAAACACCCAGCGCGACATCAACATCGGCTTTATCAACGAGCTTGCGATCCTGTTCGGCAAGCTCGGTATCAACACCAACGACGTCATCGACGCGGCGGCTACGAAGTGGAATTTCTTAAGCTTCCGTCCGGGGCTCGTGGGCGGGCACTGCATCGGCATTGATCCGTATTATCTGGCGCAGAAAGCGACCGAGGTGGGCTATCACCCCGAAATCATCCTCTCAAGCCGCCGCATTAACGATAATATGGGAAGCTACGTCGCTACGGAGGTCGTTAAGATGATGATAAAATACGACGAAAAGGTAAAGGGAGCAAAGGTCTTGATCTTGGGACTTACGTTTAAAGAAAACTGCCCCGACACCCGCAATACGCGCGTCGTGGATATGATAAACGAGCTTAAAAATTTCGGCTGCGAGGTAAGCGTCTATGACCCTTGGGCGAGCGCCGCCGACGCTAAGAGGTACTACGACATCGATCTGCTGCAAAAGCCCGACTTGCACAAATTTGACTGCGTCGTAATCGCCGTAGCGCATAAGCAGTTTTTTGAGCTTGATTACGCGGGCTCGCTGGTTTACGACGTGAAAAATGTCTATAAAGACGCGCAAGGAAAGCTCTGAAATTTAGCTTGGGGGTTAAATTTAGACTTCTAAATCGGCGGCTTAGCGAGGGATAAGGATGAACGAAGCAAGGCTCGAAGAGCTAAAGAAAATTATAAATGAGCGGCGTCAAAATTTAGAGCGAGGCTCACAGGAAAATTCTGACGCTCAAAATTCCAATGCCTTAATTTTAATAAAGGAGATATAGATGAGTAGAGGAAGTGTTGATAAAAGGTGTACTTATTACAGGTGGTTTTAAATCGCTACAAGAATATTCTGATTTACCAAAAGCTATTAAAGGAATACAATGAAAAACCCGCTTTACTACGTAGATTATTGGTATGATTTGATTAAATTCGGCTTTGATCGGAAGCATACTTTTATAACGCTAATCGTTGTTTGCGTTTCATTTATCGCACCGATACTTCTTTTGATAGCATATCAAAGCGCACCTAGTAGAAAAAATATAGAAGATCCTTTTGTTTTTGTTGGAACTATAAGCGAATTTCATAAATATGATAGCTATCGTGGCGGAACCGGCTGCAATATATCCGTGCGAGGAAGCGGTAAAATTTTTGATCTGCATATCGGAAATAGCAAGACAGATTATGAACAATTCGGTATGCAATTTTGTGATTTAATTTACAAAAACTATATAGATCAAATTTGCGTAAAAATTAAAATGTCGGAAAGATTTTTAAATGAATACGGGTATTGCGATGGAACAAAAATACATACCTCAAATGCAGAGGATTGGGATAATTTATATTTTCAAAGAAATATACTAACCTTAACTAGTATATTGCTATTTTTATCCGCATTGTATTCAATCCTCAAGCTTCATAAAGAATATAAAAAATCCAAACTAAAAGATTAAATTTTAATCTCTAAATTTACAACGCCTGTGCGAGTATAAATTTCGCGAAATCCTCGCGGGAGTTCGGGCATTTGCACACTTCGTAGTATTCATAACCCAGCTCGCGCGCCTGGGCCCTATAAAAAATATCCAGCTCGAAATCGGTCTCGGAGTTATCCACGCAAAATGCGATCGGAAATATGAGCGCTTTTTTGCTCTGCAGATCTCGCAAAACGTCCGCGACATTGGGCTCTAGCCACTTCACGGGGCCCAGGCGCGATTGATACGCCAAAATGATCTCTTTAAATTTAATCCCGCGCGCAGCCAGCAGATCTTTTAAAATTTCCACGTGCGCCTCTACCTGCGCCTCGTATGGATCGCCCGCGGTGATCATTTTTACCGGCAGCGAATGGGCGGAAAATATGAGCGAAATTTGCGAAATTTCATCCGCGCTAAATTTCGCGACGCAACTTGCGATTAAATTTAGTAAAATTTCGTTGTAAGCGGCGTTGTCGTAGAAAATGTCGATGATTCTATAATTTTTTATACCGAGCCGTTTAAGCGCCGCCTCGGCAGAACACAGGCTCGATTGTACCGTAGTTTTTGAGAAGTGCGAATACAAAGGCATCAAAATTATCTCGTCAAAATCCGCATATTTTTTAAATACATCCTCCGCAAAAGGCGGCGTATAATTCATCGCATAATCGCAAATTAGCTCGTCTATCGGTTTTTCATCCTGCGGCGCTTCATTTTGTAGCGGCTCGCCATGCGTCGGGACGTCTCGCGGCGGCTTGCTTTGCAATGAAATGTCTTGCAGCGGCTCATTCGCGGCGCCCGCATCCGCTGTGCCTTCAAATTTTAACCCCGCGCCGAATTTTGCTCGCGCTAGTTCATTTACCCGCTCGCAAAGTGCTTCGGTAATGGAGCATATCGGCGAGCGTCCGCCCAGTTTTTCGTAGTTACTGCGTGCCGCCGCCGCTCTGCTTCTTACTATGAGTGCGGCTAAAACGCTGCGCCAAAAATCACTTTTAATGCCTAAAATAAAGGGGTCGTTAAACATATTTTTTAAAAAAACTTCAACCTCACTCAGATTGTTCGGACCGCCCATGTTGAGCAAAATTAGGGCTTTTTTCATGAGATGATTTCTCTGATTTTTATCGCGTCCTCCACGCTTGCAAGACCTGCGTTAGTGCTGCTGTCGCACATCGCGCAAAACGCTTCGTGTTCACGCCGTAGCGAAAAGTCATCGCGATCGACGCGCAGATTTACGCGCCCATCAGGCGTAATTTTAAAAAGAGTTATTGAAATTAGATCGCCGAAATACACGCCGCTGTCGGTGCAAATCTCGATGCCGTGGCGTCTGATCGGATAGAGATTGGACTGCATTAGCGTGCAATAGCAGCCGCTTTTTGTGTGAAGCGTTGCACATGCGGCTAGAGTGCGCTCTTTAGAGATATTTTTGCTAAGTTCTATGCAGGCGATCTCGCTGTGAGAAAGCAGCCGCACAAGATCGATATCTCTAAAAAGGGCATTGGCTACGATATCTGCTCTATCATCGTTTGCAAAGCCGCTTACAAAGCTCATCGAAAAAATTTTATCCCCCTTGGCAAGCTCGCGTAGCAAGGATACGATTACTGGATTGTAGCGGTCGGAGTAGCCTACGGCTAGGCGCGTGCCGTTAGTGGTGACTGCGTAGTTTATCTCTCTAGCTTCGGCTAGGCTTTGTGCAAGTGGAGATTCTACAAAGATATTTTTGGTAAACGGCAGGCATTTTAAAATCAGCTCTTTATGCGATGGCGGGGGAGCTGTGATGACTACGGCGTCGGGCTTGGCGACGTTAAAAAGATCGGTTAGATTATCAAAGATCGGATAGCGCGGGCCGAAATTTTCACTGCTGCCCTTATGATAAAGCGCTACAAGCTCGAAATAATCGCTCCTTCTTAGCTCGCTGAAGTGCTTTTGACCAAGCTCGCCCATGCCTATGATCGCTATCTTTTTTTTCATCGCCATGCCCTAAATTTAATCTTTCGCGCCATTATAACTAAGAATGGTTAAAATTTATAATTTTTAAAATCTAATTTAGCTAAAATGCGCCTTTAAAATTTAACTTGAAATAGGACAAATCATGGATATTAGAAGCGAATATTTAAATTTCTTTGCAAGCAAGGGCCATCAGATCATCCCCAGCGCGCCGTTGGTGCCAGATGATGATAGCTTGCTTTTTACAAATGCGGGCATGGTGCCGTTTAAAAGCATATTTACAGGAGCCGTACCGCGCCCGATCCCGCCTATCCGCACGAGCTGTCAGACTTGCATCCGCGCCGGTGGCAAGCACAACGATCTAGACAACGTCGGCTACACCGCGCGCCATCATACGTTTTTTGAGATGCTTGGCAATTTCAGCTTCGGCGAGTATTTCAAAGAGCAGGCGATCGCCTATGCGTGGGAGTTTATCACTGAAATTTTAAAGCTTCCAAAAGACAAACTCTACGTCACCGTGCATGAAAAGGACGACGAAGCTTACGAGTTCTGGGCGCGCCACATAGCGCAGGAGCGTATCTACCGCTTCGGCGATCATGATAATTTTTGGGCGATGGGCGATACCGGGCCGTGCGGGCCGTGCAGCGAAATTTTTTATGATCAGGGCGAGGAGCATTTTCACTCGCCCGAGGATTATATGGGCGGCGACGGCGACCGCTTTTTAGAGATTTGGAATTTAGTTTTCATGCAGTACGAGCGCAGCAAAGACGGCAAGCTTAGCCCGCTTCCAAAGCCTAGCATCGACACGGGCATGGGGCTTGAGCGCGTCACGGCGATTAAAGAGGGTAAATTTAGCAACTACGACAGCTCGCTTTTC
>NZ_CALIMY010000096.1 GCF_938045205.1 uncultured Campylobacter sp.
TCCGAAAATAAAGGAAGTAGCTTAAAAGCAAGCTCGCCCTTTTTGATATAGGATAGATCCTCGTCCGTAAAGCTTATTTTATTGCCATTTACCTTATCTACTCGCAAGGCGTTCGTCGTGCCTGAAAAAGCGTAACATTCCCCCTCGGTCGGCATACCGCCGCTTAAGGAATTAAACTCTAATGCGTCTTTCCCCTCGCCGCTTACTTCGAATATTTTTATCTCGGTTCCTCCGACGCTTGCGCCTAGATACTCTATATTTCGCTTTTCATAGATGATCGTTACATGCGGATAAAGGGTGGTTGCAAGATCCAAAATTTTTGCATAGATCGTTACTTCGTCGGTTTTTGACGAGGGGGCCAAAATCGAAATCGCAGGATCCGGAAACGGGCGATCCCCCGTAGATACCGCCTGCGTGCATTCCTCGTTTTTATAAAAATTTATATTCGTTGCCATTAAATTGGGCCTCCTTTTTTATAAATTTGACTTTTCGCAAAATTTTTAAACCTCTTTGAATTTAAGCGTCAGATAAAAGAGCGGCTCTGCGCTTTTAAAAAGCGGCTCTGCGCTCACCGCAGCGTCCGTATAATCAAACCTTGCTCTGATTTGCCCCGTATCAGTTAGCAGCACAAGCTCGCTATCAGCAGAGCTTTCGGCTAGAGCGATCAGGGCGTCTATGCAGGCTTTGCTTTGCCATGCGATCTCATCACTGGAAAATACGAGGGCTCTGTTTTTGCGCTCCCTTAAAAATACTATCTCCGCTCCGCTTATAGCGGTCTCGCTTGCCGCTATAAGCGAATAATTCCTAAATTCGTCTTGTAAAAACAAAGGCTCGTCGAGTTTTACGTTTTCTACGGCTTTTAATCTCATACTCCGGCTCCTTTTAGATACCTTTGAAGCGCTGCTGCGGTGTCTTCGTCGGTTTGAGCTTTGTAGCTCGCTCCGCCTAAATTGAAGTTTAAATTTACATTTTTAGCAGCAGCGGCATTCGGCTTTATAAACTCGGCGGCATAACCCTCTATGTTTAGACCCTGCTTCGCTCTAGATAATAGATCCTCGGCAAGAGCGCGAAAATTCGTAAAATAATCGTTTCCTTTAATCTTAAAAAATCCCGGATATTGCGCACTCCATGACCTAACGGCGTCGAGCCCGTTTCTAAAAAGCCTTTTATCGATCATCGCATAGAATTTATCGGAGAGCCTATTGGCTAACCTCCTAACGTCTGCGGAGCTTATGCTCATATCTATTCTTTGCATAAACTCGCTGTTTTGGCGAGCTAATACAAGTCCACCGCTAGCGAAGTGGGCTAACTTCTCTTTTGGGATCGCTCTAGCGTTTAGCTTTGCAAAAAATTTAGCGCCGTAGTAGTCTACGGCTCTGACGTTTTGGATAAACTCACCCCTACTTAGCATCGCGGGCACGTCGTCTTTGCCAAAGGGATCATGCCCAGCGATCTTGCCGCTATACCTTTTAAAAAGCTCCACCGCTCCACCGCTAGCAAAAGCTGCGGCATTTGTGCCTTTTATCTTGCCTCCACCTATGGTTTTGACGTGGATCGTATGGACCGATGATGTGGGTCTTTTAAGAGCCTCAATCGTCTTTTGCGCCGCCTTGGCGTCCGGATCGATCGTATGGATGCTTGAGCTTGGAGCTTGCAGGCTCTTTTTCGCTTCCTGAGCCGCCGTGTCGTCCGCGGTTATTTTGATGCTAGCCCCTCCGTTCATTGCGTCTTTTAGCTCGGCGATTTTGGTTTTTACTTCCTCAAACCCCTCGGCGCTAAAATCTATCTTGCCCTCTGTAGCTCTTTGTTTTAGTGCAATTAGCTCGTTATAGAGCGCCTTTTCGCTCTGCAAGCTAGCCTCTACCGCCGCCTTTTCAGCAGCAATATTTGCCATCTTGGCGTCATGAGCGGCAAGATCGGCATTTTTTTGCATCTCGTTTGCGCTCAAATTTAACGCCAAAATTTCATTTACCGTATTTTTATAATCTGCCGCCCTATTGATAGTTTGCGCGTTTTTGCCGCTTCCTAAGCTCTTTTGCGCTCCTAGGCTATCGTTGATTTTCGCGGCTTGATCGGCATAGCGCTTGAAGCTTTCCAGATCTTTATTATTGAGCGCTTCTTTGGCTGCGCTAAGTGAGCGGGATAGAGCTAGGCGATCGTCGTTAAATTTTGCTTCCTCGCTCATCCCTGCCTGATTTGCCAGGCGGATTTTTTCTGCTGCGCTAAATTCCAAGTTCTCGCGGTTGCGTGCGTATTTTTCCTCTATACCCACTCGCTGCTGCGCCATCTTTTCTAGCTGCGAGTTGTAACTTTGCTCCTTTGCAAGCAGTGAGGCAATC
>NZ_CALIMY010000097.1 GCF_938045205.1 uncultured Campylobacter sp.
AAAATTCTAAAATTCTAAAATTCTAAAATTCTAAAATTCTAAAATTCTAAAATTCCAAAATTCCGTCTGCTAGGTTTTCCACCAAAATACTGTACAGCAAAATTCCGCGCTTAAAATTATAAAATTTTATGCAGTAAATTCTGCGCACTAAGCTTATCCCACATAAAAATTTTCGCGTTATAAGCTTGACGCTAAAATTCCTTGAGCTAAAACTAAAGTCTAAAAAATTTTAAAATCCATGCAGCCGCTTAATCTCTGCGCTGATAGGCTTTTTTTGGCCTGATTTGGTCACGCTTACGTAGGTTGCGATCGCGCTGGTTACGTGCAAGCACTCGCGAAATCCATCCTCACCAAGCCGCAGCGCCGCGACCTCGATCTGCACGCGGATAGAGGTATTTCCCACACTTAGGACTTTTGCGTAGCAGCTGATGACATCGCCGATAAATACGGGCTGCTTGAAAGTTACTTCCTGCATCGAGATCGTCACGACCCGCTCGGGCGCTATCTCGCGCGCCGCCGTCGCGCCCGCTAAATCGATCTGCGCTAGTATCCAGCCGCCGAAAATATTGCCCGAGCTATTCGTATCCTTAGGCAGCGCTACAACCTTTATGCGCGGCTCGCCGAAATCGTCTAAGTTTAAATCGCTCATTTTTACTCCTTAAATTTAAAAATCTCGCATTTTAACCGCGCAAATTTAACACTTTTTCGATACAATCGGCAAAAATCTATGTCGAAATTTTAAAATTTTAAGCGGGCGTGAGGATAAAATTTAGCTCTCGAAGCAGACACATTCCGCTCGTAAAAAGACGATAAAACGGCAAAAAGGATACGCGATGAACGATTTTGCAAAACTTAGCGAGATGGCGGTCGCTGCTAAAGCGCGACTAAACGCCCTATACGACGAGCCGCACGACGAGCTGATCGCGCGCGGGCTGGAGATCTGCGGCTTTGAGCCTAGCGATACTGCGCGCATCGCCGTACTGCGCCGCATCGTGGATCTCAAAGAGGATCCGCTACTGCAAGAATTTCGCCGCTTGGGCTACGATGAGGCGCGCCAGCGCGAGCTAAAGAGCAAAATGTACGACTTCACGCGCGAAATACACGAAGGCATGCACGCAGCGCTCATTGCCGAAGCGGGCGCGCATGGGATTTTACAGCCCTTTTATCTGGAGCTTTTAAAGGGCGTACACCGCATCGGGCTCGTATTAAGCGATATGCAAAAAAGCTGGCAAGCCCTAATTATCGAAGGCACGAACAAGCGCTTACAGCAGGAATTTAGCTCGCTTGCGCAGGCGAAGGAATTTTTACTGCAAGAGGAGCTGTTTATGCGCACGCCTCACGGCGAGATCTGCGAGCGCTGCTACGGCGCGATAGTGCAGCGCGAGGGCAAATCCCAAATGCTGCCCTACGCCGTGGCATTTGCGGATGAGACGGCAAAGCTGCAGAGCGAATTTAGCGATCTTTTGGAGCGCCTTGTGACGCTCGCGGGAGATGAGAGCGAGCTAGCCTACATCGCGTATCTAAGTAAGCTCAAACAGGCCTTTTGCGAAAGGGACGCTAGCGCCGTGATCGGCGCGTGGCGGGATGCGGAGATCGCGTGGATGGATATAAAAACGCCGCTTCAGATCGGCCATCCGCTTGAGTACTACGAAGACGCCTATACGCACGCAGTCGCGCTAGAATGGGACGTCAGGCTTGCAGGCGCGTATGAGTTTAGCGCGGAGGAATTTAAAGCGCGCGTAAGCGAGAGTTTTGAGCGTGCGTATGAAAAAATCGGCGCAAAGGGCGCCGTCATGCACTCGCTCGTGCTCTCAAACATCGCCAAAACCCAGCTTTACGTCTGCGCGCCGCTGATCTATTACGGAGCCGATCTTAACGGGCTCTTTTCGGCGCAGGTCGTACCCAACGACGAATTCGTAAGCACCAACTGCGGCAAGAAAATTTTCGCTTTCGTAAATTTCGTCTATGAAAGCGCCAAGGCTAGACCTTTTATGCGGCTAAGCGGCGAAATTTTTGAGCCTCACTATCTAAATTTCGGACGCGAAATTTTATTTAAAAAGCCGCAAATTTGGCGCCGCGTCTACGAAATATCGACGATCGGACACGAGTTCGGGCATATATTTTTCATCGACGCGGACACCGAGGCGCGCATGAACCGCTCGGGGCTTTTCAAGCTCATCGAGGAGTACAAGGCGACTACGGGCGGGCTCGTGAACTTCTTTTTCCACGAGGAGGCGGAGTTTTGCCTGCCGGTGCTGGATGAGCTGATCCGCCGCGCCGTGGGGCTCATCGCGTGGCAGCGGGTGGAGGAGCTCAAGCCCTACTACTGCGAGGCTCTGATACATCTGAGCTTGCTTTTTGCATCGGGCGTTTTGAAATTTGACGGCATGCGGCTGGCGGTTAAATTTGACCGCGCAGGCTATGAGAGCTTCAAGGCCGCGTGCCTGCAAAACTATGAGGAGCTGGCGCGGCTTTATTGCGACAAAAAGGACGCGGCGGAATTTTTATCGCGCTTCGCGGAGCTTAGCGACGGCGTGTATCTGCCGCGCGAGGCGCAGGTGCGGGAGTTTGTGAAGTTTTACTACTCGCGCTACGAAGCGATCGGCAACGAAACGGACCCTAGCAATGAGCGAGCAAAGTGGCTTTAAAATTTCGAACCCAAACCGCGCCTTAAAATAATGGAAAGCTAGTAAAATTCCGCGGAATTTTAAGGGGAAAGCATGAGATATTTTAAAAATTTACTCTCTGATTTAAGAAGCGGCAGGCTCGCGCTGCATCCGATTTTGCTTGCGGCGACGTTTTGCATAGTGAAAATTTCGTGGCCTTATTTAATAGGACCTACGGGCGATGATGGCTCGGGCGGGACAATCTTCGGTAACTTCATATTTTGGGACCTTGCAGCATGCGCGTGTTTCATAGCGCTGGGCGCACATCTTGTCTATGTGGCGGGGCGTGGCAGCAAAAACAGCCAAAGTAGTAGCTGCGAAAACAGCGACTACGAAGGCGCGATGCAACCCCGTGGGCTGCGCTATTTAGCCGTGCTACGCACTATCTTATGCGCCCTATGCATCATCGCGTGCGTGGCGGGCTATCTTAGCGCGGATATAAATCACCAGAAATTAGGCGTTCTGAATTGGTTTTTCCCGACTGCGTTATTAAGCGCTTTCATATATTTGGTTGCGATCTGGATTGTTACGACCGACTCTGAAATAGTAGCTTGGGGTGCCGTCTTTGGGACAAGCTATGTAGTCGCTTGCTATGCGGTTTGCAAATGTTTTTTTTGGTATGGTGGATATGTATTTTGGAAAGGGTTGGAGATAATCTTTCCGCTAATTTGGGCGTTTCATTTCAAGCGCACCTACAAAAAGCGCCTAGCAGAGGAGATACACGAGGCGTAATGGCGAGTTGAATGCAGAATTTTAGCCAAAATTTTGCCACCAACCGCAGCTTAAATTTAGCCCAGGAGTAGCCCGCACCGCTTAGAGCAATGCGGTGCTACGGAGGCGGCGTCCTGCGAGAAGTGTAACCTCGCAATTGGGGCCCCTTCCCGCTCCAAAAGAAAGAAATCACAGCACAAATTTCGCAAGCTGTAAATTTAGAGATGAAATTTTATTTTGTAAATTTTCACAAAAATTTATGGATATAGCCTAGCGCCTGGGTGTATTATACGTGATGCTCGTAAGGGGACGGCGCTCAGAGTTGCGAGGCCGCGTACGCCTCCACGACTTTTTAAAATTTTGCCCCCACCCGCGCGACGCTAGCGGTGCGGAC
>NZ_CALIMY010000098.1 GCF_938045205.1 uncultured Campylobacter sp.
AGCTTGGTTTTGTTCGTAGTGCCGATCTCTACGAGCTTTGCGCCTGAGTTTGACATCACTTCGCTTACCCGAAAGCTCCCGCCGATCTCGACTAGCTCGCCGCGGCTTACTACGACTTCGCGTCCGCGCGCGAAGGTATTTAGCACCAAAAATACCGCCGCAGCGTTGTTGTTGACCACGAGCGCGTCCTGCGCGCCGAAGAGCTCGCTGCACAAAAGCGCTATGTAGTCGTATCTGTTGCCGCGCGCGCCCTCGGATAGGTCGTATTCTAAATTTGAATATGAGGTGATGATCTTTCGCGCGCGGGCTAAAATTTCGGCGCCAATGACGCTGCGGCCGAGGTTTGTGTGCAGCACGACGCCGGTTGCGTTGATGAGCGGTTTGAGGCTTAGATTTTGAAATTTTTCGTAGCGCGATTTGATGCGCGCGATGATCTCACTTTCGCTTGCGACTGCGCCTCCTTGCAGCGCCTTTTCGCGCTCCTGTCGGATGAGCTCTTGCGCGATTTTGATGATTTGCGGGCGGAGACAGTTTTGAAACTCCCGCGCGTTTGCGATTTTGTCGATTTTTGGTAGTTTGATTCGTTGCATTGCGACCCCGATGCCTTAAAATTTAGGCGATTTTATCATTTAAAGCTTTGATTTTGCTTTATCTATAGAATTATTAATTTAAATTCGATTTACTTTAAGTGCAGAATTTAAAAGCTGTTTAGAAAATAAGAGTAAAACCCGCCTAATTATCAATTTAGGATAGATTATGAAAGAACATGGATTTTACGCCGCGGGGCTAAAGGATGTCGTCTTAAGCGACGATATCGAAATTTGCGGCGATGAAGAGGGGGCGAAAAATGAGGAATTTATCGTCGCTAATTCGCCGAAATTAAAAGCACAAATTTATGCGCCCGAGATAAATTTTTATATAGAAAATTCCGCGGATGAGCCGCTGCAAATCGCTAAAAACGTAGATATTTTGTATCGCGCCAAGGATATTGCCTTCGACGGCGCGCTAGATAGCGACTATCAAAAGCCCGTCGGCAAAAACGTAATTCTCGCCTGTGATGAGCCGCGAGAGGGGCTTGTGGGGCTACTTAGGCAGCACGGATTTAAGGTGATCGCGTTAAGCAGGGCCGAGATTAAGTTCGTCTACGGCGAGATTGGCGATCTTGCGGTTACGATTTTAAGCGAGCGGGATGAGGTTGAGACCGAGGCGGATTTTTTCTTGATTAGCGGTGCAGTGCCATATCAGCTACGACAAAGCGGCTGCTACGAGATCTCGGGACTAAAAGACGATGAAATTTTAGAAATTTTAAATTCCAAAAACCCGGTTTATCATTATAAGAATTCCACGATCTTCGATCCTGCGATCTGCCAGTATCAAGGCAGGCGGAATGAGCTGCGAGCGCCATGCGCGGAGATTTGCCCCACAGTGGCGATTTTGAAAAACGACGAAAAGCGCGAGTTAGTATTTTCGCATATCGACTGCATCGGTTGCGGCGCGTGCGTGAGCGTCTGCCCTAGCGGCGCGCTGAAATTTGCCAAGCTGCCCCAAAGCGTATTTGGCGAGATCGCAAAGCTCTATGCAGGCAAAATTCCGCTTCTCATCGCAGAGAGCGAAATTGCGTCCGCACCTGCAGTGCAGCTTCCGTGCGGCGCGCTACCGTTTGGAATTTTCGGAAGCAAGCAAATAGATGAGATAAATTTGCTAAGCGCGATGCAAGAAAGCGGTTCGAGCGTGATCGTTTACGGCGCAGACGTGGGCGAGAGCACGCGCGAAGCGGTGGAGCTTATCAATGGAATTTCGCGCGCGATCTACGGCAAGGACGCAGTATTTTTAGCGCGAAATTTAACCGAGCTGCAAGAAGCGCTAAAGCAGGCGCAAAGCTCTCAGCCCTGGGCTTTTAGCCTAAACGAGCAGGGTCTTAGCAAGAAAGAAATTTTTTCCAAACGCGTAAGCGCAATGGTTGGCGAGGGCAGCTTCGGCGCCGTAAAAAGCGGAGAGTTGCTAAAATTTGGCAAAGTAAACATAAACGAAGCAAGCTGCACGCTATGCCTTAGCTGCGTGGGTGCCTGTAATACCGGCGCGCTGTATGCCGATAACAGCGACAATTCGATTAAGTTCAACGCTTCGCTTTGCACGACGTGCAACTACTGCGTGCTAAGCTGCGCCGAAAAGGATACGATCGAGCTTAAGCCTTGCGGCGTGGAGCTTGAGCCGGGATTTTTTAATTACAAAATGCTAGCTAAAGATGAGCTTTTTAAGTGCATTGAATGCGGTAAGGAATTTGCGACGAGCAAAGCCGTGATGAAGATCGCGGATATGATGGGTGCGCATTTTGCAAACGAGCCTGAAAAGATGAAGACTCTTTTTTGCTGCGGCGATTGCAAGGCGAAAATAATGATAAAAAAGCAGATAGAAGATGCTAGAAAAGGGGCAATGTAATGGATGCGAATCTACTTCAAGCAAGAAGCTACTACTACGAATTTTTTGCAATTCCGTTTTTTTTCTATGAAACGGATGCGAAATTTAAGCGCTGGAAGGAGCAGCTGGAGTTTTTACGCAGCTCGCCCATTGTGCCTAGCGATGAGGCGGAATTTCAAAATTTGGCGAAATTCGATTTTGCAGCGTTTAAAAGCGAGCAAAATTCCGTGCTTTTTGATTTTTCATACGCCAACGTGCCGATGAGTGCGAGCTTCTACGACGAGGGGCGCGACGATGGGCGTATGCGTGTCGCGGTAATCGACGCGCTAAAAAAGAGTAAATTTCGCCGCAATATGGAGCTTTGCAAAGAGTGCGAGGATTATGTGGGATTTATTTTTTACCTGCATTCAACTCTACTTCGCGACGCGGCTGCAAAACACAGCGCGGTTTTAAACGGACAAAATTCCGTGGCAAATGAGCAAAATTTTACGAATAGCGCGAGCTTGACGGCGCAAGACGGCGAAGCGCTGGCGTTAGAGCTTTTTACGAATGTCACCAATAGCTTTGTGGATGAGTTTAGCGAGCTTTTGTGCGGGCATGTGCGGGCGGATTTTTTCAAATCATTAGGCGCACTAATGAGAAGCTTTTTTGCGCTTGAGCGCTCGCTTTTAGCGCTTGCCGCTCCGCAAAAGAAAGATCGCAGCGTCGTTAAAGAAGCGATCAAAAAAGGTGGCTATCAAAATAAATTTACCAATCCGGAAGATATTTTTGATCTGGATTGATAAATAAAATTTTTAACCAAAATCTTAACGCAAAAGCAGAATTTCGGTTAAATTTTAGACTCGCAAGCTCGAGTTTTGCGAGTAGTTTTTTAGTTAGAACTTTATATTTTGAATTTTAAATAAAATTTAAAAAGTAACTTAAAATTTAATTTCCATCTCACTGCCTTTTCGTTATAATTCATTAGACTTAAATCCTGTAACAGGTGTTACTACAATAAAAGATTTAAAGCGATTTCTTCACAAAGGAAAACCATGGAGAACAAACGCAGGGATTTTCTTAAAAAATCTCTAAAAATCGGCGCAGTAGGTGCCGTGGGCGTTGCCGCGTCTCAGGCTCTAGCGAAAAGCGAGCAGGACTATGGCGATACCGTTCGTGGCAAATCACCGAAAAAAGAGGTGCTTTACTGGGAGAGTGAAGCGTGGAAAAAATATTATAAAGTAGCTTACTAGGAGAATTTTCATGAGTGAGAATGCGATCGGAAGGAGATCGTTTTTGAAACTCGCCGCTTTAGGAGCGAGCAGCGTAGCCGCGTTTGGCGAAAATAATACGCTAAGAGCTGCTACTGAGCAAGAGATCAAAAACCCATTTCCAGGTTCCGTTATGAAGCGAACGATATGTTCGATCTGTTCCGTAGGCTGTGGTATCGAGGCTCAAGTGGATGAGAGCACCAATACCTGGATTCGCCAAGATATGGCAGTAGATCACCCGATCTCGCAGGGCAGTCACTGCTGTAAGGGAATCGATCAAATCGATCTAACCAAATCTAAAATGCGTCTTAAATATCCGCTCAAAAAGGTTGGCGGCAAGTGGGAGCGCATAAGTTGGGAGCAAGCCGTTAACGAAATCGGCGATAAAATGCTTCAAGTCCGCAAAGAGGACGGTCCAGATAGTGTGGTATTTCTGGGTTCGGCTAAATTTTGCAACGAGCAGGCATATTATTTTAGAAAATTTGCAGCCTTTTGGGGTACGAACAGCAACGACCACGTAGCCAGAATTTGACATAGCGCAACAGTCGCCGGTGTGGCGAATACTTGGGGTTATGGAGCTATGACAAATCACGTAGGCGATATGGCGAAAAATTCTAAAATGATCCTTTTCATAGGTGCGAATTCTGCGGTTGCAAATCCCGTGGGGGCTATGAAGCATGCTCTTCAAGCTCGCGATAGAAACGGCGCGAAAATCGTCGTCGTCGATCCAAATTTTACTAGAACTGCGGCTAAGGCCGATATGTATATTAGAATTCGTCCGGGAACCGATATAGCGTTTGTGTACGGAATGCTGCATCTAATCTTTAAAAACGGCTGGGAAGATAAGGAGCTAATAAAAACCAGAACCTACGCTGTAGAGGAGATTAGAGCCGAAGCTGAGAAGTGGGATCCTAAAGAGGTAGCCAATGTCACCGGCTGCAAAGAAGAGGAGCTGATAGAATTTACGAGGATGTTCGCTACCACAAAGCCCGCTACTTTATGCTGGGCTCTAGGCATTACACAGCACTCGATCGGAAGTTCAAATACTAGAATTTTGGCTCTTTTGCAGCTCATACTAGGCAATATGGGCAAGCCAGGCGGTGGCTGCAACATCCTTAGAGGTCACGATAATGTTCAGGGCGCTACCGATATGTGCAATCTCTCCGATAGCTTGCCTGCGTATTACGGGCTAGCCGATAACGCTTGGAAGCACTTCTGCAAGGGCTGGGGCGTAGATTACGAGCAGTTTATTAAAAGATTTGCCGTCTCTACTAAGCAGCCGCACGAAAAGCAGGGTGAAAAAGTGCCTGGTACGAATTTTACCGAGTATTTTCACTACGATCCGAGCATCGAGCAAGATACGATAAATTGGCGCAACGAAAAGGGCTTTTCGCTATCTAAATGGTGGCAGGGCGTTTTGAAAAACGAGCCCGTTTTAAGTAGTGGCAATGTCCGCGTTCTTTGGGTGCAAGGCACAGGAATTACTTCTATGGCTCACGTTCGCGAGACTAAAGAAGCGCTAGGCAAGATCGATATGCTGGTAGTCGCCGAGCCGTTCTTAAACGAAGTAGCGATTCTAAACGATAGACCGGATGGAATTTATGTTTTGCCGGTAGCTACGCAGTTCGAGAGCGAAGGTCATCTAAGCGCTACAAACCGCAGCGGTCAGTGGAGAACTCAGATTGTTAAGCCGCTATTTGAGAGCAAAGAGGATCAAGAAGTAATGTTTTTATTCGCGAAAAAATTCGGCTTTTACGACGAATATGTTCGCGGCATGAAGATGGGCATCGTTGATGGCGAGCTTAAGCAGGTTAAAGACGATTTTGTTTGGCCTGACGACGCTACCGATGAGATTGCACGCAATACTCAAAGTATTGGAAATAACGGACGCACCGCAGCTAGATTTCGCAGACAGCAGAAAAATTGGCATCTATTTGATCCCGATACTTTGCGCGGCATAGGTGGCGAGGTCGAGGGCGAATATTACGGGCTTCCATGGCCTTGCTGGGATACGCAACACCCGGGCACGCCGATTCTTTACGACGTAACTAAGCCTTATGCCGACGGCGGTATGGGATTTAGAAACCGCTTTGGCTTAGAGCACGACGGCGTTTCGCAGCTAGCCGACGAGAGCATTACCCTTCCGGGATCAAAAATTCAAGGCGGACACGCAGAGATTACTAAGGCAAATATCGAGCAGGTTTTAGGCATTACGCTAAGTGAGGAAGAGAAAGCCAAGATGGGGCCTACGTGGAGCACAGATTATAGTGGCATTATCGCTAAGAAATGTCGCGAGTTTGGAATTTGTCCTTGCGGAAACGCAAGAGCAAGAGCGAAGGTTTGGCAGTTTGCGGATCAAATTCCGAAGCACCGCGAGCCGATCCACTCGCCTAGATGGGACTTGGTGGAAAAATATCCGACCTTTGCGGATCAAAAACGAAATTTCCGCGTCTTTACGAGATTTATCTCCGAGCAGAAAAAGCAGGATTGGAGCAAGGACTTCCCTACTATCGTAAGCTCGTTAAGGCTTGTAAATTTAAGTGGTGCGGGCATGATTGAGCGCACGAGCAAGTATCTTTCAGCGATTACTCCGGAGATGTTTGCGCACGTAAATCCTAAGCTTGCCGCTGATAAAGGTATCAAAGATGGTGAGATGATGTGGATCCATTCGCCGCAAGGCACTAAGATTAAAGTCAAGTGCATCTATTCGCACGCCGTAACGCCTGATCGTATTGTTATGCCGTATAACTTCGCGGGAATTTTCCAGGGCGAGGATCTAAGCGAGCGCTATCCTGAGGGCACTAAACCATATATTAGAGGCGAGAGCTCAAATACGATTACCAACTACGGCTTTGACATAAATACGCAAATTTCGGAATTTAACGCCGGTCTTTGCAGACTAGAAAGAGCATAAGGAGATAAAATGCCGGCAAGATTAAAATTTTACGTCGATGTCGAGCGTTGCATCGCTTGCTATGGTTGCCAGGTAGCCTGCAGCTCAGCTCACGAGGTTCCCGTGCAGATCAATAGGCGCAAGGTTATTACTTTAAACGAGGGCATAGAGGGGCAGGAGGTTTCAAGCTCTATCGCTTGTCAGCACTGCACCGATGCGCCTTGCGCGCAGGTTTGCCCGGTTCAATGCTTCTATATCAGAACCGACGGCGTCGTTTTACACGACAAAGATAAATGTATCGGCTGCGGATACTGCCTCTACGCGTGTCCGTTCGGCGCTCCGCAATTCCCTAGAGACGGAGCTTTCGGTATTAAAGGTGCGATGGATAAGTGTACTATGTGCGCGGGTGGACCGGAGCCTACGTTTTCGCACGAGGAACTGCATAAATACGGTCAAAACCGCATCGCAGAGGGGAAGGTTCCGATGTGTGCGGCGATCTGCTGCACGAATGCTCTAATCGTGGGCGACGCGAGCAGAGTTTCGGAGGTTTATCGCAAGCGCGTACTTACGCGCGGCGTGAGCCTATAAGATTGTGGAATTTTAAACGCCTACGATTTAAAATTCCGCCTCTTTTCGCATAAAATTTCAACCGAGCGACGGCTTTAAATTTAGCGGTCGCTCGGTTGAAATTTTATTTAAAAATTTCGCTCTTGCCCATTCGCCGTTAGATTATTTCAAAAAATTGCTTTTTGCTGACATTAAAATTTTAAATTTATGCTACAATCACTCAAATTTAGGATTTGAAATCTTAAGCGAAAGGATCCGTCTTGAAAAATAAAATTTCACTTTTTTTGGTCATTTCGGCGTTTTTGATTTTTACAGGTTGCTCTAAAAACGTGCCCGTAAATAGCGGTATCGTGCGCACTTCCGAGCCGCTTCACATTATGGAATTTCCGCAAGATAAACTCATAAGCGTAAATTTCACCAATACCTCTACGACGGATTCAAATTTAACCCAAGTAGTGATCCAGCATCTGCGTGCGGACGGATTTAAGGTCGTAAATAAAAGTGCAGCGAACGTCCAAATCGGCGGCAATCTCAACTACTTCCGCAAGGCGGATTTTTCGCGCAGATCGTGGGATAATCCGAGATTTAGCTTCGGTATGGGATTTGGCAGATATTACAGATATACGGGCGTAGGCGTGGGCTGGGGGATGCCCTTCGGTTATGATCCTTGGTATGACGACGATTATTACAGAGACTACTTCTACGACTCGCAGATTAGCCTCTACATAAGCGTCAAAAACAAGGGCGCTTGGAGGGATTACGTAACTAATCTCAACTACCAAAGCATCAAAAATCCGGGCTCTAAAGACTCGGTAATGGATGCGCTAAATTTTAAAATTTACGAATATATAAGACAACTGATTAAGCAGGGAAGATGATAGTAAAAGAGAATAAAAAGCCCGTAGCGATGACGCTGGCGGGATCGGCGATTTTGGCGCTCGCTAGCGGATATTGCTACCACGCGGGCTTTGGCGGTGCGGCGCTTTTCGCTTCCGTAGTGGCGGCATTTTGCGCGTTTTTTTGCGCGCTTAGACTCGGCGCTAAAAATTATTTGCAGATCGGCGAGGATGCTTTTACGATCGTACGCGGCGCAAATTCCGAGAGCTTCGAATACAAAGATATCGCAAATTTAGGCACCAAAACCTTCGTCGCAGGCAGAAACAAAACGGAGCTTTTAAATTTTGTATTCAAAAAAGCGCCGCAGGCGCAGGACCGCTTTAATTTTTTACGATTTTACAGCGACACGGAGGCCACGCTGCCGGGCTCGTTTGAAATTTCGATCTACGAGCTGAGTAAAATTTTGCGCGAAAAAGCGGGTCTTTCGCAAAGCCTTAAGGAAGAGCAAGTCGCCTCAAAAGCTCGCAAGGGCGCCAAGGGCTCTAAAAAAAGCGCGAGTAGCACCAAAAATTTTAAAGCTAAAAATCTCCGCGATGAAAATTCCGCTTCGCAAAATTTCGATGCGCAAAGTTTCTGCGACGCACAAAATTTAGATGAAAATTTAGGCGCTGAGAATTCCCGCTTTACGCAGGATTCCACCATGCAAAATTCTAATGGCGCCGCTGATTCAAACGGCGCGCAGAATTTGAAGGGCGCTTCAAATTTAAACAAACAAAGCTCCGCCGCGCCGAATGGTGCCGCTTCCTCAAATGACGCCGCCGCGGGCGAAAATTTCATAGGCGCCGAGAATTCCGCGCCTAAAATTTCCGCGGGCGATAATGAGCCTGGCGCTGCGCCCGAAAGTACGGCGGTAGCTGACTCCGATACCGCCGATGCCGCGATGCAAAACTCCGCCTGCGAAAGTAAAAATAAGTAGAGGCGCGGCCTTGAACTCCTTACCGATCGGAATTTTCTTGCAAGGAGCCGCGCTGATGCTCTCGCTCATCGTCGCGATCGGTGCGCAAAACATCTTCGTTATCTCCCAAGGTCTTGCGAAAAACCACGTCGCGGCGGTTTGCACGGTCTGCGCGCTAAGCGATGCCGTATTTACGGCCGTAGGGATATTTTTAATCGGCGGCGCTCTTAAGCAAGGCTCGTTTTTTACCCAAATTTTAAGCATAGGCGGGATCATTTTTCTGCTCTGCTACGCGCTAAGCTCGTTTTTTAGCGCCTACAGAGGCTCGCATTTTGCCAAGATCCAAAACTCGGCAAATAGCCCGCTAGCGCCCGTCGTAGCCAAAGCTCTTGCGGTAACGCTTCTAAATCCGCACGTGTATTTAGATACCGTCGTGGTCGTGGGCTCGCTCGGCGCTACGATCGCAGATGCACAAAAGCCGTGGTTTTACGCGGGAGTTATGTTCGTATCGTTTGCGTGGTTTTTCGGCTTGGGCTACGGCTCGCGGGCGCTTTCGAAGCTTTTTGCAAGCAGCAGAGCATGGCGCATAATCGACGCGCTCGTGGGAGTTTTGATGCTGTATATGGCGTATCTGATCGCGAAGTTTGTCTTTAAAATTTAAAATTTCACGCTAAAATTCCGCATTCTTGATAAAGGATCTATGATGAAAATTGAAATTGAAAGCGGGCTCGAACTAAAAGAGGCCTTGTGGCGCGTAGAGAAAGCTCTGCGACTAGTGACCGACAAGGATGGCAAAATTACATCGAGCGCGACGCTTTACGTAGGCAAACATTCGCTTTTAAATTTACTCGATACCAACCAGATCGAAAATATCCAAAACGCTTATGCGCGCGCCAGGACGGAATTTCGCGCGGAGATGCTGGGCGTGCTGGAGGGCTTTTTATCGCAAGAGGATGCCGAGAAAAACGCCGAATACGCGCTATTTAATCAGCTCTACCAAATGGCGATGACCGCGGGCAGAAAGAGCGATATTTTTATCCACGTCCAAGGCATCAGCGAAAACGAGGTCGTGCTGCGCGTCTATCAGCGCTTCGAGCTTGACGATGGCGTGATAATCTACTATGCAGGCGGCGAGTTTAGCTACACTCTGGATGAAAATTTCGGCAAAATTTATCGCTACGAAATTTGATTTTAGCGGTACAGCGCGAGATCAGGTGTCGCTTCGATCGTAAATATTGCGTCCGCATTATGCTTCTTTGCCGCGAGGACGCATAAATTTAAACCCTAAAAATACGCGGCGAGCTAAATTTAGACAAATTTTCTGCAATGATAGAATTCCGCTCGGTTAAAATTTATCGTAATTCCAAATTTAAAGCTGCGTGTAAATTTTATCCTTCGATACGCAAATTTTATCCTACTGCCCGCCGGCGTTCGAGTTCACCTTGTTTTACGCTTGTCGAAATTTTTAAGTCGAGCTCGAATAAAATTTCACTCCTCAGGCACATAAATTTTGTCGGATCGCACTTTTATGCAAAAGAAAAGATAATTAAACGAAGCCGAATTTAACCAAGGCGCGTATATAGGAGGGCGGGCTCAAAGATGATACGCTAGGTGGCGGTTTGCTGCCATTGCTTACTTTAAAAATTTTAAGCATTAATACGTGCAAAATGTAAAAACAAAGAAGTGAAAACGCAATGCTAAGTAAAAAACTAGGATAATAAGAGCGCTAATGGGACTAGCGATAATGATCGCAAAAGCCGTTGTTTAGCAGCTGGTGGGGCTGGTCGGACTCGTGCCCTTTATCGTGGGTGTCACGGGATTTTGTCCCGCTTGCTACTTTTTAAACCGCTGTTCGCTAAAGCGCTAAATTTAGCCGCGGTATGCGGTTTGCTGCGCGCCGAGGCAAGAAACGCGATAAATTTTAGCAGCGAAGCGAGGGGCTTTAAATTTTAAATTCTCCACGCTTCGACGCGGAGTGTTAAATTTAAACTGGCCCTTTAAAGCTTAAAATTTTATCGCGCGATGTCAGGAGGTAAAATTAATCTCGTGCCGCCGTCAATCGGCATGCTGCTATCCGCGTAAAATTTTAGTGCGTGCCGCTTCCGGCGCTCTTGTTAAAATTGGATTGCGCTCCGCGTCCGGCCACAATCAAACTTCTATGATTAATTGCGCCCGCCTCTTAAAATTCATCTTAAATTTGCTAAAATTGCAACAAAATTTAAAATTTAAAGGAGCCCAAATGTCAAATATCTTAATCATAGGCGCGGGCGGCGTGAGCCAAGTCGCGACCGTAAAATGCGCGATGAATGCGGACGTTTTTAGCAAGATCACCCTTGCAAGCCGCACCAAAAGCAAGTGCGACGCGATCGCTAAATTTATAAAAGACCGCCTAGGCGTTGCTATCGACACCGCCCAGATCGACGCGGACGATACCGACGCCGTAGTCGCGCTCATCAAAAAAACGGGTGCCGATTTGCTTTTAAATGTGGCGCTGCCGTATCAAGATCTGACCCTCATGGACGCGTGCTCGCGCGCCGGCATCCCATACATCGACACCGCAAACTACGAGCACCCAGACACCGCTAAATTTGAATACAAGCTGCAGTGGGCGAAAGACGGCGAATTCAAAGCTGCGAACACGATGGCGCTACTGGGAAGCGGCTTTGATCCGGGCGTGACGAACGTATTTTGCGCCTACGCGCAGCAAAATTTATTTGACGAGATCGGCGAGATCGACATCCTGGACTGCAACGCGGGTGATCACGGATATCCGTTTGCGACGAATTTCAACCCGGAAATCAACCTGCGCGAAGTGAGCGCAAAAGGCCGCTACTGGGAGCACGGCGAGTGGAAAGAAACCGAGCCGATGGAAATAATGTTCAAATGGGACTACCCGAAAGTAGGCGTCAAAGACAGCTACCTGCTCTATCACGAGGAGCTAGAAAGCTTAGTAAAAAACATCAAGGGGCTAAAGCGAATCCGCTTTTTTATGACATTCGGACAGAGCTACCTCACGCATATGAAGTGTCTAGAAAACGTCGGCATGCTGCGCATCGACGAGGTAGAGCATAACGGCGCCAAAATCGTTCCGATACAGTTTCTAAAGACGCTACTGCCTGATCCTGCGAGCCTCGGTCCTCGCACGAAGGGCAAAACCAACATCGGCTGCGTAATCCGCGGGCTAAAAGACGGCAAAGAGCGCCAAGTCTACATCTACAACGTCTGCGACCATGAGGCTTGCTATGCCGAAACGGGTGCACAGGCCGTGAGCTACACCACGGGCGTGCCTGCAATGATCGGCTCAATGATGGTCGCAAAGGGCATCTGGAGCGGCAAGGGCGTCTTTAATATGGAGAATTTCGACGCCAAGCCTTTCATGGACGAGCTAAATAAGCAGGGCTTGCCGTGGGAGATGATAGAGATGAAACCCGGCGAGAGGTACGAGGTGTGAGCATGGGATTTATCCAAGAAATTATAAATAAAATATTAAATCGTTTAAAGCTTGAGCTTGAAAGTCTTGAAGCTAAATTTTATTTTTTTGGTATTATTATAATATCCGTTTCAATATTAATGTTTAAAATACAAAATAATATATTTATTGTTATTTTATTCTTAATTGGTATATTATTATTTTGCGCAGGAGTTTTGGTCTGGTGTTTTAGTTTATTGAAAAGGAAATGGGTTGTAAACTTAGTGAAAGTTT
>NZ_CALIMY010000099.1 GCF_938045205.1 uncultured Campylobacter sp.
TTAGCTTTTTTCATTTTTCACCTCAATGATATATAATTAAATAATTTTTTTATAAAAACCAAACCATAAAGAAAGGGATCGTATGGGAAAGTTAAATTTCAAAGGAGCCCATGTGCTGTCTGCGGCAGTATGCGCCGTGCTATTTGCAAACGTCTGCGAAGCGCAGTATATAGAGCGCGGCAAAATAGGCGATATAAAAAGCTGGGAGACGGACGAATACAAAGCGTACTGGGGCCTAGACAGTATGAACGCGTCGGTAGCTTATGCTAAAGGCGCCACCGGCAAAGGAGTAAAACTCGGCGTGGTCGATTCGGGTATGCTTCTAAGCCATCAAGAATTCGCAGGAGGCAGGGTTACGGGGACGACCGCGAAGGGCGAGTACTCCAAAGACGGCATGCGTTACCCCGACGCGGAATTCGGCAACGCGCCCTTTAAACAAAAAGGCAGCGATGAAAAAGACAAGACAGACAAGGGCAAATTTAAAAAAGGTCAAAAATTTGAAACTAACGGCGATTGGATAGCCGGGACGAACGACTCGCACGGCACGCACGTAGGAGGCACGATAGGGGCCAACCGCGACGGACGCGGCACGCACGGCGTGGCATGGGAGTCGAGATTATACTCGGGAAATACAGGCGGAAACGACGGCATGACCTACGGCCCAAATCAAGACTACGGATACTTCTATGCCGTATATAACGAGCTTGCTAAATCGGGCGTAAGAGCGATAAATAATAGCTGGGGATCAAATAGAAGAGTAAATTCCTCCTATCCGGGCGCGGAAGGTTACAGCGGGATTCCCGGTACGGCGGCTAATCCTACTAAGCCTAATCATCATCTATACCTCAAAGATATAGATACCGCTAAAAAAGCTTATTATCAATTCGTAGTGGACGGCCGGAAAAGCTTCATAGATGCCGCATACGAAGTCGCTAAAAAATACAGAATAATCCAAGTCTTTACCGCTGGCAATAGAGACGGCATGGAAGAATCCTACACAAGGGCGATGCTGCCGTATTTTCGCCCCGACGTGGAAAAGCTATGGCTAAACGTAACGGGACAAACTGACGGCAATGCCCAAAGATTTAATACCGCGGGAGATTCTAAATGGTGGACCATAGCAGCGCCTGGAGTAAAGATAAAATCCTCTATCGTAGATGTCAAAACAGGCAAGGCGGGATACGCTTCTTGGGGCGGCACGTCTATGGCGGCACCTCACGTAACGGGAGCCTTGGGCGTCATAATGTCCAGATATAACTATATGACGAACGAGCAGGCACGAGATGTCTTACTAACAACGGCGAGACAGACGAAGTATTCGTTCAAAAAGAATGATACTAGCAAGCTTTCGGGCTGGACGAGCGAGCTTGGAGTGCCCGATAAAAGATGGGGCTGGGGCATAGTAGATCTCGGCAAGGCGATGTTCGGACCGGGTCAGTTTCTAGGGAAATTCGACGTAAATATGGACGTAGATGACGTCTGGTCCAACGACATCTCTGATAAGGCGATAAAATTTAGAAAGACCGAGGACGATGCGGATGCTGCGGCTTGGGCAGTGCGCAAAGCACAACTCGATGCTAAAGGCGGAAATTTAATCGCAGAAGAAAGAGCCGAATACAATGTAGAGCTAGCCAGAGAGCAAGCGCGAGCGCATAGAGCGGCGGAAGGCTATAAAGGAATGCTGATAAAAAGAGGCGGCGGCACGCTAACGCTTGCGGGCGATAACACCTACAGCGGCGATACGATCATAAAAGGCGGGCAGATCACGGCGCTAAATCAGTCTTTAAAAAACAGCAAGGTGACCGTAGAAAACGGCGGCGCCTTGAAGATCAAAAAGAGCCTAACCGTCCAAGAGGTCAAAACCGACGTATTCAATAAGCCGAAAGAATTCGTAAATAAAACTAGAACCGCCACCTCAGATACCGTCACGGCGACGATAAAGCAAGGCGGCAGATACGTCGTATCGCACGCGGGTATAGTCGGCATGTCTTCGGCAGGAGCTACGAATTTGAACCTCACGTTTGAAAAAAATTCCATCGTAGATCTAGAAAATCCTCTTTTCGAAGATGCGCAAAAGATATATAAAGATCCTGCAAAATCAAAGAGATACTGGGTAGAAGGTAGCTTCAGAGGCTACGATCAGACAATTTTAAGAGAATACGCGTTTTTTGATTTAGTTAAAAATTTTAACGACTCCAAGCTAGAGTTCACCTTCAAAAAGGGCAGCGAGGGTATGGTGGATTTCGCAAAGGGTAAAAATCAAAAACTGATCGCCGCCGCAATAGAGGGCTCGAGCAATCAGCCCGCCCTAATGAGCGTTTTTAGAAGCAGACCTGCGGTGCGAACGAGCGATCTGTATAGAAATTTCATCTTTGCTACGCCGCAGCAGGCCTCCGGCACGCTAAAAACGTTCGCGAACGAGGCAAATTTCATCGCGCAAAACGCCGCCGTGATCGATAACGTACTGATCCGAAACGCCGTCTTAAGCCGCAAAAGAAATTTTAACGCGCTAAGCATAGATGAAGAGACGGGGATCAACTTCTGGGCGAATACCGCGGGAAACGTCATGAAATTTAGCTCGGATGAGGGAAGCGGAAATTTCAAATCTACCTCCGTGACGCAGCTCGTCGGCCTAGACGGCGCGCTGAGTGAAAACTTAAGACTGGGAGCCGTAGTGGGCGTGGGAAAAACCAAGACCAAGGAAGACGGCAGCATGGAGTTTGATCACACAAACAGACACGCGGGACTTTACGCGCAGGTGGGCTTAGAGACCGTTAAATTTGATCTAGGCGCCGTATATACGGACATAAAACGCAAAAAAACCGGCAGCTCCACGATAGTGCAACACACCGCTAATAATGGCGCTAAGAGCAACGAAAAGCTCATAAATATGTTTGCTAGCGCGACATACGGCGGCTTTAACGGCGAAAATTTTGAGATAAATCCGTATTTGGGCGTCTCTCGCATCTACGCTAGAACGGGCGGCATGAGCGAAAATGTGGGTCCGTTCGTGATGAGCACGGATAAAAAATCTAGAAACATGAATATCCTAACAGCGGGCATTAGTCCGAGCATGCCGTTTAAAATAGGCGGCATGAGTTCGTCCGCACAGCTCGATCTAGCCTACAATAGATTTTTCAGCGACACGAGACCGGGCGCGGGAGTGAATGTCGCAAACGCAGGATACGTGGATCTAGAGGGCAAAGAGCTTAGAGACTTCGTCACCGCGGGCGTGGGCGTAGAGACTATGATATTTAAAAACACGAGCCTTAGGCTATCGTACACCGGCGCGTTCGGAAACGACGTGAAATCAAATAGCCTAAACGCCAAGATCGAGGTTTCGTTTTAACCCGCTTCACTCGGCTGCAAAGCGGCGGGCTAGAGTAAAATTTACTTTAGCCCGCGCGGCGCTTGAAATTTTAAAATTTAACCGCAGCAAAATACACATAAAATCGCTAAACTGCGATATTTGCGTAGCTAGAGAAAGGCGAAGAGCCTATTTTAATGCAATCTCGACATAAATTATTTCTGCAAGACGAAGCGCCGAGCCCGTCAAGCGCTTTTGCGGACGGAGTGATCAAAAACATAGACAAGATAAATTTAGCCGCATATCCTATCGCACAATGAGTTTTGAAATTTCACGGGGGCGAATTTCACTTTTAAAATGGCAATGTGAGCCAAAGCGGCAAAAATCGCAAAGATAAGGCGCCCGCCGAAACCTTAAAAGCAGGTCCCGTAAAACTAAATTTTATTCTTTGCGAGCACATGCACGACCGACGCAAATAACGACACTTTTTGCAACAATAAAATTCTAAATCTAGGCTTTTGTAGAGGAAAATTTTTAATTTTATTCGTATTAAAATTTAGGCTAGGAAAGCAATTTAACAGATGCTTTTAAACATCGTTGAATCTAAAGGGATTTTGAATACAAGTGGCTCCGGATGCTGGATTCGAACCAGCGACCAAGCGGTTAACAGCCGCCTACTCTACCGCTGAGCTAATCCGGAACGCGTAGAATGGATGGTGCGGATGAAAGGACTTGAACCTTCATGCCGTGAGGCGCCAGATCCTAAGTCTGGTGTGTCTGCCAATTTCACCACATCCGCAAAAAAGAAAGCGCATATTAGCCAAAAAGCTCTTAATATGAGCTTAATATGGTACGCCCAAGAGGATTCGAACCTCTGGCCTACGGCTTAGAAGGCCGTTGCTCTATCCAACTGAGCTATGAGCGCAAAATATCAAATCAGTGGTACGCTCGAAAGGAGTCGAACCTTCAACCTACAGATCCGAAGTCTGTTGCTCTATCCAATTGAGCTACGAGCGCATAAAGTGGGGTGAGTTGTGGGAATCGAACCCACGACCCTCAGGACCACAATCTGATGCTCTAACCTACTGAGCTAAACTCACCACAATGGTCGGAGCGAAAGGATTCGAACCTTCGACCCTCTGGTCCCAAACCAGATGCGCTACCAGCCTGCGCTACGCTCCGTAGATTTTCGTGGATTGAATGAAAAGCGTATTATATATATTTTTTCTTAAATTCCGCTTTTTGCGGCTTTAAATTTAATGAAATTTAACAAGTCGCATCTGTTTTTCTAAATTTTTCAACAAAATTTGCATCAGCGCCAGTCCCTTCGTGCGGTGCGAAATTTCAAATTTCACCGCAGCGGGCAGCTCCCCGATCGTGCGGTCAAATCCGCGCGGAATAAACATAAAATCGTATCCGAATCCGTTTTGCCCCCGCTGCTGCGTTATCGCCGTGCCGTGCATGAAGCCGTGCGTACAAAACTCGCCCAGAGCGCATTTTAGCGCGATCGCCGCCGTGTAATGCGCGGGCGAGGAGTCTAAGCTTAAAGCTCTCAGCTCGCTTGCCAATTTATCGCGGTTGCTCGCATCCGTTGCACCCGCTCCACTAAAGCGCGCCGAAAATATCCCCGGAGCCCCGCCCAGCGCGTCTACGCAGATACCGCTATCATCGCTTAGCACAAAAAATTCGCTCTGCAAATTTTTACTTTTTAGCGCTTCATACACGGCGCGGGCCTTAATCAGCGCGTTTTGTTTGAAGCTCGTGCCGCACTCGTCGATCTCAAAAGGATCGAGCACCTCGCCGAGCGCACACACGTCGTATCCCGTGAAAAATTCTTTTATCTCTTTTACTTTATTTTTGTTGCTCGTCGCAAGTAAAATTTTCATCCTCGCTCCTTAAATTTAAGCCGCCATTTTACCCAAAATCAAAGAATTCGTTACGATTTTTGGCTATAATCGGCGCAAATTTCATATTATTTGAGGTCTAAGATTATGCTAAAAAGCGTCCTTCCGCTTAGTTTTATCATCGCTACGAGGTTTTTTGGATTATTTATTTTGCTGCCCGTGCTTAGCCTGTATGCATTGAGCTTGCACGGCGCAAACGAAAGTCTAGTGGGGCTACTTTTTGGAATTTATGCGATTATGCAAGTGATTTTGCAAACGCCATTTGGAGTGCTAAGCGATAAGATCGGACGTAAGAAAACCCTTGCTATAGGGCTGGCGCTTTTTATCGTGGGCGCTTGCGTTTGCGCGGCGAGTGAGAGCATTTATACGATGATTTTTGGGCGCTTTTTGCAAGGCTGCGGTGCTGTAGGAGCCGTAGCTACCGCACTAATTAGCGATTTTACGCGAGAGGAAGAGCGCGGTAAGGCGATGGCGGTAATGGGCGCGATGATAGGCGTGAGCTTTGGCGTAGCAATGATTTTAAGTCCGCTTTTAAGCGCCAAATTTGGACTTGCCAGCCTATTTCATCTAAGTTCGGCGCTTACGCTTTTATGTTTGATGCTGCTTTTTTTCGTAGTACCTACCGAACCGCATATCCGCTCCCTGCGCCAAAAGGTCCCGCTCGGCTCACTTTTGAGTGACAAAAATTTAATGCTTATGAATTTAACGAATTTTTTTCAAAAAGCTTTCATGACGGCAGCGTTTTTTCTAATTCCAATTTTGCTCGTGCAAAAATTCGGACTTTCCAAAAGTGATTTGACTAAAATTTATGCTCTAGGCGCGGTCTTTGGCTTTACTGCGATGGGTGCGAGCGGTGCTTTAGGCGAAAAGCGCGCGCTAGCTAAGCAAATTCTACTTATCGGCATTTGCTTTTTCATCGCTTCGTATTTGATTTTTGCGTTTGCTAGCGGGGCGAGCGCTTTCGTGGTGGGTGTGATGCTCTTTTTCGTGGGATTTAACGCGCATGAGCCCATTATGCAAAGCCTTGCGTCCAAATTTGCCAAAGTCGCTCAAAAAGGCGCCGCACTTGGGATTTTTAATTCATTCGGATTTTTTGGCAGTTTTTTGGGTGGGCTATGCGGTGGCGCACTTTTTGGCAAAATTGGCATCGAAGCGCTAGGCATTGGAGTCGCGGTTTTGGGTGTGATCTGGCTTGTGCTGCTTTCTAGGCTGAGCGATCCGAAACTTTTTAAGAATTTATACTTTCCTAAAGACGGTGATTTTTCCGCACTACAGGGCGTCAAGGGCATTATTGAAATTTACGAGACCGATAGCGAACTCGTTGTGAAATTTAACTCGAAACTGATAGATGAAGATCAAATTTATAAAATCGTAGGAGGCAAATGATGGAATTTGAAAAATTTGAAAGCGCGATGGAGCGCTTCGCAAAGACGGTGCAAAAGTCTTCGCGCATCGAAAAAGTCGCGATCACGCAGGCGCTGGGACGTATTTTAGCAAGTGACGTCGCAGCGCCTTTTAGCACCCCGCGTCGCCCGACCGCCGCGATGGACGGATACGCGCTAAAGGGCGCGGATCTAAGCGAGGGGGCGAAATTTAAGATCGTCGGCACGACGCCTGCAGGCAAGATGCCTGGCGCCGCAGCAAAGGCGGGCGAGTGCGTCAAAACCTTCACGGGCGGGCTAATGTGCGAGGGTAGCGACACGCTTCTGCCGATCGAAAACGTGCAGGTACAAGCAGGCGGTATTATCGTCACAAAGCCCGTTTCCGCAGGCTTTGCCGTGCGCGCGGCGGGCGAGAGCTACCGCGAGGGCGAGCTTTTGCTTAGAAGTGGCACGAAGCTCGGCTTTTCGCAGATCGCGCTGCTAGCCGAGCTAGGGCTATTTCACATAAGCGTATTCATCCGCCCAAAAGTAGCGATCCTAGCCACCGGCAGCGAGATCAAGGATCTGGGCGAAAAACTCGAAAACGACGCTCAAATTTACAGCTCCAACCACATCGCGCTTGCAAATTTAGTAACGCAGCTAGGCTGCGAAGCGATGATAATGCCTCTAGTACGCGATGACGAAAAAGAGCTAGAAGGCGCGATCTTATCGGCTTTACAGAGCGCCGATATACTTCTAACTAGCGGCGGAGTGAGCGTCGGAGACTACGACTTCGTGCAAAGCACGCTGCAATCAAAATTTGAGCTCATCGTAAAGGGCGCGGCGATCAAACCGGGCCGCCACGTGCGCGTAGCCAAAACTGGCGAAAAATATATCTTCGCATTCCCCGGCTTCCCGCTCTCGGCGCTCATTACGTGCATTTTGTTCCTGCGCGTATTTTTGCAAAAATCCTTCGGCGTGCACGAAAACACCGAATTTAGCGCAATCTTAGATCACGACTACGTAAAAAAGACGCCGTGGCTTGAGTTTATGCCCGCCGTCTTGCAAAACAGAGACGGGCGGCTTTTTGTTAGCCTGCAAAGCAAAAAGCAAGGCTCCAGCGCGATTTTGAACAATTTAGACGACGATAGCGTCCTGCTCGTCGCGCCGCTCGAGGTCAAAGAGCTCAAAAAAGGCGAGCTCGTGCGCGTAATCTCGGTACCTAAAATTTAGCGCGCAGCGGTTCGAAGGCGATTGCAGCGGCAGATGGAATTTTAACTGCCGCGAGGGTTAAAATTTTGCCGCTGCGAGGCGTTAAATTTAGCCACAAAGGTCTGCTTCGAGGTTTAAAAAGTTGAAATTTAGACCCAAACGCGCGCCGTAGCAGGCTGATCAAAATTTTACCGCACGCCGCTATACAGCGAGTGCGGTAAAATTTTTGCCGCCGCGCAACTTCAGCTCCAAGCTACTTCGCGGACGAAATTGCGAAATTTACGAGAGATAAAGCGAAAATGAAAGATAAATTTTATGACGCTCCGGCGGGCGTTTTCGGCGAATACAAAGCAGGCGTAAAATGAGCCAAACCCACCCTTTTAAGCCGATTTTCGATGAGAATTCTAAAATTTTAATCCTCGGCTCTTTTCCCTCCGTCGTTTCTCGCAAACTGGGCTTTTACTACGCAAATCCGCAAAATCGCTTCTGGCGCGTGCTGGCGCAAATTTTAAACGCGCCGCCGCCTACGAGCACGGAGGAAAAGATAAAATTCCTGCTCGCCCGCGGCATCGCCGTCTATGACGCGGCGATCTGCTGCGAGATAAAGGGCTCGAGCGACGCCAAAATGACCGCCGTCGTGCCAGCAAATTTGGAGCCGATCTTTAGCGGCGCACGCATCGTGCAAGTGTTCGCAAACGGCGGCAAGGCGCATGAAATCTGCGAAAAACATCTAAAAACTCAAATTTTAAACGCAACGGGCAGAGAGCCGATCAAGCTGCCATCCACAAGCCCCGCAAACGCAAATTTTAGTTTTGAAAGGCTAGTGCGCGAATGGACGATCGTCGCGGATGTGTTAAAGCGCGCCGAAATTTAGCGCCCAGCTCCGTTAAACAGCGCGCGATAAGCTTACGTGCACGGCGCGCGTCCAGCGCCATAGACCAAATCCACAGCCTAAATTCCGCGAGGATTTATCTAAAATTTAGCTTCAAATTTTAAAATTCTTCAAATTTAACCGAGCCAAAGGAAGCAAAATATGAAAACCCGCAAAGCCGCGCAAAATTCGCTCAATTTGGGCTTAAATTTAATGCGAAGTTTTAGCTTTCCAAGCGCATTAAAGTTCCTGCTTCTGCTTCTGCTTCCGTTTTTGGCGCTGGGTGCGCAAGCTCTGGAGCCAAAAATCGTAATGCAGCCCGAGCCGATCCTAAAAAACGGCCTGTATTTCGTAGCGGACAAGCCCTACAGCGGGACGCTCAAGGTGCTGCACTACAGCGCCGAGGATCTCTACGACGTAAACTTTATGGGCGTCGTCTACCCCAGAGCAAAGCCGCTGCCGCCGACGCTTATCAGAGAGATCGACGTAAAGGACGGCACCGCGGTGCTTCAGCGCGATTACTTTGACGGCAGAGATAAGCCCTCAAACGAATATCCGCTAAAGGGCGACCTGTACGACGGCGTCGCGAAGAGCTACTACGCAGACGGCGGCGAGCTGAGATCGCAGAGCGAATACAAAGCCGGCAAGCGCGAGGGTTTTTACAAGCTGTATTATCAAGGAAGCGGCAAGCTAAAGCAGCGGGGCGCGTATAAAGCGGACAGGCGCGAGGGCGTTTTCACCGACTACTACGAAAGCGGCGAAGTAAGCGCGCGCCATCCGTATAAGGGCGGGCTACGAAACGGCAAGGACGTGGATTATTACAAAAGCGGCAAAGTGCGCGGCGTGCGGAGCTACAAAGGGGGCAAGCGACAAGGCGTGGAGAGATGGTATCACGCAAACGGCGCGTTAAGGCAGACCGGCGCATACAAGGATGACCGCAAACATGGCATTTGGAAGTTGTTTTACGAGGACGGCAAGACGCGCGTAGTCGAAAATTTTAAAGATGGCGAGCGCGACGGCGCCGTGCGTGAATATTATCCAAGTGGCGCGTTGCAGGGCGAATACGAGTTTGAGCGCGGCAAGCAAACGGGCACGAGTAAGCAATACTACGCAAGCGGCGCTCTTGCGGCGAAAGTGATGTTCAGAGACGGGCACAAGCACGGGCTATACGAAACATACCACGAAAACGGCGCGCTCAAGGCTAGAGTTACGTTCAAGGATGGCCTGGAGACGGGCACGGCGAAGCACTACTACGCAGACGGCAAGCTCGAAGCCGAGGGCGAGTTTGAGCGCGGCAGGCTCGTGCGCGCCAAAAAATACGACGAAAGCGGCAAACTAATCAGCGATAAATCCGATAAAAACGGGCTCGCAAGAGAGTAAGGCGGGCTAAATTTTAAAATTTTGCAGGTTTGGAATTTTGGGTAGGCTTAAATTTTAAGCAGCCTCGGCTTTATGTTTTGCGTTTCAGACAGATGCGGCTTTGAATTTTGATTGAGCGCGACTTTGGACAAGTGCGCTTTATATAGTTCAGCACTTTAAATATACGCAGATTTGCTTTTTTTCGAGCAAGTGCAGTTTTAAATTTTTGAGCATGACTTTGAATTTTGAGCGAGCTTTGCACTTTGGGTAAGTGTAACTTTATACAGCGCGTGAATGTGACTTGATACTTTAACCAACGAGGCTTTGTATGGCATAAGCTCGCCGCACGATTTAACTTTATACGTATTAAAATTCTACGCGCTGTTTCAGCACAACCGGCAACACAGAAATCATCCGACACGACACAGCTTGGCTTTTCGACATAGCGAGTTATTTTCTAGGCGTAGCGCAAATTTTTAAAATTTAAAGCGGAATTTCAAGCCAGAATAGCGCTAAAATTTTAAACGTAAAAGGGCTAAATTCGATGGTCAAATCTCGCTAAATTTATCCCACGGTTCGCAAGCTGTGCTATTTTGGCGTTAAATTTCAATGTGCGTGCGACACAGTATTTGTAGGGCGGAATGCGGACGCCGAGAGGCGATAGACGCTTATAAATTTAGCGCGTAGTAAGCGGAAGCGAGATGGACTCCAGATAAAAAATCTTAAATTTTAATCCGCGGACGCCAAATGGGTTCAAAATTAAATTTACGTAAATTTAGAGCGCGGTAGACCGTGAGTGCTCGCAGAGCACCGCAGGCTGTATGGCGCAGTATCCGTGCGGCAAAATACGGGCATTGAAAGACGTAGCCGTTTGAAATTTAGAGCGCGGCGGTCATAGAGAGCCGAGAATCCGTAGCGCTCGAAGCTGCGTAACGAAAGCTCAAATCTATCCGCAGCAGCCGCAATCGCAGCGCGAGGAGGCAGCGGGGTGAAGCTCACTGATGTAGAGCTTTACGGAGTCAAGTCCTTGCTCTTTCGCCTGGAAGTAGGCATCGCTTGCAAAGCCAAAGTCCGCAAAGCGCAAGAAATTCTCCACGTAGAACTTGCGCGCATTTTGATAATCTATGTAGTAGGCGTGCTCCCAAAGATCGCAGGCTAAAAGCGGAATTTTACCACGCACGATCGGCGTGTCCGCATTTTGCGTCGTGATGATTTCTAAATTCGCCGCGCGCTCGTCGCACACAAGCCAGCACCAGCCGCTGCCGAAAAGCCCCATCGCGCGCTTTAAAAACTCGCTTTTAAAATTTTCCATCCCGCCGAAAGCCTGCGTTAAAGCGTTCGCGAGCTCGCCGCTAGGCTCGCTTGGCTGCGCGATACAGTCGAAGTAAAAATCGTGGTTGTAAATTTCAGAGGCGTTGTTAAAAATACGGCTAAAACCTAGGCAAATTTTATAAAGCTTTGAAATTTGCGAAAAATCGCACTCCTCGTCGCGCGCGGCCTTGAACGACTGCGTAATTATCGTAAAAAGATCCGCGTTTTGTATCGGCGTGTCCGCTATATCTCGATTTAAGGCAGAGACGTAGTCCTCGCAAAGCCCGCCGTGATGAAATTTTAAACTCTGCAAGCTCGCGATTTTATTCGTGCGCGGATCAAAAGGCAGCGCCCTGGATCTAAACACTAATAATCCTCGCTGTCCAAATCGCTATAATCGTTAAAACCGTCGTCGTCTTCGTAGCTGTAATCATCCTCGTCGTAGTTGTAGTTGTAACTCTCGTCGCCTCCGATTAAATCATCGTCCTCATATTCGTCCTCATCGAACTCTTCGTCTTCGAAGTCATCGAAATCAGCCATTTTGCTCTCCTTTGTCGTTGGAATTTGCTTTTGATTTTACGCATTCGCTTGCTATTTCCGGGATATTTTCGATATAAACGCTCTGCGATGGGAAGGCAAACGATAGTCCGTTTTGCTCCACGATCTCCATTATTTTAAATAAAACATCCTCTTTAGTTTGGATGAAATTTGCCCATATTACGGTTTTTGTGAAGCAGTAAACTAAAATATTAATGGACGAATCGCCAAAGCTATCTAACGCCACAAACATAGTGCTTTTATAGCCCGCTAAATCGTCGATAGAGACCATATTTTGTCTATAGCGCATACGAAAATCTTTAGAATTTAGCGCTGTATCGGCAGATTGAGCGATGCCCGGGTGAGATTTTAGCATCTCTTTGATGTCGTTTACGCACTTTCGAAGTTGAGCTGTGCTCGCGCCGTATTCGACGCCTACGGTAAGCTTTAAATTCCGTCCTACCTTCCTGCGGCTCCAGTTTTTGATATTTTGCGCCATTATGTTGGAATTCGGCACAAAAACAAGAGCGTTATCAAAGGTCCTGATCGTCGTCTTTCTAAAGCCCGTTTCTACGACGTTTCCCTCTATGTCGCCTAATACGACCCAGTCTCCTTGCGAGAATGAATTATCAAATAATAGCATCACGGATGAGAAGAAATTTGCGATGATGTCCTTGGTTGCAAACGCGATCGCAAGTCCGCCGATTCCAAGCGATGCCATAAGCGCCGAGATGTCAAAGCCTAGACGCTCTAGCACCAAAAGTGCGGCGATGATGATTACGATGACATATAGAATTTTAACGACTAGATTTATGATATCTTTTCTGACGCCTTTTTTTGTGATATTTCCAAGCACGACAATGCCGTAACCATCGATGATTTCGATAATGAGCCATGCCCAAAGCACCACGTAAACGATCGAGAATAAATTTGCAAATTTTATCGGCACAGGCGCCGGATAATAAAATATACTAAGACAGATATCGACCGAATAAGCGATCAGCAAAATACCCATCGGACGCTTGATAATGCCCACTACTTGCGTTTTTAGAGTTTCGCTATCCAGCGAAAAGCTTTTATTAAAGAATTTAAATACGAAATAGATGATGTTGGCAAGCAGTCTGCGAAGCGAGTAGAAAAATAGCGTAATCAGCGTGATTAGAATGAGCTTGCCGAAATTTACGTGGCTGAGCTTAAACGGAATTTTATCGTTGATATAATCGATCACCGACTTAAAATTTAAGCTCGTAAAAACCACGCTGCTTGCGAGTAGATCGCTATTTCGCGATAGATACGTAAGCACCTCGTCGTAGGTCTGCTTGTCGTTTTTCAAATCGTTGATTTTAGACTCTAAGGCGTCTATCTGCTCTTGACTGCTTAGATTATTTTTCAAATCATTAAGTTTGCTAAAATCCCTAGTTTGGATATTTAGTAGCGTACTACTCAGCTCGCTTTCAAGCGCGCTTCTGCTTGCGCCGTTTACAAACATATCCTCAATTTTCATAAGCGAGGTATAAAAGATCTCTGCCATTTCCATCTTTTCTAAATCCGCGCTTGCATTTACGTATTCGGGAGAGCTCTGCTTTTTAGCATATTTTTTTAGCGTAGTTTGGATGTTCTTTTTATTTTGCGCATACGACATTATGCTTTCGATATCCATATCCTGCTGCGTAATCGCGAAAGGTAAGCGATCAAAGAGCTTAGCTTTATTGCGATCGATGGCGTCCAATTCGTTTTTGCTCGCGTTGGCATCGCCGCCGTTAAGCAGGGAGGCGCGCTGCAAATTTAGCTTTTTAATCTCTTTGATTACAGAGATAAGCGTCTCGCCGTTAGGAGCTTTTTTCTGTGAAGTCTCCGTTTTGGCGACCTTTTCTGCGATCATATTTATTACTTCAGTTTTATTTCCATCCTCCGCACCGAGGGATTTGGATAGAATTTTAGCGACTTCTTTTTTGATCTCGGTTTTGTTGTTTTCTAAAGTAAGATTTGCCTCGGGCGCGGAAGAATTTGTCTCTATAAAGCTTCCCTCACCGGTCGTGTTGAGGTCTGCAAACGCTAAAGCGGTGCTAAAAAGACTAATCGTTAAAAAGCTGATTATAGATTTTTTCATAATCCATTCCCTTATTTAATAGCGTAAAATGCGCGCCTTCGTCGTCGTAGTTGAATAGCTCGCCCGTTTCGATGACGTAGTGCCAGCCGTAAATTTTAATCTCGCCGTTTTTGTAGGCGTCTTTGATGCCGGGAAAGCTAAGTAAATTTTGCATAGAATTTATAATATTTAATCTCTCGGTGATCCACTCGCGCTTGTCGGCGCCGATATCTTTTAGCTTTTCGACCTCGTCTTTTACAGGCTGCATTAAATTTAGCCAGCGCCTTACGTTTGGAATTTTTTCGAGCTTTTTTGCGTCATAAAATAGCGCCGCGCAGCCGCCGCAGTTGCTGTGCCCGCAAACGATAATATTTTTGATTTTTAGCGAATATAGCGCGTATTCAATCGCTGAGGTAGTCGCTAAAAATTCCTCGCTAATGCGGTATGGAGGAACGACGTTTGCAATATTTCGTACGACGAAAAGCTCTCCTGGAAGCGTCGAAGTAATTAGGCTTGGCACCACGCGCGAGTCGGAGCAGCCGATAAAAAGCGTGTGGGGCTTTTGATGATTTGCCAGACTTCCGAAAAGCTCGGCATGCTCGGCAAAATTTTCTTCCATAAATTTAATAGCTCCATTTATTAACTGGCTGGGCATACTTTCTCCTTAAAAAAGTCGGGAATTATATATTACTTTCATAAATAGATAGAATTCTAGGAATTTTTAATTATATATTTACCAAATTTTCGCTAAACTCCCCGCTCATAAATCAAAAGAAGGAGAAAAAATATGAGTCTATACGACAGACGAAATTACGCGGACGGCTATGAGCTATCGGACGCATCACTAGAACAAGGACGAATCTCTCAGACTATCAAACAAACCTACGCGCTTCTAACCGCTTCGATGATAGCTGCGGCAGCAGGGGCTTTTGTGGCGATGAGCTTTGGTGTGAGCTTGGCTATTCATCCATTTTTATATCTAGTGCTTTTAATGGGGCTAATTTTTGGTATGCAAGCAGCTGTAAATCGCGGCGCTAATACGATTGCGCTAGTTTTGCTTTTTGCATTTACCTTTATTACCGGTCTTACTCTAGGTAGATTGATCGCTATTTATATCGCAGCGGGTGCCGGAGACGTAGTAACGCATGCGTTTGTGGCTACAGCGATTACTTTCGGTGCTCTTACCGTTTACGCGATGAATGCAAAGACAAATTTCGACTCTTGGGGCAAGCCGCTATTGGTATCGCTTGTGGCTATTATCGTGTTAAGCCTTTTGAACTACTTCTTTTTCAAAAGCACCGTGCTTGATATAGCGATTTCAGCTTTTTCGGCTTTAATCTTTTCGATGTATATCATCTACGATACTAAAAATATTATAAACGGCACCTACACTTCACCGATAATGGCTGCCGTAGATATGTATCTAAACATCTACAACCTCTTCCTTTCGCTGCTAAGAATTTTCGGCGCAAGCAGAGACTAAATTTTACGCACCGCTTCGTGCGGTGCACTCTTAACTTAAAATTTATAAATCTTTTATTATAATCGCAAATTCAATTTTTTCAAAAGGTTTTATAGTGACTACGTTATTTTTGGTTTTACAAGTCGTTTTTGCCGTGATAATTACGATCTCCGTTCTACTGCAAAAGAGCTCTTCTATCGGACTTGGCGCATACAGCGGAAGCAACGAAAGCTTATTTGGTGCGAAGGGGCCTGCGGGGTTTTTGGCTAAATTTACCGCTGCAATGGGAATTTTATTCGTGATAAATACACTCGTGCTTGCGTATTTTTATCAGCAAGATGCTAAATCTTCCGTAGTTGATCGCGTCAAGATCGAAGCAAATGCTACCAAATCCGTGCCAAACGCTGTCCCTGGCGTGCCATCCATTCCTAATTCCGGCACAAAGCCTAATTTCGCTCCGGCAAACACCGAAGCAAATCCCGTAAATAGCAGCGAGGTAAATTCAACAGCTCTGAAGATCGAAGCGCCCGTAGCTCCTGCGACTGATACTGCCGCGGCTGCCCAATCGCAAGCATCAAGCGCCGCAAACGATACCAATGCGAGCGCCGCTTCCGCAGATCAAAACACAACCAAATAAACTCTAAATTTTAAAATTTAAAAGCGCAAAATCCGCGCTTTTAAATGCTATTCTTATTTTTTTAACGCTATAATTTTGCAAATTTTATTTAAAGGATTTGAATGCTAGAAGCTATCTACAAAGAGCAAAGAGCAAATGGCGATCGAGCTATCGAGGCTTTGAAAAAGGACTTTACGACGCTACGCACCGGCAAGGTGAGCGTGGCGATCCTGGATCATATTTTCGTGGATTATTACGGCTCGCAAACTCCGCTAAATCAAGTCGCGACCGTCCTTTCGACCGATGCGGTCACGATCTCGATCACGCCGTGGGAAAAGCCGATGCTAAAGGCGATCGAAAGCGCTATCGCAGCGGCAAATATCGGCGTAAACCCAACTAATGACGGCGAGAGCGTGAAGCTCTTTTTCCCGCCGATGACGGTCGAGCAACGCCAAGAAAATGCAAAAAAGGCCAAAGCGATGGGCGAGAAGGCTAAAATCGGCATTCGCAATGTCCGCAAAGATGCTAACGACGAAATCAAAAAGCTCGAAAAAGACAAAGCGATCTCCGAAGACGACGCCAAAAAGGGCTATGACGAGGTGCAAAAGATCACCGACTCTTACTCAAGCAAGATCGACGACGCAGTCAAGGCCAAAGAAGCCGAGCTTTTGAAGGTCTGAGCTGTGAATATAGAAAAAATCTATCGCGACTGCGGCGCATATCTGCGAGGGCATTTTCTGCTTTCAAGCGGCAACCACTCGGAATTTTATCTGCAAAGCGCCAAAGTACTTGAGGATCCGCAGCTCGCGGGGCAGCTCGCAGACGAGCTTGCCGCAATCATCGAAAAAGCAGGCGTAGAGTTTGACAGCGTCTGCTCGCCCGCGCTGGGCGGAATTTTAGCGGGCTACGAGCTAGCTCGCGCGGCGAAAAAGCGTTTCATATTTACCGAGCGCGTAGATCGCGTAATGAGCCTGCGCCGCGGCTTTGAAGTGCATAAGGGCGAGAGATTTATCGTCTGCGAAGACATCATCACGACGGGCGGCTCGGCTCTTGAGAGCGCGAGGCTCATCGAAAACCTCAGCGGCGAGGTCGTGGGCTTTGCCGCGCTTGCCAATCGCGGATTTTGCAAGGTCGCAAATTTAGCGGGCAGCGTCGCTAGGGCTGGCGCCAAGCTGCCCGCGGATAAGCCGTTTTTTGCGCTAGGCAATTTCGAGTTTGAAATTTACGAGCCCGCAACCTGCCCGCTTTGCGCTACCGGAAGCAAGGCGATCAAGCCCGGCAGTCGCGGAAACTAGGCGTCGATTTGCTGCTAAGAAACCGCAACGAGATTAAATTTTATCCTCTAGGCTCTAAATTTAGCGCGCCGGAATTTTAAAATTTAATCCAAAACGGATCGAAATGTCAAAACAAAAAGCTAAAATTTCACCGATTTTTCTGCGCGTAAAGGCCTTCATCGTCGATCTTTTCATCATCGCGATGCCCCTATTCTACGGCGTTACCTATCTCGTCTTAGGCTCGAAAGAGGCTCTGTGGCGCAACCAGGCTGCGATCGCGTTTATATGGCTCACATACGGCGCGATTTGCGCGGCATTTTACGCCCGCAGCGCCCAGACGCCTGGCTACAAGCTCGCGGGGCTTTACCTCATCGACGTTCGCAGCGGGCGCAAAGTAAGCTTTTTTAGGGCGCTAGCTCGCTTTGCGTGCTTTGTATTTGCAGGCTTTAGCGTCATCGGGCTTTTGATCTGCTTCTTTCGCAAAGACAGGCTGAACTTACACGACCTGCTAAGCGGGACTGCGCCCGTCGTGCGAAAGGACGCGCAGTGAGCGGGCAGATTTGCGGCATCGACGAGGCGGGGCGCGGCTGTTTTGCGGGTCCGCTTTGCGTCGCGGGCTGCGTGCTAGCGCGCGAGATCGCGGGACTTACCGATAGCAAAAAGCTAAGCGAAAAGCGCCGCGAGGAGCTCTACGCCCTGATCGTCAAAAACTCGCGCTACAAAATCGTCGAAATTTCAAGCGCACAGGTCGATGAGATCGGACTCAGCGCATGTCTAAAATTGGCGCTTGAGCAGATTCTCGCGTATTTTATGGGTTTTAGCGGACAGATCATCTACGACGGCAACGCAACCTTCGGCGTACGCGGACTTCAGACGCTCGTAAAAGCCGACGCGCAAATCGCCGAAGTAAGCGCGGCGAGCATCCTCGCCAAGGTCACGCGCGACCGCGTCATGCACGAGCTCGCGCAGTGCTACCCGCAATACGACTTCGCGCAAAACAAAGGCTACGGCTCGCGCGCGCACATCGCGGCGATCGAGCGGTACGGGCTCACGCCGTTTCACCGCGCAAGCTACAAGATCAAATCGCTGCAACCCTCGCTGTTTGATTAACGAATTTGTTTCGCGCTGTTTAGGACGCGCCCGCTTAAATTTCAACCTCGTACCCTTTGCATACACTCGGCGCCGAATTCCAACCTTGCACGCTCTGTGTGTATTTGGCGCCAAAATTTAGCCTGCCCGCATTGCAGCGCTCGTCATCAAAATTTACTTGTCGTGGCACCTATCTTTAAATTTTGAAATTTGCCGCTCCTTTATCCACCAACCTCGATCGAGGTATGCCGCCTGTGCGGCTTTAGCTGCACGCGGATTTCAAAACGAATTTTGATAAAGCAAACGCGTGCCACGCCGCACTAAATAAATTAAAATTCCGATCTATGCTAAATTTAGCCCATATTTGCGCTGTATCAAAACTCAAAATTTTAAAATTCGAGACTTTAAATTTAGTGCGAAATCAAGCGCGGAATTCCACGCGCAGTTTCGCGCGCAAAGGCGGTAAAATTTAGAAATTTTAACCAAACTTTCGCTATCATCACGGCTTAAATTTCACCCAAAGGAAACCGATGTTTGAATGGATCGCCTCACCCGAGGCATGGATCAGCCTGGCGACGCTCACGGGACTTGAGATCGTGCTTGGCATCGACAATATCATCTTTATCGCGATTTTGTGCGGCCGCCTGCCCGAGGCGCAGCGCGGGCGTGCCCGTATAATGGGGCTTGCGCTTGCGATGTTCACGCGCATACTGCTGCTTCTTAGCCTTAGCTGGATCATGGGGCTTACCAAGCCGCTATTTAGCGTGCTTGCGCGCGATTTTAGCGGACGCGATCTCGTGCTGATCGGCGGCGGATTGTTTCTGCTCGTCAAATCCACGCTCGAGATCCACTCCAGCGCCACCGGCGAGGCGCACGAACATAGCGCTAGCGGCGGCAAGGCGAGCTTCGGCGGCACGCTCCTGCAGATCGCCGTTTTGGACATCATATTTTCGCTCGACAGCGTCATCACCGCCGTGGGTATGGCGCAGCACCTACCTGTGATGATCCTCGCAGTGATCATCGCCGTGGGCGTAATGATGCTCGCTAGCGGCGCGATCGCGCGCTTTGTGGACACAAACCCGACGATCAAAATTTTAGCGCTTGCATTTTTGATTTTGGTAGGCGTCTCGCTGATCGCCGACGGGCTGGGCTTTCACATACCTAAGGGCTACATCTACTTCTCGATGGCGTTTTCGCTGCTGGTGGAGCTCATCAATATTCATATCCGCAAAAAATCCGCCGCGAAATAGGAGGAGCGGAATTTTGCGAGATCTGAAAGGCGCGCATGGGGTTTTCTAAATTTCTTTCGCCGCGGCAGATCAAGCTTGCTCGCGGCACGGCTCGAAATTTCAAGCTTGAGCCCGCGACTGCAGGCACGGCGAAATTTAGCTTTACGCTTGAGGGTTTGCACTTTGCGGGAAATTTGGACTTAAAGCGCGACGGACTTTATCTGCCGATACGCGAGGGCGATGAGCTGGCGGTGATATATGAGGCTTCAAGCTCAAATTCCAGCCGCGAAGCTTCGAGGAGCTTAAATTCCGATCGCGAGATTTTAAGCGGCGCCGATTTAAATGGCGAAAATTCCGTACCGCGCCCTAACTGTGAAATTCCAAGCGACCGCGCTTCCGCTGCCGCAAATTCAAACCGCGACGCATATAGCGATACGGCGGCAAGTGCGCGCCAAAATTCCATTGTATCTGATTTATCGGACAAAGATCGTAGCGGCATAAGCTCCGCCGCTTTAGGTTTTATCCGTAAAGACTTAAGCGGCTCCATATCTTTAAATTCTACCCGCGAGGAGCACGGCGCCCAGGCAAACCTCGCCGTATCTCCGCTAGATTTCGTCAATTTAAGCCTGGGCGCGCAGCGCTGGAAGGACGCGGGCAGCGCGATCCTCGCCGTGATATTCGCAGCCTTCGGCGTAGCGCTAGCTGCGATGAGCATCTACTGCATAATCTTTATCTTTGATGCAAGGGCTCCTGCGGGGCTGCTAGCCCTGCTCATCCTCGCGCCTTTTGCGTATTGCAGCTTTAGATTTATGCGAAGAGACTGGCGCGCCGCAAAGTTCGGACGCATATTCGTAGCGCTTCCGCACTCCAAAGAGCCCAAGCGAAGCGGCGAAGCGGAAGGCTACGCCAGCGGCGTGCGCGTGCTAAAAGGCGATGACGTTTATTATTTCGGCTTTGTGGTGGACGGAGTGTATTTATCGGGCGATAGCAAGCTGCAGATCGTCTCCGACGGGATACTCACAGATCAAAATTTAGCGGAGCTTGCGGACGGCGAGAATTGCACGAAATTTAAAAATTTAGGTGCAGAAAATTCTGCAAATTCTGCGAGCATTAAGAATTTTGCGAAATCGGCAAATTCCACAAGCTCTGTAAATTCTGCCAACGCAGCAAATTCTATAAATTCCGCCCGCTCCGCCGAAGCCGCGGCACCCGCCAAGGCAAAGGACGCTTCGCATAGCTTTGAGCTGCAAAACGGCGATATTCTCCGCGCCCGCTACAAGGACTACCGCGTAAGCGGGCTGTGGAATAAAAGCCGCGGCAGCGAGCTCGGCGATACGCGCAGCGGGCTTCGGCGCGTGATAGATTTTATCGCGGGCGTGGCGCTACAAATAGGTCTGCGTTTGGGCGGCGCGCTCGTGCTGACGTGGCTCGGCGATCACATCGGCGGCTCCTTCGGCAACGCCCTAAGCTTCATCGGATTTTTGCTGCTGCTTAGCCTTATGCTTTGAAAGGCGAATTTCAAACGGCATCCTCACGGAATTTTGCAACTTCAAGAAATTTCAAGTTTCGAAATTTTGCGGAATTCCGCAGCGAGCGGATTCGGCTTTTAAATTTTGAGGCTTTGGAGCCGCAAATTTAAAGGCGCGGCAAAATTTCAAATTTCAGGCGCGTAAGATTTCGACTGCGAAATTTTAAAATTCTAAATTTTAAAGCGTAGAATTTCAAGGCGCGGAATTTTAATTTAAGAATTTTAAATTTTGCGGCGCGGAATTCCGTAGCGTGGATTAAAATTTTAAATTTCAAAATGCGCGGGATTTTACGCGCCTTAAAATTTCAAAGTACGAAATCAAAAAGCGAAATTTTAAAATTTCAAATTTTAAGGCGCACAGAGCTGTAGCATGTGGAGCCGCGGCGCGGCGTGTGAAGTTATAGTGCGCGAGGCTGTGACACGCAAAGCCACGGCGAGCCGCCTGTCCGCTAGCTCCAAATTCTTTCGTTTAGTTTTAGGTTTTTTACGATCGCTAAAAAGTGCGAAAGCTCGCGCTTGAGCTGCGCGGCGGGGTCGCGGCGTAGCACACTTTCGTCGATGTCCGGCTCGAAATTATCGCGCCCCGTATTTACGAAAATATAAATTTTGCTATCTGCGAAGCTAAGGCTAACGGGCGCGGCTACGGCGCCTGCGAAGCGCAAGAGCCTCCGCATAAAGGCGGGCGTTAGAATATACATCGCGCCCGTCGCGTCCGCGGAATACACGGCGAAGGCGGCGTTAAACTCCGCATCGTCCATATCGATCCTCTTTAGCCCGCCGGTGTTCGGCGCGCCGGCGCGAGCGGGAAAAATCAGGGTTTTGGCACTTATGCGTTTGTTAAATTCCGCGTAGAAAAAGGTGCCGAGGATTTCGCTTTCCGAAAATCTATTAAATAAGCTCACGTCGCAAAATGCGAACTTCACGCCGTCATAAACGCCCGAGACCCTGTCGTTGCCGCCTTTGAATTTATCTAGTCGAAAAAAGAGCCCGGAGAGCTTGAGTTTAGCAGGATCGATATCGCCTGAAATTTCATATCGGTAGCCGAACGCCTTAAAATAAGGCATTAGATAGTGCTCTTTAAAAGCGCGCCGAAATTTTATCGAATAATCTCGTTTGAAGACTCTAAATAATACGAATAAGCTATAAGCAGCCAAGATTAAAATTATAATCGCGAGTAAGATATATTTGGAAATCGTGGGGCGATTTTGTAAATCGTTTAGAAATAGGCTCATAGCAAAAAGGCAGGCAGCGTAGATTATCTTAGCTTTTATGGAGCTTTCATCGCACAAAACGGCTACTATAAGAACAACCGCGAATAATCCGATAAGCGGCAACAAATCCGCCATGCCTCCTCCGTCGCGTAGCTTGTGTAACAAAAACGCGCCGTAGCCGAGCATGCACGCCGCCGCGAAGATCGTATTTCTTTTCGCCTTATACAAAAGCCCCAGCCTGATCTGCTCCAGCTCGCTCGCGCTCAATCGCCCCTCCTAAAATTTAAATCCGATTATGGCGCTAGCGAGCTTTAAATTCGCTTACGAACGGCGACGAAATTTTAAAATTTAGACTTGCGTAAATTTACGGTTAAATTTTAGCAGCGGATCGTCTAAATGTAGCGAAGGCGGAATCTTGGTAGAAGTTTAAGCGGCACGAAATTTTAAAAATTCCGTGCCATAAGAGAGATAAAATTTTACGGGCGCGCTTTAAATTCGCTATAAAATTTCACTGCGCGACAGCGTAAAATTTCGCAAAATAAACGCCGTAGTTTATGCTGCGAAATTTAGGGCGCCCGAGCGGACGCCGATAAATTTACGAACGCCCGCGCCGCAAAAGCACTGCGCGGACGCCGCTAGCAAAATTTAGATTTTTCTATAAGGCGCCTGACCTACTTCGTAGAAGTTATTGCCCTCGCTGTCGATCGCTACGATAGCAGGGAAATCCTCGACCGTAAGTCGCGCGACCGCCTCAGGTCCTAGCTCTGGATAGGCTAGCACTTCATATTTTTTGATGCTTTGGCTAATCAGCGCACCCGCGCCGCCGATAGCGACCATATAGACGCAGCCCGATTTTTTCATCGCCTCAACGACGGCCTCAGAGCGGTAGCCCTTGCCGATCATGCCGTTGATGCCTACTTCGTTTATCATCGTAGGAGTGTATTTATCCATGCGTCCGCTAGTCGTAGGCCCTGCAGCACCGATTGCCTGACCGGGTTTGGCGGGGGTCGGCCCCAAATAGTATATCGTCTCGCCAGCCAAGCTTACGGGTAGCTTCTCGCCGCGAGCGAGGGTTTCGGTTAGAGCCTTATGCGCGGCATCGCGAGCTGCGATGATGGTGCCGCTGATTAGTACGTTATCGCCCGCCTTTAGGCTTTTTACTACGCTTTTATCGAAAGGTGCGGTAATTCTTTTAACTTCTGACATGATTTCCTCCTTATAGTTCGGCGTCGGCATGGCGAGCCGCGTGGCAGTTGATATTAACGGCGACCGGAAGTCCAGCGATGTGGGTCGGATACCACTCTACATTTACCTTGACGGCGGTGTTTATGCCGCCCAAACCCTGCGGACCGACGCCCGTAGCGCGCGCCATCTCCAGCAGCTCATCCTCTAGCTTGGCGTAGCGCTCGTCGGGATTTCTGCTGTCGATCGAGCGAACCGCGGCTTGCTTGGCTAAAAGCGCCGCTTTATCCATCGTGCCGCCGATACCAACACCTACGACCATTGGAGGGCAAGCGTTAGGACCAGCGTATTTGACCGCCTCTAAAAATACCTTTTTTACCCCCTCGATGCCGTCTGCGGGAACGAGCATTTTTAGTACGGATTTGTTTTCGCTGCCAAAGCCTTTTGGGGCCACTTTGATCTTAAGCTTGTCGCCGGGGATGATGCGGGTATTGATGACCGCAGGGGTATTGTTTGTGGTGTTTTTACGTTCAAAAAGCGGCTCTGCGACCACGGATTTACGCAGATAGCCGCCTACGTAGCCGTCCGCGACGCCTGCGTTGATAGCGTCCTCCAGATATCCGCCCTCGATATGCACGTCCTGACCGAGTTCGACAAAAACCACCGTCATACCGGTATCTTGGCAGATCGGCGCGACCTCTTTAGCCGCCAAATCGGCATTTTGTAAGAGCTTGCCCAAGATATCCTTGCCGATAGGCGAAGTCTCGTTCTCGCGCGCTTTCTCAAATGCCGCGCGCATATCTGGCGTGACGTGATAACAGGCTTTTTTGCAAAGCTCGCTGACTACTTTGGTAATTTCAGCCGCTTGGATCGTTTTCATGATCTCTCCTTGTATTGAAATTTTAATGGATTATATTCCGTTAAACTAAAAACTTAGTTTAAAATTTTATCTTCATTTAATAAATTTTAACAAAAGGCTAGAAAATAAGCGGGTTTTAATCTTTTTATAATAAAATACCGCTTTCCGAATTATCAAATACTAAAAATTTTGCGAAGAAATTTTAAAATCAAGGAAACCTATGAAAAAGAAAACTCTTGTGCTGCTCGTGGGCGCTTGTGTGCTTATAGGAATGATACTTTCTCTTGGGATTGCGGAGATGGTTCACCTTACGGGCACCGATAAATTCTGCGTATCCTGTCATACGATGCAGCCGATGGCAAACGCCTTTCATAATGACGTTCACGGCGGCAATAACCCGCAAGGCTTCAAAGCTGATTGCGTCGCCTGTCATGTCTCTCATGAAAATACCTTTATGTATCTTTGGACCAAAGCTCTAACCTCCGCAAATGATGTCTACAAGACGGTCTTTACTGACGCAGATAAGATCGATTGGCAAGAAAAACGCAAGGAGCGAAATCATTTCGTTTATGAAAGCGGCTGCCTGAGCTGCCATCGAAATTTAAAAGAGCAGAATAATCAAGTAAATAAAGCCTGGCTCGCGCATAGGGATTATTTCGCGGGCACTACCGGCAAAACCTGCGTGCAGTGCCACGAAAACGTCGGTCACAAAAATATGGGTATAGAGATTACCAAATATTGGGATAAATACAACCTAGAAAATAACAAAACCAAGTAAAGGAGAAGCAATGCTAAAAAAAGTCGCTATTTTAATAGCCTGTATCGCAACATTTGCATTTGCCCAAGCGCCGAGCGCCGAGCACGGCGCGAAAGCGGCCATGGATGCAAATTTAAGCAACGCCGTAAATATTAATTTGACGGGAAATTTAAAGGTAAATAGGCAGCTTACGCCGCTAGCTAGACGCTGCGTCGAGTGCCATGCCGAAAAAACTCCGGGCGTCGTTGCGGATTGGAAGATGAGCCGCCACGCTCACGTAGGCGTTAGCTGTACCGACTGCCACTCGCAGCCAGCAGATAGCCCTATGGCAGCTAAAGAGCCGCATCCGAAAGACACCGACAACCACGTCTCCGTGCTAGTTAGCCCAAAAACCTGTGCTAAATGCCACAGCAACGAGGTTAAAGAGTTTGAAAACAGCGGTCACGCAAGAGGCGCTATGCAAATGCAAGCCAACAAAGGAATAGTTGATCTAATGTATCACTACGAAGGACGTGATATCCCTGATCTTAAACATGCACCTGATATTACCGGCTGCTCTCAATGCCACGGTAGCGTCGTTAAAATGGATGAGCATAACAAGCCTACCAAAGAGACCTGGCCCGTTTACGGCATCGGTACGGTTTATCCGGACGGTAGCGTAGGCGGATGCAAATCATGCCATTCTGGTCATAAATTTTCGATTGCTGAAGCTCGTAAGCCTGCTGCTTGCGCATCTTGCCACTTAGGACCTGATCATCCGGATATCGAAATTTACAATAACTCGATGCACGGACACGTATTTAACGCTGAAGGCAATGAGTGGAAATTCGATAGCGCTCCTGGTACTTTAGAAGTACCTGATTACCGCGCCCCTACATGCGCGACCTGCCATATGAGCGGCGGTGTGGGTGATCTAAACTCCACTCACAACGTATCTCAACGCTTGAAGTGGAATTTGTGGCAGCCTAAGAGCAATCTACGCACCGGCGGTAATGAGACTGCGGTAAGCGAGTTCTTAAATACCGGCAAACTAAACGTCGGCAATCCTTTGGCAGGTAACCTAAACGGTCCTGAGGCGGCACGTGCCGAGATGAAGCAAGTATGCAAAGAGTGCCATGCAAGCACCCATACGAATAATTTCTTTGAGGTGGGCGATAAGCAGGTACTTCTATATAACGTTTACAACGACGAAGCGACTAAGATGCTAAAAGAGCTTAAGGAAAAGAAACTTCTAAAAGACGATCCTTGGGCGGATGCGTTCCAGCGTATTTATTACACTTCGTGGCATCACGAGGGTCGCAGAATGCGCCAAGGCGCGCTAATGGGCGGACCTGATTATTCGCATTGGCACGGCGTATTCGAGGTCAAAAATGACATCAGAGAGATGCGCGAAATCTACGAGCGCCGCATCAAAACCGGCAAGATCGAGGAATAATCCTTCTTAGTCTGCTAAATTTTGCCGGACTAAACAGATCAAGCTTGTAAGCCCCTGCACTTCGCAGGGGCTTTTTTGTTTGGATAAAATTTTGGAATTTTATTTTGTAATCCGCGCAAAGCCCATCGAAAATCGCCCCTAAAAGCCACTTACAAAATCACTATCTAATTATTTAAGATTATTGAGAATTTATGACGGAAGTAGCTGATAAATTAGAGTAAATTTATCTCTTTGCAATTCAAAATTAGCTACAATCGCGCATATCATTTAAAAGGAATTTTATGGACAAGCAAACGGCATTAGACTTTTTGAGACTTCATCAGCCGATGCCTGCGCAGCTTTCGGATCAGCTCGCGGCAGAGTTTCGCGCGGTACGGGAGTTTTTGCGTGATAATCCCTGCGACGAGGCGCTTGAGCCGCTTTTGCGCTCGCTAAATGAGGGCGACGGCGCAAGTGAATATCCGCTCGTGGACGAGGTATTGGGCGCGGCGGACGATGCTGCTGCGGTAGCTGCGCTTAGAGCGGTCTTAGAAGATCCGAGCACGGGCAGCGGAGCGCGATTTTGGGCGACGCTTTTTAGCGTGAGCTTCGTCCGTAAGGAGCTCATCGCAAGCCTGGAGACATCGCTTAAATACGCAAACGATGATTTGATCGAGCTTACGAAGGAGCAGATCGAAATGTTTAAGCAGCTGACGTAAAGCTAGCTGCGTAACTTATAGTTGCGCCTTGCTCACCAGATTGCGCTGCTACAAAGCAAATCCAAATTTATAAAAATCGGCTTAATCGAAGGTTGCTTTTAAATTTTAAAATTTTGCGGTCGCTTAAAATTTTTTAGAGGCTACGATTACGAAAGAGGCGCACTTTATTTTCTATGGGCTGTGACAGGCGCCCTGTGCGAGGATTGCTATCGGCAAAGATATAGCCGTCGCCGCTAAGTGCGAGTGGCACAGGCACCGCGAGATATGTATCTAGGAGGGTAGAAATTTCACGGCGTCGTTTGAAGTAAAATTTTAAATCTGCGGGCTTGTGATAGAATTTAAGTCGTAATAATGAAGCAGAATTTAATATGCGGCGAGCATGACGCTGAAATTTTAAGCTTGCGTCGCGCAGTGACTGGATTTCGCTCAGTGCGATCCGTACGAAATTTTAAGCCGTAAAGATAAAGCGGAATTTCTCATACGCGATTTTTTTGAGACGAAATTTTAAGCAATGAGTTTGAGGCGGAATTCTGAGGCGTGAGTTAGATTATAAACTTACACCGTCGGTAGAGGATACCGCGCCTTTTTTGCTCTGAGAACTCCTACCGCACGGCAAAGAATTTTGCGCCATTTTGCACTACAGCTATGGATCTCGACCACGCAGTGAGCAAGGTTGCGCTGCGCTATGCGACTAAGGATACTGCGCCATTTCGCAAGCGATCTTGTAGCGAGATTAGGCTATGAGCCTTGACGCACGACATAGAAATTTGCATGGTGTGATCCGTGCAGGATTAGATGGCGCAGATTTTGCGCCTCCATCTGCACCGCCAAAAAATTCTACCGAGCGGAGTTGTGATCTAGAAATTTTGCAGCGGCACGAAATCTTCTAGCGCGGATTTTGAGCTTGCGTAAAATTTCGCACCGCTAGCATGTGAGAGACCTGAAATTTTAAATTGCATGTCACTTTAAAATTTTAAACTTATGAATTTGACCCGCACTTACTTTTAAATCCTAATTCCACACCATGTTTGGCGATGAAATTTTAAAATTTCATCGCGCCAAGAGCAGCTCGATCAATCGGCGGACGCAGTAAAAATAAGATAGATAAAATGCATCAGCGCGTGAAGCGGGGCTAAATTTAAATCGCTGGCTAAATTTTAAAGCGTGGCCTAGATCGCCTGCGGGCGCTCGACCTCGGCTTTAAAATAGTTAAATTTAGCTCTGCGCCCGCGAGACGCTTCGGCTACCTGATTTTTGCGGTGCCGAAGCAAAGTCCGTTTTCGTTGCACTGCATATTTTCTATCTGCGGATCCTCGCTTTCGCCGCAAATTTGGATCATCTGATGCGACGCCTCGTCCATTTTGGGCTCGCTGCAATGCGAAACGCCGGGCTCTGGATGCTCAGGATTGGAGCAAGCGCATACAAACAGCGCTGCGCAGGCGAATAAGAGGGAGTTTTTCATTCTGAATCCTTTTAAAAAATTTTGTAATTCTATCTTTGCAAAGCTGAAATTTTACGGAATTTAAAGCGTTTTGGCTAAATTTAATGCAGCTGCATCTGCAAATATAAATTTTCTAAATTTCACGTTAGATACGAAGAGGCGGCGTGCGAGGCGAGATAAATTTAATATTTGTGAGCGAGTTTTAAGACGCAGCCCAAATCGTTTTACGGAAAGATAAGATTAAAGGCGCACTTAATCTTATCTATTGTTTTAAAATTTTTTACCGAAAGCTGCTAGAATTACGCCCTTTAAACCAAAATAAGGAGAAAACATGGCAATGACGAATTACATGGAACTTTTGATGGCAAATCAGCCGTGGAATTTGATTTTATTTATGGCGGTGCCGATGGGCTTAGCAGAAGCGATAGTAGCGAGCGAATTTTTTAGCTTGTACCGCGCGAAGGAGGGCTCTTTGGCGCTAAAAATCAATAAATGCCTTAGCATCATTCTCGGCGCTTATTTTACGATATTAATCATTTACGTAGCGGTTAAAATTTTGCCCGTCATTCATTTACGTGGCGCTGCGGACGCCTTAGCTTTGGCGGCATACGTAGCGGCGGCGCTGCCTGCGCTGGTGCTGCTACTTTTGGAGCTCGGAGTTATCGCAAAAGGAGCGGAATTTAGAGCTAGGCTTAAATTTCATTTCTTGGCGCTGATTGTATTTTTGGTGCTAGGACACATCGCGATGATTTTTGGAATGACCGATCCAGGTATGAGCGGCATGGAACATTCTATGATGGATCATGGCTCGATGAGTGGGATGAGCCACGATATGGGTTCGATGGAGGGGATGGATCATTCGCATATGAATCATGGCTCGATGGAGAACATGGATCATGGCGGCATGGATCACTCAAAGATGGAGCATTCACATTAACTTTAGCATGCCCGGCTTGGGCTAAATTTTAAATTCTATTCCGCCGAGCTGCGGAGCTGATAGATCTTTATGATTTGATTGCCTTTGTCTGCGAAATGCATATGCAAGCCCCTCTCAAATAAAATTTTACCGTCTTTCATCTGTCGCCTGCGAGGCGGTAAAATTTAATATCAAGCTTATCGCCCCACCTTTTTATGTTCTTGTGATATTTTTATTCGACTTATACAAGACGTAAAGCTCACGTATAGGTAGTTTTCAGTTTAAATTTGCGTGCAAACCGCTTTGGTATATTTTTTAACGTTAGTTTAATGCTAAATTTATATAATCTAAGTCTAGTTATATTTTAAGAGATGATTAAGAATGAAATGCGCTAAACTTGGAGGCGGATAGAGTATGCAAGATTACGAATTATTGGACGTTTTGTCCAATAAAAGGGTTCTTTGTCTAGAGGATGAGCCCGGGATTTTAAAAAATATAACCGAATCACTGCAGCTGTTTTTCGGCGAAGTAGTGGGGGTTAAGGACGGGTTGGAGGCGCTTGATGAGGCGATGAGCGGTTCGTACGACGCACTGGTTTTTGATATCGGCGTGCCGCATATGGACGGGCTAGAGGTCGTTAAAAAGATCCGTGCTGCTGGTATCTCGGTGCCGATCGTGATACTTTCGAGCCACACCGAGCAGGAGTATCTGTGGCGGGCGGTGGAGCTTAAGATCACTAGGTATCTGCCTAAGCCGTACGATAAAAACGCCTTTATAAAGGCGCTGCAAGACGTCGCTGCGGAGCTGATAAATCACGCGCCGATATTTAGCATAAGCAGTGAGTTGAAGTATGATTTTGCCAAAAAGATCATCTACGTCAAAGACAGCGCCTGTCATCTTTCCAAAAGCGAGAGCAAGCTTTTGGAGTACTTCTTAGCGCGCAAAAATCAAACCGTAACCTACGAGCAGTTATTCGACTATATGTGGGAGTTCGAGCAGCCTAGCAAGGAAGCGATTAAGGCGATCGTCAAAGAGCTGCGCCGCAAGATCGGCAAGGACGTGATCAAAAATTTATATGCGGTGGGGTATCTCTTTGAAGTATAAATTTAAATTTATCGTAGCGCTTTTCGTGCTGCTATATATTATAATTACGGCTTTGGTTTTTAACTTCTACCGCGAGCTTGCGCTAAAGGACACGAGGCGCGAGGCGTTTTATATCCTAGATACGATGAATGCGGTGCGCGACTACGTCTCGACCGTGCAGCGCCCGCTAATAAACGAGCTTAAAGAAAAAAAGCTTCTAAGCGAGGACTTTTTCGATCCGAGGCTGATGTCCTCGACCTACATAACGCGCGAAATTTATAAAATTCAGCTCGCCAAAAATCACATTAACTACGACTACAAGCTCGTCGCTACCGATCCGCTCAATCCCGAGCACGCTGGAAGCGAGTTTGAGAATGAAATTTTAGAGGGCTTTAAAGAAAGCAAATATAAAGAATATTCCAGAATCGTCTATGATAAAGAGGGCGCCTCGTATCTTTTGAGCCTGCCGATAACAAACTCTCAGCCTTCGTGCACCGAGTGCCACAGCATCAACGCAGCGCCTAAAAAGATGCAAGAGCTCTACGGAGATGTGGGAAATTTTAAAGGCGGCCTGGGCGATACGATCGCGATGATAAGCTTTAAAATTCCGATAAAAAGCATTCTGCTCTATCACACCAAAGAGTTTGTCGTTAGCGGCCTAAGCTTGCTTGCAGTGTTTTTGATCTGTATATTTTGTATCTATAAAATTCACAAAAAAAACGCGACTTTAAAGATGCAAACGCAGCTTTTACTGATAAATCAAAGCCGCCTCGCGCTCATGGGCGAGATGATCGGCAATATCTCGCACCAGTGGCGCCAGCCGCTATCGCAGATCAGCTCTACGCTTATAAATTTAGAGCTTTACAACGAGCGAGGCAAGCTCTCAAAAGAGAGGCTCGAAGGCGGCATAAAAGACGCGGGCGAGCAGGTGAAATTTATGAGCGATACGATCGAAGATTTTAAAAATTTCTTCAATCCGAACATGCCAAAGAAAGAATTTAGCGCCAGCGAGGCGATCGAGCAGGCGCGTAAAATTTTAAACGCCTCGCTTAAAAAGCATGTCATCGACATAAGCGTGCGGGTAGAGGAGAATTTTACGCTTTACGGCAACGTAAACGAGCTCATCCAGGTGCTAATAAATATCATAAACAACGCAAAAGAGGCGTTTTTGGACGTGCCGCTTAAACGGCGCGAGATTAAAATTCGCTCGTTTTTAAAGCAGGGCGAGCGAGTGATTACGATCGAAAATAACGCAAGCCGCATCGATGAAGCGCAGCTAGATAAAATTTTTGAGCCGCACTTTACGACAAAACAGCAGGGTAGTGGGCTTGGGCTATATATGAGCAAGATGATAATCGAAAAAAATGGAGGAAGCATAAGCGCTGCGAATTCCGACGACGGCGCGATATTTACGATATCTTTTCGTTAAATTTAGACTTCATTAAATTTCTCCCTTTTTCACCCTTTTTTGTTGATATTATTTTGAGCGTAGAACTTTGCTAATTTAAAATTTCGATTTTCAAAGGAGGAGCCATGAAAAAATGGAATAAGATGCTACTAGGCGCGCTAGCCTGTATTAGCATTTTTGCCGCAGGAGCCTGTGCTGATGAAGGCATGGGGCATGAGATGGAAATGTCGCAAAAATCGCGCGACGTCATCGCAAATCCTAAGGGCACGTTGCAAAGCAGAGGCGTCATATCCTTGCAGGACTACGTCGTAGAAGAGCGAGAGATGTATGACTGGCTATTTAAAAATCACCCGATTTTTACCAAATACGGCGGTAAGACGGTCGGTAAGATGGATGTACACGACCGAGGTTTGGAGTGGCTTGCGGAAGGGCATGGATTTGACTTTTCAAAGGCTAGTAAAAGAGACGACGGCAAGGGCTATAGCTCTATGATGTATAGAATCCCTGCGGGCTCTTCGCTGCAATTTCCGAATAAATTCATAGGTCCTGAAAAATGCGGCGAGTGCCACCCTGCGCAGTATGAGACATGGAGCAGATCGCGCCACGCCACTACTATCCGCTTTCCTGGCGAGCACCCGGAGGTTAATAACAACCTAACCGATCCGGTATTTAGCCCGGATACGGCGTCGATCCTTCCAAAAGGTATTACCCCTGACGTAATTTATGCGACCGTGGGACACCTAAGGACAAAATTTGGCTACGTAGATGCATGGCTTCTACGCGGAACCTATCACGTAGAGGGCGGCTTGCTACGAGACGGCACCGGTCAGATCGTAGCCGGCGGTAACCAATTCCAAAGGACTTGGGCGTTAAATTTAGACGATGAGACGGTCAAAAAGATTAAAAAGATCGTTCCGGAATTCCCGGAAACTCTAGCCGATTATGGCGATAACGGCGGTTACGTAAGAGGTCTTGCGTCGTATGCTGCAAAATACAAAAAATCGATGTTTTTCCAAGCAAACAGCTCGTATTGCGAAGTCTGCCACCCATTCAAATTCGATTTTAAAACTAAGAAAGAATTCTATGCTGCTTTGGGTAACGCAAAAGAGCTTCAAAAGCACACTATCTCCAAGGGTATCACCTGCGAAGAGTGCCATGGAGCGGGCGGTCACCTTGACGGCGCTACAAATTTTAGAACCTCAAACTGCGAACGCTGCCACCAAAGATTTAACTATAGCCCTGATTTAGCTCGTGCTAATCCGCTAAACAACGGAAATCCCGATCTATCTCTTAGCTCTAAATTTAAATCTATGGGTCCAGGATGTGGCTCTGAAGGCTCACAATCATACTTTACCGCTCACTACGAGAAGGGTATGCGCTGCGTAACCTGCCACGATCCGCACGATAACACCGGACCGGTAGTTGGCGATAAAACCGTCAAGGGCGTAAATTATAACTCCGAGCAGGGCTATTTGAGTGCGTTTTATACAAAGCCTAAGATCACAAAAGAGTGCAAAGATTGCCACCAAGAGCAAGCCTATATCGCTGCAAGAGCCGATACGCATAAAGACAACACCTGCGCATCTTGCCACATGCCGTTTATGATGAGTTGCGAGAACTTCTACGCTATTCAGTTCCAAGACAACGCGGGATTTGATACTCAAAGAAGATCTCACATCTGGAAGATCGACATCGATCCTACTAGAAAATCTCTAGTCGCAGGCGATGCCGCTAAAGGTCCAAGAGATGCGAAAGATTGGCACTTCCAAAGAAATAAAGATGGACGAAATTTCGTCGATCTTATGTGGTCGTGCGCACGAACCTCGTGGGCGGATAAAGATATGCAAGATACTAAAGGCTGCCACAGCCCTGTCGTTTCCGAGCTAAAAGAGACGCTTCATTTCAAGAATCAAAAGCAGGTTTACGATGAGGTTATGGGCTGGCAAACTCCAATTAAGAGCGATTTCTCGCAAGTTAAGATCGGTATTCAGGGAATTTACTCGATCCTTGAGACCAAAAAGCTTGACTCCAGCGATAAAACTCGCGTTTACGAGCTGATCGAAAAAGCTCAAGACACCGTCGATCTTATCGAAAAAGACGGCTCATGGGGAATGCATGGCTTTAAATATACTAAGCAAAGGCTAGAAGCCGCTAAAGAGTATATCAAAGAGGCTCAAAGAATTCTAAATAATAATTTATAATTCTTTCGGGGTCGCGTAAGTTCGCGGCCCCGAAATTTAAAAGGCAAATGTATGCAAAAAAGACTAAAAATTTTCTTGCCTATCGTTTTGGCAAGCTGCGCGTTGGGCGCGAATTTAACTACGCAAGAACAAAAAGAATCTTATAGCATCGGAGCTTCTACCGGAAGCTATGTTTCAAACCAGCTGCATTCACAAGCCGCATTAGGCGTCAAATACGACTTAGATGCGGTGATAGAGGGGTTTTTGGACGCTCTTAAAAAGCAGCAGAAGCTAAAAGATGAGGAAATTATTGCGCTTTTGAATCAAAGAGCCGATAAACTAAATAAGATCGTAGAAACAAATTCCAAAGCGGAGCTTGATAAAAATTTAAAAGCAGGCAAGGAATTTATGGCGAAAAATGCCAAAAATCCGGACGTTAAAACCACAAAATCCGGTCTTCAATATGAAATTTTAAAGCTAGGTATGGGCGAAAAGCCAAAGCCTGAGAGCGTAGTAGTGATGAACTACAAGGCGTATTTGACGAATGGTAGTGTATTTGACGATACTTTCGCATCTAAAATTCCGGCGCATCTTTCTATGATAGGCTTAATCGACGGATTGCGCGAGGGGTTGCTTTTGATGAATACAGGCTCGAAATATAAATTTACAATCCCTAGTAATTTAGCCTACGGCAACGTGGACGTAGATAGAATTCCTGCGGGTTCTGTAGTAATTTTTGAAGCCGAATTACTAAAGGTTTTAAAGCCCGGTGAGCTTGCCGATGCGGCGAAAAAGCTTAGCGAGAGCGAGGCTAAAAGCTTTCACGACGCGAATAAAACAAAGTAGTTTTGCTTAAATTTAGTCGGAGGAGAATATGCAAAAGCAAAGAAGAAATTTTATAAAATCCGCCGCACTCGGCTCTTTGGGGCTCGGCGCAATCGCCTCAAGCTTGCTCGCACAAAACGGCACAGATAAAAGTGCGCAAGATGTAAACGCAAGTGCTAAAAAGCAAGAGCCGAAAAAGCCGCACTACGGTATGATCTTCGATCAGAACAAATGCGTCGGCTGTACCGACTGCGAGATCGCCTGTAAAAAGGTAAATTTGGTTCCGAAAGGCCAAATGAGGCTTTTTATAGAGGACAAAACCGATCCGCTAAATTTGAAAGAAAAACGCTATGTTAGAGTATCTTGTCAGCAGTGCGAGGACGCGCCGTGCGTGAACGTCTGCCCGACCAAAGCCTGTCACAAGGACGAAAAAACCGGCATCACGACGATGAACACCGACGACTGCATCGCCTGTAAATACTGCATCGTCGCCTGTCCTTACGATGTGCGCTTCATAAATCACGAAACAAGAGCCGCGGAGAGCTGCAACTTCTGCTTGGATACGAATTTAAAAGACGGTCACGAGCCCGCCTGCATTGAGGCGTGCAGATACGAGGCGATCGTATTTGGCGATCTAAACGACGAAGAATCGCACATCAGCCAGCTACTTCGCGTAAAAGACAGCCTGCGTATGCATCCTGAGTGCGGCACGAAGCCGAGCCTGCGCTATATTCCTGCGGTAAAACTAGGGGTGTGATATGAACGGAGCTATAAATTTCACTGCGACCTTCTCGCACGGCGTGGAGTGGGGCTGGCCGATAGCGGTTTATCTTTTGCTAGCGGGCATGAGCGGCGGTGCTTTGATAGTCGCGATCCTCGTTAAGCTTTACAAAAAACAGACCGAAAGCACGCCGCTATTTAAGGCCGCGTCGCTGCTTTCTTTTATCACGATCTTACTCGGTATGGTCTGCCTGGTAGCCGATTTAGAGCGGCCGCTACTTTTTTGGAAAATTTTGATCAATTACAACTTCACCTCGGTTATGTCCGTGGGCGTTGCGGCGCTTTGCGTCTATATCCCGCTTAGCTTCGTAGCTTGTCTTTATGCGTTTGAAGCTGATCTTAGCGGATTTTTATCGCGCAGACTTACTTTTTTAAAAGGGCTTTTCACGCTCGTAATGAAAATTTTAAACGCGCTTCGCCCGCTGCTTCTTGCGCTTACGCTTGTTTTTGCGGTCGCGATCTGCGCCTATACGGGCTTTTTGATCTCGGTTTTAGTTAGATTTCCTATCCTTAATACCGCCGTTTTACCTGCGCTTTTCGTGGCGTCTGGCCTATCTGCGGGCATCGCGGGCTCAAGCCTCATAGCCGCACTTTTCTTTAAAGCGGAGTTGCACGGAGGCGATCTAAAAACCTTACATGCCGTCGAGTGGCCGGTTTTAGCGATGGAAATTTTACTAATCGGCATGATTTTCGTCTCGCTAATAACGGGCAGCGGCGTACAAAAAGCCGCGAGCGTCGCCTTTAGCGAGGGAATTTACGCGCGTCTTTTTTGGCTAGGTGTCGTGGGCGTAGGTTTTTGCGTACCTCTAGTTTTAAATTTCGCACTGGGCAAAAAGATCGCTCACACCGCATTTGCGTTCTACGTTAGCGCGCTTGCCAGCGTGGTCGGAGTATTACTTCTTAGAATGTTTATACTATACGCGGGACAAACTTACGATATAATAATGTAAAACTGCGGAGGGTTAATGAGCGCGCTAAAAATATTAAAATTTTTCATCTCTTACAAGTTCGCGCTCTGCCTCCTTTTTATCCTAGCCGCAGGCGCCGGCGTCGCAACCTTTTTAGAGAGCATCTATGACACGCAAACGGCTAAAATTTTAGTCTATGAGGCGCGCTGGTATGAGTGCGTCATGGGCGCTGCGACGCTTAGCCTGCTCGGCATTATAATTAAAACCAAAATGTGGCGCCGCTTCGGCTCCTTCGTCCTTCACGCGGCATTTATCGTTATCTTTATCGGTGCGGCGCTGACGCGCTATTTCGGTACCGAGGGTGTGCTGCACGTTAGAGCGGGCGAGAGCGAAAATGAGATGGTGAGCGTCAAGCCATACTTGCAAATCCGCACGCAAGACGCGCTGTTCGAGTATCCGCTAAATTTAAGCCAGATCGGCGATAACGATTTTAGCTTCACGCAAAGTATAAATTCTAAAAGCTTCACCGTCAAATTTGGCTCTTACAAACCCGCGCCCAAAGGCGAGCAGAGCACGCTTGCGGTAAAAGCGGGCTTTGAGGGCGGAAGCGAGCAAGAAGCGCAGCTGCGCGGCGGCGCGGGCTGGCTCGGGGAACCTAAAATTTTAAACTTTGACGGCGAGGAGATAATGCTAAGCTGGGGCTCGAAGCTCATAGAGCTTCCGTTTGCGGTAAAGCTTTTGAAATTTAAGCTTGAGCGCTACCCGGGCTCGCAAAGCCCGTCATCCTACGCCAGCGACGTTGAAATTTTAAAAGAGGGCAAGAGCGCGGGGGAGTATGAAATTTATATGAACCACCCGCTAAGCTTTGACGGCTTTAAGCTCTTTCAGTCCTCCTACGACACTGACGAGCTGGGCAGCGTGCTGGAGCTTAACCGCGATCCGGGTAAAATTCCCACTTATTTTGGCTATTTCTTGCTTTGCGTCGGATTTATCGGAAATCTTTTTACCGCGGGCAGCAGGTTTAAAAAGCTCGCTAAATTTATCAAAAATAATGCGCCCGCCGCGCTTCTTTTGATTGCGCCGCTTTTTTTCAGCATTGAGCTTCGCGCCGCGGATGAAAACTATCTGGCAAACCTTAAAGCTAACTCGCGAGTTCATGCAAACGGCGCGTTCGCGGAGCTTTTGGTGCAAGATTACATGGGCAGGATCAAACCGCTTAGCACCGAAGCAAGCGAGATCGTAAATAAAATTTCGGGCACGGATTCGCTTTATGGCTTAAGCGCCGAGCAGATGATCCTAGGAATGAGCCTAAATCCCGCGTTCTGGCGCGATCAAAAGATCATCAAGATCAGAAACGACGAGATCAAAAAGATGCTGGGCTTAGCGCCACAGGAGCGATATGCGAGCTTCAATTCGGTCTTTGATGAAAACGGCAACTACAAGCTCGCCCACGCCCTGGACGAGGCGAATGAAAAAAGCGCCTCGCGCCGTGGCGTGCTCGATAATGAGCTGATTAAATTCGACGAACGGCTAAATATCGCGTATCTGACCTTTAGAGGGGTGTTTTTTAAATTTATCCCCGTGCCGAACGACCCGCAAAACGCGTGGCTCTCGCCGAATGACGCCTTTGCGGATTATAGGATCGCGCCGCAGATCAAAGGTGTGCTAAACGATTATCTAAACGGCTTGCAAGATGGAATTTCGGATAATGATTGGGCTAAAGCGGATGCAGCGTTAGCGGAGCTGAAAAACTACCAAAGAGCCACCTCGGCGGCTATTCTTCCTAGCGTTAGCCGCGTCAAAGCCGAGGTGTTTTACAACAAAGCTTCGGTTTTCAAAAAGCTCGTTTATTGCTATATGATACTGGGTGGTATAGCTCTTGTTTTGGCGCTTTTGGGCGCACTTTGCGGTAAGCGCTTTGCGCTAGCGCAAAAAATTTTATTTGCGGCCTTTGCGATATGTTTTATAGCACATACCCTTGCGCTTGCGCTGCGCGGGTACGTCGCGGCTCACGCGCCGTGGAGCGATAGCTATGAATCGATGATCTACATCGGCTGGTCGGCGGCGCTTGCGGGGATCATATTTTTTAGGAAGTCCCTACTTACGCTAAGCGCAAGCTGCTTGCTAGCCAGCATCGTGATGCTAGTAGCGCATATGAGCTTTGTAAATCCGCAGATTACTAACCTCGTGCCGGTGCTAAAGTCCTATTGGCTTAGCATCCACGTCTCGGTTATCACGGCTAGCTACGGATTTTTGGGGCTTAGCTGCCTGCTTGGGCTTTTGGCTCTTGTTTTGATGGCGCTTAAAAACGGCGCCAATCGCGAGCGGCTTAACGCGCAGATCAGATATATAACGGCGATCAACGAGATTAGTCTCATCGTGGGGCTTTCGATGCTGACGCTCGGAAATTTCTTCGGCGGCGTGTGGGCGAATGAGAGCTGGGGGCGATACTGGGGCTGGGATAGCAAAGAGACCTGGTCATATGTCTCGATCATCGTCTATGCGATCGTACTGCATCTGAAATTTATCCCGAAACTCGGCTCGGTCTATGTTTATTGCGTGAGCTCGACGCTCGCGTATAGCTCGATCATAATGACCTATTTCGGCGTAAATTTCTACCTCACCGGCATGCACTCTTACGCCGCGGGAGACGCACCGCATATACCCGCGCCGTTTTATTGTATAATAGCGGCGATCTTTTTAATAATCGTTCTTGCCTTCAGGGGCAGGGACGTAAAAACGATATAAAGGAGTAAATTTGAAAAAATTTCTAATAGCGTTAGCCTTGGCTGCCGCGGCAAACGCGGGCTTTATCAGCGAGGGCATTCAAGCTCAGCAAAGCGGCGATCATAAAAAACTCGCAGAAATTTACGAGCGAGCGTGCGGTTTGGAAAATAAAGCTTCGGGCTGCTATAATCTAGCCGTTTTGTATTTTGAGGGTACCGGCAACGTAGAGAAAAATTTCGAAAAAGCGATCAGCCTCTACGAGAAGGCGTGTAGCGCTAAATTTGCGCTTGCGTGCAACAATCTAGGCTATATCTATGAAAGCGGCAACGGCGCGGATCAAAATTTTACCAAAGCCGCGGCTTATTACGAAAAAGCCTGCAAAGATAACGAAGGCTGCACCTCGCTCGGGCTTTTATACGCAAACGGCGCTGGGCTCGCAAAGGACGTCGCCAAGGCGGCGAGCCTTTATGAGAAGGCCTGCACCTACGGCGATATGATGGGCTGCAACAACCTGGGCTATCTGTATCTAAAGGGCGAGGGCGTGCAGCAAAGCTTCGCAAAGGCTAAAATTTTTTACGAAAAAGCTTGCGGCGGCGACATCGGCATCGGCTGCAACAATCTAGGTTATCTATACGCCTTCGGACAGGGGGTAGACCAGGATTATAAGCAAGCAAAGCAGCAGTATGAAAAGGCGTGTAACCTCGGTCACTTCGACGGCTGCAATAATCTAGCCATAATGTATGCCGAAGGAAAAGGCGTGAAGTCCGATAACGCTAAAGCAAAAGAGTTTTTCAAAAAAAGCTGCGAGGGCGGCATCAAGATGGGCTGCGAGAATTTGGAATTTTTAAACTCGATTAGTAAGTAAATTTAAAACATCAATTTTTTAAGGAGATAGTATGATTTTACGTTCGTTTTTGGCTTCGGCGGCGCTTGTTGCGCTCGTTTGCGGCGCCTCGATGGATGGGGCTAATAAATCGGCAAATCCTATGTTTCAAAGCGTGGATCCTAGCAAAGCTACGCTTGTAGGAAGCGGCGAGGGCAAAGAATACTGCGCCGTTTGCGGAATGAGCCTGGTAAAATTTTATAAAACCAATCACGTTTGGAATGGCAAGCAAGTAGCTTCTCTGCACTGCTTGTACGAGATTACGGGCGGCAAAATTCCAAGCGATGCGCAGGTCGTCGATACGAAAAATCTAAATTTAATCGACGTAAATAAAGCCTTTTACGTCGTGGGCAGCAAGGTCAAAGGCACGATGAGCCGCAATAGCAAATACGCCTTTTCAACCGAAGCCGACGCGAAAGAATTCCAAGCCGAAAACGGCGGCGAGATAATGAGCTTCGCCAAAGCCTACGAGATTGCGGGGCAGGATTTTGAGGGCGATAATAAGATGATTAAAGCCAAGCGCGAGGGCGGCGTTTACGCGCACGGTAAGGAATTTTACGAAACAAACTGCGCTAAAACGGATGCTAAAAGCTTCAAAGCCATATCCGAGCTTAAAGCTCATCTCAAAAAGACTTGCGATACAAAGGGCGCTAGCAAGGCTCCTGAATACGACAAGCACCTACAAGCCGCAGCGCTATATTTATGGGACGCGCCGGCAAATTTAGGCAGCAGCGGTAAAGATGCAAAAGCGAAAAAGCCTGAGAAGATCGTCGTGCCTGAGGGTGCTAAATGCCCGGTCTGCGGCATGCTAGTGGGCAAAAACCCTAACTGGGCGGCGATGATAGAGATTCAAGGCGGCGAGAACTTGTATTTTGACGGCGTGAAAGATATGATGAAATACTACTTCCAAAAGAGCAAGAGCTTTGATAAAATTTACGTAACCGACTACTACAAGCTTCATAAGATCGATGCTAAAAGCGCCTTTTTCGTGCTCGGCTCCAACGTCTTAGGACCGATGGGCGACGAGCTCATTGCGTTTGATAGCGAGAGTGCGGCTAAGACCTTCGCTAAAGATCACGGCGGCAAGAGTGTACTTAAATTTGATGAAATTCAAGAGAGCGTAATAGAAGGGCTATGAGGCTCATTTGCGCTTTAATGATCTTTTTTGTCGCCCTTTACGCGCTCATCGCGGTGCATTATGTGAGCTTTGATCGCGCAAAGGGCGAGCAGTGCCTGCAAAAGCTCGCACGCGAGATAAAGGACGTGCGGCTCTCGAGCAGCTTTAAGAGCAAGGCCTATGCGGAGTTCGTCTATGATAAGTAAAAATTTCATCGACTACTCCGTAACTTTGCTGCGAAAAGACAGAGCCGATCACGCTTTTAGCTTCGCGATCTTTGCATTTATCGTTTTTATTTTAAGCTCGGTGCTTTTCATCTCGGGCTCCATTCAAAACGATCTTGAAAAGGTCATCAAGCTCAGGCCCGACATCGTCGTAGAGGCTCTACGCGCGGGCAAGCGCGATCTGATGCACGACGGCTATATCTACGATATCTCCAAAATCGCGGGCGTCAGCGAAGTGCAGGGCGCCGTAGACGGGATGTATTACTTCGCTCAAAAGCGCGTTTGGTTTCATATCGTAGGCGACGAAAGCCTGAGCGAAAACGAAATGGTCGTAGGCGAGGGGGTAAAAGCGGCGATGGGCGAGTGGTACTATGAGGACGAGTTTCACTTCTTAACCGAACAGCGCCTAATCGCGATTAAGATTAATAAAATTTCGCCGCACGAAAGCAGCATCGTCTCAAACGACGTGATCTATCTAAATCCCGTTACCGCGCGCGAGGTGCTAAGCCTGAAGGAGGGCGAATACACTAAACTCTACGTAAGCGTACCCAACCCCAACGAAGTAAGTGAAGTAGCGCTTAAGATCGTAAATTTATACCCCAACACGGAGGCTCTTAGCGCGGAGGACGCGGTAGCCGAAGTGAGGCATCTGTATTATTACAAGGGTGGAATTTTTATGGTGCTTTATGCCGTGGCGATGATCTCGTTTTTCATCTTGCTAAAAAATCAAATTTCGCTCGCATACGGCGAGAAGAAAAAGGAGATCGCGATCTTGCGCAGCATCGGCTTTTGTATAAAGGACATCATCGCGATGAAATTTATTCAAAATTTCATCGTCTCGCTAAGCGCTTATCTGCTCGGCGTCGCGGGCGCTTATGCTTATGTTTTTATCCTGGATGCGTCGCTTCTGCGCGATATATTCTTAGGCGGCGAGCTGCGAAATTTCATCACCTTCACGCCTGCGATAAATTTTAATATGCTCTTTTTGATCTTCGTCTTTAGCGTGATCCCGTTTTTAGCCTTCGTCATCATCCCATCCTGGCGCATCGCTATCGGCGATATGGGCGAGGCGGTCAAATGAGCAAGATAGAGATTAAGCAGCTTTTTAAAATTTACAATGAGGGCAGGGCGAATGAGTTTCGCGCTTTGAAAAATATAAACTTAAGCGTCGAAGAGGGGCAGATCGTAATCTTAAAAGGAGTCAGCGGCAGCGGCAAAAGCACGCTTCTATCCATCATAGGCGCGCTTTCTAAGCCGAGTAGCGGCGAGGTTTTAGTAGGCGGCGCAAACGTCTCTAAGCTCGCCGATATCGAAAGCTCCGCGTATCGCCACAAAAAAATCGGCTTTATCTTTCAGTCTTTCAACCTGCTTGAGGCGCTTAGCGTCTATAAAAACGTCCTTGCGCCGCTTAGCCTTGAGCGGCTGAGTAAGGGTGAGCTTGGCGCGCGCATAGATGAAGCGATGCAGATTGCCAATATCGCGCATAAAAAAGATCAGATCGTCTCTAGCCTTAGCGGCGGCGAGAAGCAGCGCTGCGCTATCGCTAGGGCGCTTGTGATGAATCCGCAGATTATCTTAGCCGACGAGCCAACGGCAAATTTAGACAAACAAAACTCGCTCGGTTTCATCGAGATGCTCTCAAAGCTCAAAGAGCTTAAAAAGACCGTTTTGATCGCGACGCACGACATACTCTTCGACGAGCTAAGCTTCGTGGAGCGATACGTGTTTTTAAAAGACGGAGAAATTTCAGCATGAGCGTATTTTTATCGGGTAGCGTGATCGCGTTTTTGGCCGTGGAGCTGATCGTAATAGCGCTGATGGCGATCTCGCAGTTTCACATCGTGCGGATCATACGCTACTGGGACTTTAACGCCACCTCAAATTTACAATACGCCCTGGAGAAAAGAAACTATCTCATCAACACCATTTTGTTCTTCACGATAGCGTGCAAGATCATTTTGTTTATATTTTTCGCGCTCTGCCTAAACGAGCTCTCTTCGGTCGTGCCAGGCGCGATGTGTTCCGCAGGCGTCGTGGGCTCGAACCGCTACGGCAATATCCTACTGCTTTTAAAAATTTTACTGATCTTCGGCTTTGGGCTCTGGCTTATTTTAAACAGCCTCGATCTTAAAGCGGGCAAATTTCCCTATCTAAAGCGCAAATACCTGATCTTTACCATCCTTTTTGCGGGCGTTTTGGCGGAGTTTATTTTAGAAATTCTATTTTTTATCAATATCCCGCTGCGCGTGCCTGTGTTTTGCTGCTCGGTCGTATTTCGCGCGCCGAAGCTTCCGTTTGGATACACGCAGGCGCTTTTGGCGACTTTTTTCTACGTGATATTGGGCGCCATTTTGATCTTAAATTTCTTAAAGCAGTCGATGGCGAGCTTTGCTCTGAATTTGCTCTTTTTGTTCGTCGCATACTACGCGATCACCTATTTTTTCGGGCTTTACGTTTACGAGCAGCCTAACCATAAATGCCCGTACTGCATGCTTTTAAAGGATTATTACTTCGTCGGCTACGCGATTTGGGGCTCGCTGTTTTTGGGTATATTTTTCGGCATCGTGCCGTTTTTAACAGAGCTCATCACCAAGCGCGCCTACACCCACCTGCTTAAATACTCCTCGTTCTGGCTCATTCTAAACGCGCTCATCTGCAGCGCCTACGTCGTCAAATACTACTTCGTACGGGGTGCGCTGCTATGATTAAGAAAATTTTTGCCGCGATTTTGCTCGCCTGCGTGATGGGGCTACTCATATCGTCGATGGATATAGCCGAATCCAAAATTTCCGTGCGCCACGGCAACACCGATAAGCAGCCGCTGCAGATCGAATTTGGCAAATATCTATGTCGTGAAAGCGGTACGGTGATAAACGATCTGTACAACACCGCTCAGGCCATTATGCCAAACGGCGATACATATTTTTTCAACGACATCGCAAACGTCTTTATGTGGCTGATGCGGCAAAAAAACAAAGATGAGATCGTGGTGTGGGTTTATTCGCAAGACACCGAGAAATACATCATCGCCAAGGACGCCTGGTACTCGCGCGTCGAGATCACGCCGATGGGCTACGGCTTTGGCGCGTATGAGTTTCATAACTACGGCAGGAGCGACTACTACTACGACGAGATCGTGCTGTGCGCCGCGCGCGGCGAGACGCTGCTAAATCCACTCATCAACATCCTGCTTTCGGAAAATAAAATTTAGCCTCGCAGCGGATCGGGAAATGAAATTTAATTCTGCGATGGATCGGAAATAAAATTTAGCCGTGCGGCGGATATGAAATAAAATTTAGCCGTGTGGCAGGTAAGAAATAAAATTTAACTCCGCAGCGGGCGCGACTTGTCGCAGATACGGCTCGTCACGTAAATTTTACCTGCATCTGCTAATTTTATTAATTTTACCCACGCTTGCCGCTTTTATTAAATTTTGCCCGCTGCCGCTTTCGTTAAATTTAGCTCGCGTCCGAGTTTGCGTTCGCTCGCAATTATTAAATTTGCTCGCATTTGCCCGAGCTCGCATCGGCTTGCTCTCGTTAAATTTGATCCGTCCGTGCCGCGCTTTTAAAATTCCAAGCCGCAACGATACGCGCTCGCTACGTAAAATTTTATCTCGCGCCCGCCGCTTGCGTTAAATTTGGCTCGCGTCTACTTGGATGTCGCCGCTCGCGCGATCAATAAATTTATATCAATACGGGCGCCGAAATTTTAAGCTATAATGGCGCTAAATTCCACATTAAAGGAGCGAAAATGAGCGAAATTTTAGATCAGACGCTGGAGTGCGCGAAAGAAATTTTAGGCGCCCAGGCACTGGATCTTAAGATCGAGCGTGCGGTCGTGGGGCTGTTTTTTAGCGGCGTGAAGCTGCAAGGAGGCGCGTGCGGGCTTAGCTATACGCCGCTAAAGTCCCTATCGAGCGCCGTTTGCTGCCCCTCGCAAGCAAGCGCGATGCCCGATTCGGGCAATATCGCAGGCAAGAGCGTTCGCTATCTGCTGCGCGACCTAAACTCCGCCGCGCCGCTTAAAAAGACGCTCGCACTTGCCGCGCTAAATGCGCTTGGAAGGGTGTGTTTTGATAAAATCCGCGCGGATTACGACGTGAAATTCGGCGCCGATCCCTTTGAGCAGCTGCGGATCGAGCGCGGCAGCTTTAGCGTCGTCGTGGGCGCGCTGGTGCCCTACATCAAGACGCTGATGAAAAATGGCGCGGATTTTAAAATTTTAGAGCTTGATAAAAGCACGCTCAAGCAGGCGGAGCTGCCGTTTTATTTGCCCGCAAGCGAGGCTAGCAGCGTCGTGCCGCGCGCAGATAACGTGATAATCACGGCTACGACGCTCATCAACGACACGCTGGGTGGGCTTTTGCGCCTGAAAAAAAGCGGCGCCAAGCTCGTGCTCGTGGGGCCTACCACGCCGCTATTGCCGCAGGCGCTGTTTGAGCGCGGCGTGGACTTTGCAGGAGGCACGCTCGTGCGAGATGCGGACGCGGTGCTCGATATCATCGCGCAGGCGGGCTCGGGGTATCACTTTTTGGGTAAATTTGCCGATAAAATCACGATCTGTAGGGGCTAGGGCGCGGATTGAAATTTTAAAATTCTGCGCGCAAGCGGCTTTGCAGCGGATTTTTATAGATCTACGCGAACGTTTTAAGAGGTCTTTTTTAAAAAACGATGTAAAATGTCCGCTTTAGAAATGAGAGGAGCTATAGATGAATAGCAAAAGACGAAATGCGATGAAATTTAGCCTAGCATGCGCAGCTTCGCTACTTTGCGTCGGTACCGCCTCGTTTGGGGCGAGCTTAAATTCGAAGGAGAAAAATATGCAAAAGTGCGTCTATATCGTGCACGGCTACGACGCTTCGCCTAAAAGCCATTGGTTTGCCTGGCTCAAAGACGAGATCGAAAAATCGGGCGCGAGGGCGGAAATTTTAACGATGCCCACGCCTGCGCACCCAAGGCTTGATGATTGGCTGAAAACTCTGCGAGAAAGCGTAAAATTTGAAGGCGAAGTCTATCTGGTCGGACACAGCCTCGGCTGCCCTACGATCTTAAATTTCTTACAAAGCAGTGCCGCAAGCGGCGCAGTAGAGGGGATCGTGCTGGTCTCGGGGCTTGCAAAGCCGCTTAGCGATCCGCAATTTAAAATTTTAGACGAGTTTATGGATAAAGGCTTTGATTTTGAGCGCATAAAAGCCGCCGCAAAACAGCGCGCGGTGGTTGCCGCAAAGGACGATTATATCGTGCCGTTTAGCTTTAGCCGCGAGTTAGCGGGGCAGATCGATGCTAAGTTTTACGAGGTGCAAAAAGGCGGGCATTTTTTGGATAGAGACGGCTTTGCGAAGCTTGATCTTGTGTATGAAATTTTAGAAAAAATGATGAAATTAAAGGGCTAGGCTTGGGGCAAACGCGCCCGCACGATCGGTTTTTTGCTTCTGCATTCGCGCCACTCGCATTTTCTCTGCCGGAGTTTGGATTTGCTTTGCGGCTAAGATAAGAGTCTCGTTTTTAGCCTGCCGAAGGCTTCGCTGCCCGCACAGATAAGCCTGCGGCGCAATCGCCGTTTGCAAAGGCAAGTTTCGCGCCGTTTTTTGAAATTTTGCAAACGCTGCAGCAAGGATAAGTGCGTTTTATATAAATTTCAAAACGCAGCAGTTGATGGGTTTCTGGTTGTGGCAAGATAAAATTTAGCGCTCGCGGCGGAGCTTTTGCGACGATAGAATTTTAAAATTTTAAAGCGCGCGGCGAGGCCGAAATTTTAAATAACGCTCGGCTCGCGCGGGCTAAATCCGCACCTAAGTCCGTATCGCGCGAGAGATAAAATTTAGCAGGCGCGAAAGGCGCATAAGTTTAGCTTTTCTTTTCGTTAAACATATACGAAATCACAAAAACGATCAGACAAACGGGCGCAAACGCAAATGCAAACGCCACGCTCCAGCCGGCGGCACGCTCACCCCAAAAATACCCCGCCGCGAGGCACGCCAAAAACCCGCCGTAAAAAGCACCGAGCGATAAATTTTCTACCGCAAAAAGCAACAAACTAAAATTTGGATTTTTTACAAACAGCCTACTTAGATTAAAATTTTTATACCTTTTGAACAAATACCAAAGTAGTGCGCAAGCCAAAATCGCAAATATTGCGACAAAAGCGGCAATTCTTAGCACGCTCTCAAAAGGCAAAACCTCCAAAATCAAAGACGTCACCCACCAATCAAGCAAGAAAACTATCGGCAAAGCGAGCAAATGTCTCGCCGCCCTGTGAATTTATACTTTTGCTCCGCATCCATCGGTCTTAAGTCCCATAAATTTTTTAATGAAATTAATATTAGAGAATTTAGCGCCTCTCTATATCTCTACCACCCAAATAATATTCTTCCAGCGGATAATTTATATTGCCGCAGTTATCAAATTTAAAACCTTTTCCAATACCGACTACGGCATTTTTTCTCTCTTTATAGTATTCTCTAGTAATGTCAAAATTCGTTATCAAGTCATAAATATACTCGGAATGGTTAAATTGCATATAATTACCGTTAAATATAGCAAATTTATCAAGAAACAAAGTACCTGTGACTTCTTTATCGTCGCCGTTAACCATAACTATCGGTCTGTCAAATCCAACGCTCGTATCTTTCAAATTTATTTTTAGATATTTCTTTGGATCGGTTTTTTTAGCCTTTAGCTCTTTCATCAGTATCTCCTCAGTCGTTTTTCCCTCTTGGTAATATTTTTCTAATACATCAAAACAATTTGATAAGTTTATATTTTCTAGTTCATAGTATGCAACCTCATATTTACTGGACCAAAGACTACCGAAGGTTTTCAACCTATAATTATCAATCATCCAATATAGCTTTACATCATAGTCCAAATATGCCCCTGCTACTCTTTTATACAGCTCCTCTTTGGGCAAAATTCTATTTTCTTTGAGGCAATAGCCTTGTTCGTATTTGTTATAGTCGGGGAGAGAAACGACGGCGAAGCCTCGTGAAGTGGAATAATCAGGGATTGTTCGGATAAATGCGGCGCAGAGTATTATTATAAGAAGTAGCGCTCCAGCTAGCACTTTAAATTTAATAGACCTGTAGAATTTCATATCAGTCCTTTTCTTGCTATCCCTTGGCGTGGATTATATAGCCGCATTTATAAAAGTATGCTTAAGCTTATAAAATATTCCCGAGCCTTGTTTTAAAGCGGCTTCTTAAATTTTTAGCGCTTTCCTAGCTATTCATTCCCACCGTACTATTATTGGTTTCCCAAATTCTCTCAATCTCTTAAATTTCTTTAAAATTCCTTTCGAATTTAAGCCCCGTTTCAAATAGACTTAATAGAATTCCTTCAAATTTCACTCAAAGGTATCCGATGCAAACCGCTCTGGGCTCGCTAGGTCTGATAGCCGCCGTAAATCATATCCCATTCGATGCCAAGGCGCTTATAAATAAATTTGCGCTAAGCAGCGAGGAGCCGCAGATCGAAGAGCTAGTGCGGATGGCTAAGCATTGCGAGTTTAAGGCTAAAATCAAAAAGCTAAATCTTTCAAATTTGATGCGCTATAAGCCGCCGTTTATACTTCAGAAAAAGGATGGAAGCTACTTTAACGTCCTAAAGATCGAACAGCAAAGTAAAGCGGATATTAAAGCGGCAAATACTAACAAGACGGCAGCCGATCTAAATAGCGCAAATTCCAAAGATACGGCAGATTCCAAGGAGATATTGAGCTCTAACAGCGACACGACAAATTCTTTAAACTCATCTTCGTCCGCATCGTTCTCTTCCGGTGCGTCATCTTCATCCCATGCAAACTCATCCCATTCCTCCGCCAAAGAGGCTAAAGCCTCCCGCTCATCCAAATCTCCTCTATCCAAAGCCTCGCCAGAAGCTTCCCTTAAATTTATCGTATTTGACGGCGGAAATTCCGTAAAGGAGCTAGGCGCGAGCGAGCTATTTGATCTTTGCAGTGGCGAGTTTATAGTGCTAGCTCATAAAACTCTGAATTCTCAGATCAAATTCGGCTTTGCCTGGTTTTACAAGCGGATGCTAAGCTTTAAAAGAGTGGTATTTGAAGTGCTTTTGGCTTCATTTATCATGCAGCTTTTCGGTCTAGTGACGCCGCTTTTTACGCAGGTAGTTCTCGATAAGGTTTTAACTCATCATAGCATTAGCACGCTAAATGTAATTGCATTTGCATTTTTGGCGACCATCATATTTGAGATGCTTTTAAGCCTAAGTAGAAATTATATATTCGCGCACACTACTACTAAAATTGACGCTAAGCTAGGTAGCGAGCTTTTTAGCCATTTGGCTCTGCTTCCGATGACTTACTTTGAGAACCGTAAGGTAGGAAACATAGTAGCTAGAGTACGTGAGCTAGATAGCATAAGAGAGTTTATCGCAAATAAAAGCGTAAGCGTGCTACTTGATATTTTATTTAGCTTCGTATTTGTCTTTATGATGCTGCTTTACAGCATTAAACTCACGCTAATTGCAATCGCATTTATAAGCGTAATTGCTGCGATCTACTTTTTTATTACTCCCGTTCTTAGAAAGAGGCTGGAGGATAAATTTCAAATGGGAGCCGCTTCAAACTCCTATCTCGTAGAAGCAGTAACCGGAATGCAGACGGTAAAATCTCTAGCGATCGAGGGCAGCATGCAAAAGATGTGGGAGGAAAATCTAGGCAGATACGTCCGCTCATCTTTTAATCTTTCAAATTTAAGCAACGTCGCAAGCGGCTTTGCCTCCGCGCTGCAAAAGCTTATGACGCTTTGCATTTTATATTTCGGCGTAGGGCTCGTAATAGAAGGCAAGCTAAGCGTCGGTCAACTCATCGCCTTTCAGATGTTTGCGGGGCAATTTAGCGCTCCTGTAATGAGGCTCGTGGGCCTTTGGAATGAATTTCAGCAGGCCCTTCTTAGCGTAGATAGGCTAGGAGATATATTAAATACTCCAACCGAGCAGAGCACCGATAAACCCATTGCACTAAATAATATAGAAGGGGATATAAAATTTGACGCCGTAAATTTTAGATACAGGCCGGATCTAAATTTAGTGCTAAAAGATATCAGCTTTCACGTAGAGCCGGGCAAAAGCGTAGGCATAGTAGGCAGAAGCGGCAGCGGTAAAAGCACGATTACGAAGCTGATCGAGCGGCTCTATCTGCAAAGCTCGGGAGCCGTTTACATAGACGGCATAGATATCAGACATCTTAATCCATATCTTTTGAGGCAAAACATCGGCGTAGTCCTTCAAGAAAACTATCTATTTAGCGGCAGTATCAAAGACAATATCGCCTTTGCAGCAAGCGGAGCTAGTATGGAGGAGATCATCAGGGTTAGTAAGATCGCGGGCGCTCATGATTTTATCGCCGAGCTTGCAGGAGGTTACGATACCTTCGTAGGAGAGCGCGGCTCTAGCCTTAGCGGCGGGCAGAAACAGCGCATCGCAATCGCTAGAGCGCTCATAAATAATCCTAAAATTTTAATCTTTGATGAGGCAACCTCTGCGCTTGATTATGAAAGCGAAAGCATTATCAATAAAAATTTAAGCGAGATCAAAAAGGGAAAAACCTTTATCATCATCGCGCATAGGCTAAATTCCGTCAAGAATTGCGACGAAATTTTAGTACTGGATAAAGGCGAGATCGTAGAGCGCGGAAGGCACGATGAGCTAATGGCGCTAGGCGGCTACTACAAGAGCCTATATGATAAGCAGCTAGGATAGGTCGAAGGGTAGGGCGGGATAAACAATGCTAAAAATTTTCAAAAGAATAGAGGATGATTCAAATGAGTTTAAGCCTTTATTGATCGAGATAGAGGATGCTCCGCAAAACCCTTTGGGAAGATCTATCTTATGGATCGCTTGTGGGGCTTTGATATTTGCCGTGCTGTGGATGGTATTTGCTAAAGTTGATATCGTAGTAAGCGCTAACGGCAAGGTCGTGCCCGACGGAGAGATTAAAATTTTAAAATCTCTCGAAAGCGGCGTTGTCTCCAAAATTTTAGTAAAAGAGGGCGATAGGGTAAAAAAGGGCGATCATCTAATCTTAATCGATCCAAGCGTCTCTACGGTAAATTTATCCACCAAGCAAGAAAGCCTAGCTCTACTTGAATACTCTATAAAAAGGCTAGACGCTCTAAGCTCGGGCAAAAGTTTAGATGCCAATATCAGCGCGGATGAGCTGAGCTTATACAATACGCAAAAATCAAACTACGAAGAGAGCATAAACGTCTATAATCTAAAAATGCAAGCTCTGCAAATGGGGATAAATTCCACCAATTTAGAGGTCGAGAGACTAAGCGGAATTTTAAAGATAGATGAAGCGCGGCTGAATAATCTAAACAAAGTGAAAGATATAATAGCGCGCAGGGATCTATATGAGCTCAAATCCAAGGTAATCGAGCTAAACTCCAATCTTAAAATTTCAAAGCAGAAGCTTGCTGAGCAAAGGGCAAATTTGGATGAGCTAGCTAAGGAGCTTGAGGCCTTTAAAAGCCAGAGCATATCTAAATGGCTCGATGAGATGCTAGCCAAGCAGAAGGAAGCAAGCTCGCTAAAAGCAGAGATCAACGCGATCTTGTTTCAAACCAGACAGCAGATCATCTCCTCTCCCGTTGACGGCTTTGTAGGAAAGCTACTCGTAAATACGCAAGGAACCGCCATCACAAATCAAGAAAATTTAATCTCTATAGTGCCTAGCGATAAGCCTTTGATCATCAAAGCAAACGTGCTTAATAAAGACATAGGCTATCTGGAAAACAATCAAAGCGTGGCGATTAAGGTTCAGACCTTCGACTTTCAAAAATACGGCAAGCTTGAAGGCGAGCTGATCCACATAGCAAACGATGCGATAAACGATGAGAAGCTAGGGGAAATTTACGAAGTAAAGATTAGACCCGATTCTACATTTTTGATCGTAGACGGGATCAAAAAGGAGATAGAGCCCGGTATGAGCGTAACTGCTGAAGTAAAAGTGGGCAAACGGCGCGTAATAGAGCTATTTATCTATCCCGTCATCAAATACCTGGACGAAGGGCTTAGCGTAAGGTAGGATAGGGGGAGGGGGCTAGTGCTTGAATGCATTGCTCTCGTTCGAGCGACTTTCCTGTTCCCGTCTCTGTATGTCTAAGCGTGCTGCTCAAATAGCTGCTTTTCATCTAAGCGGTTATTTGTTATAGCGGGCGAGCCTATAGCCGAATGCGTGATTCAAACAGCTGCCCCGTTCAAACGTGCTATGTGTCGGGTACGTGGCTCGAGAGCCGCCTTCATTCGAGTACGCTGCCGTGCAAGTTAAGGGCAGGTGCCGTCTGATAAATTTTATGGATAAAGAATGAACGACTGCCCCATCCAAACGCGTAACCACTTCAAATTTAGCGTAAGCAAAGGTGCAAGCACGTTATGACTGATAAGTTAATGTAGAGTGAAAAACACATGGTTGTTTGTTAAGTGAGAGGGCGTTAATCTAGCGAACAAAAGCAACGCTTCAGCGATGGAAGTAAAAAAAATGCCGCCACCGGTTGCTTTTGCGAGCAACGGGTGGTGTTTTATATTAGTTAAAAGCCGCGGCTGGGCTGGTGAGACTAGTTCCCCCAGCCGCTCGCAAACATCTGCATGATATCCGGATTATTTTTCATATCATCCATCGAAATATTGCTCATACCGTTATTTGTGGCGTAAGCGTTGAGATCTTCGATGATCTTATTTATCTTGCTAGCAGTGATATACTCTCCACTAGCAAGCGCAATCTGCTCTATAGCACCACCGCCGAATTGGTTATTTATACGGACGGTGTCGTTTTCGCCGTATTTTAATACCAGATCGTTGGCGACCCTTTGAAAGGTGATATTTTCTTTACCGATTCCCTCTTTAAATTTAATTGTATCGTTACCCACAAAGTCATAGATAGTATCCGCTCCGTCGCCTCTGCCGAATATATAGGTATCGTCTCCCCAAGCACCTTCCAATCTATCGTTACCCTTTCCGCCTTCGAAGGTATCGTTGCCCCACTCACCGAAAGCGTGATCGTCTCCGTCGCCGCCGTAAATGATATCGTTACCGCCTTGACCATTGATAGCGTCGTTGCCTTCGCCGCCGTAGATAGTGTCGTTACCGTCGCCGCCGTAAAGTTTGTCGGCTCCTTCGGAACCTACCATCATATCATTTGCATTGGTGCCGCTGGAATTGGAAGTTATTGTCGCTATATCTAGCTTATTTTGCGTCTCTTGTCCTATGGCGGCTATATATTCGCTTAATACCCCTCGTTTATTAGCTCCGTATGCAAACTCGGCAAGTAGGCTAAGTCCTGCGGTGAACTCCTTTTTACTTTGAAATAAGGTAGCAAACTCCGCCAAATCTACGAAAGCCTTCTTCGGATCGCTTAGATTTATCTCTTTAAATTTATCGATTACTTTGGTGAAATTTAGTCTGAAATCATACTTTGGCTTAGCAGATATATTCGCGCCGCCACTTGCAGACCCCGAGGCGCCGCCCGCAGCCGTATCGTTAGGTACGGAGATCATATCCAGACTTATCAGATCAGCATAGCCTTTTAGTCTGGTTTGAGCAAGTAGCGACGCATAGGAGTAGTTTAAAATTTTATCATAGGTCTCGTTCGTGTTTTTGATGATAGCTTTTATATCGTCATTGCTTATATAATAGAGCTCTGCAGTCTTTGAGCCGGTGAAAGCATCAATTACTTTGATCTTGTATTTTATACTCTCAAACTCCTTTAGCAAGCTCTCATCTATAGAATTTGAGCTATTTAGTAGAGCCTGATATTGAGACGGAGTGAGGCTTAGTCTTCTGGCGTTTGGATTACCGGAGTTTATCACGTTACCGTCTGCATCTACGTTGATGTTTGATCCTGCGCCTAGATTTACATTGCTTGGAAGCTTCACCCCTTTTAGACTTACTTCGTAGCCCGCGGCATTAGAATTTCCGTCCGTGCTTCTTACCGCAGTCTCGCTCCAGGCTTTTATAAGAGCAGGCAGAGCCTTGAGCTGCTCCTCTTTAGTACTTAAGCGAGAGTAGCTATCTAGCGCGGCAGCAAGATCTTTATTTAAAGCAGCGGCCGATCTTAGATCTCTTAAGAGTCCAAAGCCTTTAATATTTGCTCTAGCCATATCTTCGGAGCTTAACGGCGCCCCGTCTTTAAATTTAGAGTTTATCGTATCTACGTTGAAATTCAGATCGCCCATACTATGAGCGGTGCCGTCAGTTTTAATGTAGCTTCCCTTTAGGCTTAGAGTATTGCCGCCTCCTAGATCTTCGTTTACCTCGTTGTGATTTAGGCTTAGGCTGGCGATACCAAGCTCATCTAAGCTCTTTAGCTCGCCTTCGTCTGAGATCCCGTTAGAGTTCGCATCCTGCCAAATTTTAAGATCTTTAAATTTATCGTCTTTATTATCTATAAGCCCGTCGTTATTGCTATCGAATTCCTTTAAAGCTTCGTAGCCGTCCTTGGCTAGTCTTTGATTGCCATCTTTATCTTTTATCTGCGTGAAATTTCCAAATAGCTCGCCGCCGTCGTCTATATTGCCGTTGCCGTTACGATCGTAGGCTAAAATTACATCCTCTTTGCTTATCCAAGATGATCTGTGAGACACTCCGTCGCCGTTGTGATCGAAGTAGGCTCCGCCGTTAGGTGCCGGGCTGATGCCGATCTTGCCGTCTCCGTTAAGATCAAGGGCGAGAGGGTCGACGATATTGATAGAGTTAAAGAAATCTTTGTAAGGATATATTTCTTTTAAATAATTTTTTAGCTCGTTACTTAAAGTATCGTCTGGAAACGCAGATAATAGTTCACACAATTCTTCTTCGGTCATCGGTGAAATTGGAAAATTTTTCTTATAAGCCTGTATTCCAGCAAGGATTTGAGCTTGATCTTTTGGATCATCATAATATCCAAAATCTCCAGTTTCGGCGGCCTGTAGCCAGCTCCAAACAAAATTCAATAAAAAATTGCTGTCTTTCATCATCGATGAGACTTGGGCGGCACCTGCACCTGCAAGCAAAATCTCTTTTGGAATTCCAAGAGCCGTTCCTATTACCCCATAATGCCAATTTCCAAAGTCTTCATATTTGCTTGGTTGATTTTTTTGCTTAGCTTCTATATCTCTATATTTGTAATCCCACTCACCTCTATTTTTGACTTTTAAATAAAAGTAATAGTATGTTTCCAATACACTATGGCTTGCTCTAAAATCCAAAGCTTCTTTGATGTTGGCTTCTATATTTACTCCAGCAGGAATTTCTCCATTAAAATTCATTGTTCGTCCTTTCTTGATCTGAATATGATACAACTTTTTATTGCAATTATACAATATGTTAATGCAAATAGAAATGTCAATGGAGTATTGGTCTCATTCAATATCGCTATACCACTTAAATTATTTTTAAACAATATAATTATGGTCATTAAAACAAAATTAAATATTAATAATATAAATGGCATAGCGAATACGTATGAAAATAAATTAAACCAAAATTCCATAAAAATATCAAACATTTCTAATTTTGTAAAAAATAAAAATAATATAAAAGAGAATATCCAATAAATAGAGAAGTGTA
>NZ_CALIMY010000100.1 GCF_938045205.1 uncultured Campylobacter sp.
TAAATTCTAGCCGTAAGCGCATAAATTCCTGCCGCAAACGCGCAAAACCTGCACCTAAGCGTACGTCTCCAAAATATCGTAGTTGGTGTTGCGCTTGGCGGGTATTTCGCCTACGTCGCGGATCAGCGCTATCATCTCGTCCTTACTCATCCGAAAGCTCGCGCCTGCGGCCTTTACGACGTTTTCCTCCATCATCGTGCTTCCCAGATCGTTCGCGCCGAATTTTAGCGCCAACTGCCCGATGTAGCTACCCTGCGTGACCCAGCTGCTTTGGACGTTTTTGAAATTATCCAAAAATAGCCGCGAAACGGCGAGTAGGCGCAAGTAGCGGTTTGGGCTTTGCTTTTTGATCTCTGGGTGCTCGCGCAAAAGGCGGGTGTTTTGCCCCTGGAAGCTCCATAAAATGAACGCTCGAAAGCCGCCCGTGCGATCTTGCAGCTCGCGGATTTTTTCCCAGTGTTCTACTATCTCGCGCGTGCTTTCCAGCGTGCCGAACATCATCGTGGCGGTCGTTTTCATGCCGATGCCGTGCGCCTCCTCGTGCACTCTAAGCCACGTGGCACTGTTACTTTTGCGCGGCGCGACCAGGTCTCGCACGCGGTCGCTTAAAATTTCGGCTCCGGCTCCGGGCATCGAGTAGAGCCCCTTGGCTTGCAGCCTGCGAAGCACTTCGAGCGTGCTGATGCCGCTAAGGCGCGCGATATAATCGATCTCGATCGCCGAGAAGCCGTGGATCGTGATGCTAGGGTACTTTTTGCGGATGAACTCCACCAGATCCTCGTACCATTCGATTTTCAGCTTCGGATGGACGCCGCCTTGAAATAAAATTTGCGTGCCGCCCACGGCGATGAGCTCCTCGATCTTTTCGCTAATCTGTTCAAAGCTCAGCACGTAGGCATCCGCGTCGCTTGCGTGGCGGTAAAATGCGCAAAATTTGCAATCCACCATGCAGGCATTGGTGTAGTTTATGTTTCGATCGATGATGAAGGTCGTGACGCGGTCTGGGTGCAGCTCGCGCTTGCGCGCAAACGCCGCGCGTCCAAGCTCGTTCAGATCGGCGTGCTCGATCAGCTCTAGCGCCTCATCGGCGCTCATTCTAGCCATTAGCTCCCTTTAAATTTACATCGCTCGTGTCGGCATTGGAATTTTTATCGTCGGTACTCGTGCTGTCCGCGCCGCCTAAATTTACGCCGCCGTCATTTAAATTTACGCCGTCTGCGCCGCTAGAATTTAGACTGCCATCTTTTTTAACCACGATCTGACCGTTTTTTACGCCTAAAATTTCGACGCGGTCGCCTTCGTTAAGATCCGAAATTTCATCGCTTTTCCAAAACGTACTTTTGAAATATACCATGCCGTTTTTGACGATGCCGGTGCCGCTCTCGTCTAAAAAATTATCCTCGTGTTTCTCTTCGGGCTTGAAAAAGCGCGATTTTAGCGGCCTTTTAAGCGCGATTAGAAGCATGAAAGAAAGCACGAACGAAAGCAGAATTTGTACGTCCCAATCAAGGTGAAAGCCGAAGCTCAAAAGCCCCGTGATGAAAAATCCGGCGCTGAAAAATATAAAGGTAAAATCCATCACCAAAAGCTCGACGATCGCCAAAATCACGCCGATTATGATAAAAATCAGCGCGTTCATTTGAGCTCCTTCGCGCCGTTTTTGCCGAGGAATTCTTTAAGCACGCTAAGAGAGCCGATCAGCTCGCTCGTTTCGTAAGGCACTAGAATTTTATCCTTGCTCGGGTTTTTGGACAGCTCGCTGAAAGCATTTACGCGACCTTGCGCGAGCAGGTATTCCGCCGCAAAGCTGGAAGCGCTCATCGCTAAATTTATACTATCCATCGCATCTTTTTGACCCTGTGCTAGCGCGATCTGCTCGTATTTTTTCGCATCCGCCATACGCTCGATCGCCTCGGCTTCGAGAACCTTCTCCTGCTTTAGCGCCTCGGCGTTTCGGATGAGGGCTGCTTTTTCAGCCTCGGCTTTAAGCTCGATCGCGCGCTTTTCACGCTCGGCTTTCATCTGCATATTCATCGCCTCTTCGATACCGTGCGGTACCGAAATTTCGGAAATCTCTACGCGCATGATCTTTACGCCCCAGTTATCCGCAGCATCGCCCAGAGCGATTTGTAGCTTGGAATTTAGCTGATCGCGCGAGCTAAGCGTGCTATCTAGGCTCATCTCGCCGATCGCGCTACGTAGCGTCGTCATCGCTAAATTTGAAATTGCGCGGCGATAATCCTCGACATTGTAAAGCGCCATCTTACCGTCGATGACCTTTAAAAACACGATACCGTCGACGCTTATGTTGACGTTATCTTTTGTGATGACTTGCTGTTTGCTGATGTCTACGAGCTGTTCGCGCACGCTCATCTTAGCACGCACCGCGTCAAAAAACGGCACGATGATGTGAAAGCCGCCGTCTAGCACCTTATGAAAGCGACCCAGCCGCTCGATGATCAAAATTTCCGATTGTGAGACGATCTTGACCCCCATCTTTAGAATTGCCGCGATGAGGACGCAAAATACTATTACCGTAGTTACGAACCCTTCCATTTTCACTCCTGAATTAAAATTTCGCAATTATAGCATTTTTAGCTTATTTTGGCTTTTAAGGCGCGTCGTGATACAATTTCGCTAGATTTTTTATATTAAATTTACGGGATAAAATTTTATGATCAGATACATCGTCCTGCTTCGACATTCGCGCAACTACCGACTGCTCTTTTCGGCGGGTTTTATATGTATGTTCGGCTTGTGGTTTTCGGTGGTGGGGGTCGCTACGCTGCTCATAGGGCTTGGCGCACCTGTGTGGGCGATTACGGCGGTGGGCGTCGTTTCGTTCGTGCCGAACGTTTTTTTAGCGCCCATCAACGGCATCATCGTGGATAAATTTCAACCAAAGCCGCTGATGACGGCGATGTTTATAACCGAGATGATCAGTATTTTCATGCTGATTTTTATCGATAGTTTGGATTATCTGTGGCTGCTGCTTCTGATCGTGGTCGTGCGAAGCGTCGCAGGCACGCTGTTTTTTCAGACCGAATCCTCGACGCTGCCGAAATTCCTAAGCCGCCCCTATCTCAAGCTTGCTAACGAGATGACGGGCATTATCTGGACGATCACATATACTTTCGGAATGGCGAGTGCGGGTGTTTTTATCCACTATTTCGGCGTGCGAGCGGCGTTTATTTTGGATTTTTGCTTATATGTTTTTTCGTTTTTTATCCTGCTACGGCTAAATTTTAAAGACCTCGCAAGAAACGCGCCAGGGCCGGTGTTTAAGATGCTAAAGGAGGGCTTTTCTTACCTGCGCTCGCATCCTTTGGTGGTGCATCTCATCGTCCTTCACGCCTTCGTCGCCGTCACTACTTACGACAATCTCATCGCGCTTCTTGCGAAGTATAAATACAAAGAAATTTTAAGCGCCTCGCTAGTCATCGGGCTTATGAATATGTCGCGCTCGGCGGCTGCATTTTTCGGGCAGATATGGCTAAGCAAGATCGTGAATAAACATACGTTTTTTTGGCTATTGCTGGGGCAGTTTGCGGGCATCGCGCTGTGGGCGGTGCTGGAGTTTAACTACTGGCTTTCGTTTGCGGGCATGATCGCGGCGGGATTTTTCATCACGACGGTGTGGTCGTATTCTTTTACGCAGCTGCAAAACCACGTCGATAGGGAGTTTTTCGGGCGCGTTATCGCTTACAACGATATGGCGTATTTCATCGTCGCGACACTCGTGTCGGCTGCGATCGGATTTTTTTTCGAGCTTGGATTTTCGCTTTCGCAAATCACCTTCGGCATGGGCTTTATGTTTGCAATCGCGGCGTTTTATTATAAATTTTTGATCTACGAAAAAATTTAAAATTTTAAAGCTATCTTTTCGGCGCGATCTCGGGGCGAAAGATAGCAAATATAAATAAAAAGCTCATCGCCGCGAAAAATACCCAGATAAAGCCGTTTGCGCCCAAAAATTTCATCATCGCGCCGATTATCAAAGGCGAGCAGAGCGACGCGCTCGAATAGATAAAAAGCATTGCCGCTGAAATTTGCACGCGAGATGCGCCTTCGCCGGTGATGGAGTCGTTTGCACGCGCAATGGCGAGCGAATACAAAGGGAAAGCGCCAAATCCCAACATCAACGCAAGCGCGCACGTTAGGATGAAGCTTTTAGCAAAAAATAGCGCCGCGCAGGCTACGATACCGATGGCGCAAACTATCATTATGGCGCGTTTGCGACCGAACTTATCTGAAATAGTGCCGCAGACGAGCTGCGCTAAGAAGCCTCCTGCCATCGCCGATCCCATAAATGCGCCCACCGAGCCCACTCCAAGCCCTGCGCTTAGCACGAAAACGCTCGCCATCGAAAAAAAGCCGTTAATCAAAATGCCCGCGCAAACCACCGTCGCAAACGCAAGCGGCGGCACGATCGAAATTTGCGGCATCGAGATGCGCATGCGAGCGGGAACTCTGGGAGGGTTGAAGCGGATTAAATTTACCGGCAGCAACGCCAGGATGATGAAAAATGCGCTTAGCACGAAGACCTTCATCGTTCCGAAATTTAGCGCTAAAATTGCAACTCCTATCGCAAACGCGCCGTAAAAAACCGCTTCGTAGATCGCCAGCACGCGGGAGCGGATGGAGTTTGTGATCTTTGAGTTTATCCAGCTTTCGATTATCATCAAAAGCGCGTAATAACAAAAGCCCAAAATAAAGCGCAAAATCGCCCAATACACGAGGTTTGAGCCAAGATCATGCAGCATTGCAGCAATTCCGAAAAGCGCCGTAAAGACTGCGTATGCCCGCACGTACGAGAGCGCACCGATTATCGAAGGCACGAAAAAGCCGCTAAAGATCGCCCCTAAAAAGAAAAACGCCGAAATCGCTCCGATCTCAAGCTCGCTGTGGCCGGATTCTTTTAGCATGATGCCCGCGCTTGCGATAACTAGCGCGTCGCCGATAAACATAAAGAAAATCCCCAGAAATAGGGGGCTTAGCGAGCGTGCCGCGCGCATAGATTCAAACAATGACTTTCCCTTGGAATTAAATTTGGCGTATTGTAGCCTTTTATTGATTAAAGCTCGGTTTTTATGTAAAAAATATTTGAAAAATTTCGATTCGGATAGGGATTTTAAAAAGATGCGAAAATTTATAAAGGAAAACAAAGCCAAAATTTTATCGCAGATGCCTAAGATCAAGTGCAGGTAGCGCGCCGAAGAGCCCAGCGTGCGATAAAATTTTACCGCAGCGGTTTTAAAACAGCACGAGCCTTTAAATTTAGTGGCAGCCTGCAATGAAGCGCTGAAATTTTGAGATAAAATTTTAATCCAAACGTTAAAGCTCTAGCAGTCGTGCCTCGTCGCATCAAAGAGACGAGCTTTATTAAAAAGCCCTGTAGCCAAAACAACGATCCGCGCGGCTAAATTTCAAGATAAAATTTCAATCTTTGCGGATAAACTTATGCGGCTTGCTTCAAAGATAAAATTTTAAAATTTCGTAGAGCAAAACCGAGGCGCAAAAGGGGTAAAATTTTAAAGCTCTAGCCGTTTTGCATAATCCCCTTTAGGCTGCGATACTCCTCGCATTCGCCCGCCAGCTTCGCGTCGGTGCCGATGGCGAGAATGCGGCCGTTTTTCATCACCGCGATATTATCGGCGCGCTCGATCGTAGAGAGGCGGTGCGCGATTACAAAGACGATTTTGCTTTGTTTGATCTTTTCGATGACGTTTGAGATCTCCTTTTCGCTTGCGTTATCCAGCGCCGAAGTCGCCTCGTCGAATATTAAAATTTGCGGGTCTTTATACAGCGCGCGCGCGATGGCGATACGCTGGCGCTGCCCGCCGCTAAGATTAGCGCCGAACTCGCTAAGCACGGTGTAAATTCCATCCTTCATCGAGCTTACGAACTCATAGGCGTTGGCGAGCTTGAGCGCCTCTATGACGCGCTGCTCGTTAAATTCTGCACCATAGCTTACGTTTTGCGCGATCGTGTCGTTGAAAATATAGACGCGCTGGCTTACGAGGCCGATATTTTCGCGCAGGCTAGGGATGCTAAACTCGCCGATCTCGTCGTTGCCGTTGAATAAAATTTTACCGCTGCTTGCGTCGTAAAAGCGCATCAGTAGGTTCACGACCGAGCTTTTTCCGCCGCCGCTGTTTCCGACGAGCGCTAAAATTTCGCCCTTTTTGACGCTGAAGCTTATGTCTTTTAGCGCCGCTTTGTCGCCGTAGTTTAGCGACACGTCGCAAAAGCTCACCGAGCCTATCTCACCCATCTGCTTTCCGCCTCCGACGATCGTAGGCTCCAAATCGATTAGCTCAAACGTCCGCTCGCTCGCCGCGATGGCGTCTTGCATGTTGTTGTAGAGCGAGGAGACCTTTTTTATCGGGGTGTAAACCATAAAAAGCGCCGTAAGGAAGCTGAAAAAGCTGCCGATACTCATCTGGCCCGCGATGACCTCCTGTCCTCCGACGATGATCACCACGGCGATGCCCACGGCGCCTAGCATCTCCATGATCGGGCTTACCAGGCACGTCGTTACGACCGCCTTTAAATTTAGACCGAAAAATTTCTTGTTTTCGGCGTTAAATTTCTCCACTTCAAAGCTCTCGGCGTTGCTTGCCTTGACGATTTCGATGTTGGAGTAAATTTGGCTGAGCGCCGAGGAGATATCGGAGGTTTTCTCTTGAGACTCGCGCGAAATTTTTTTCATCCGCTTTGCAAGGCGCGAGAGCGGATATATCGCGCACGGAAAGACCACGAGCGCGAAAAATGAAAGCTTTGGGCTCTGATAGATCACGACGCCCAAAAGCCCCAAAATCGTAATGATCTGCGTGAAAAAATCGGGGATCATATTCGAAACCACGACGCGGATACGCTCGATGTCGTTGATCGTGCGGCTGATGAGCTCGCCCGTGCGGAAGCGGTTGAAAAAATCCACGTCCAGCCGCACGAGGCTTGCAACGAGCCTATCACGGAAGCGGCGCACCGTGTCTTGACCGATGAAGGCGGTGAAGTAGTTTTGCATAAACGCGCCGCCGCTTTTCATCGCAAAAACCACGATGATAGCGATCGGAAGCGTGTAGAGATACGGCTCGTTTTTTTCGACGAAAATTTTATTTAAGACGGGCTCGACCAGCTTCGCGCTCGCAGCAGTCGCCACGCTCGTCATCACCATACCCAAAATCGCCAATGCAAACTGCGGCTTGTAATCCCTAAAATAGGGCTTAAAGCGCGATAGTAAAGTTTTAAAGCCGTTCAAATGCTATCCTTTTTTATAAAATTTTTAAAATTTAAATCTCAAAATTCCTAAAATTTTAAAATTTATAATTCTAAAATTCCTTAAATTTTAGAATTTTGACCGCGATGCAGCACGAAATTTATGGGGCGGCGCGGGACTAATTTGCGCTTCGCAAGCTCGCTAAATCAACTCGCTCGCATGCGGCGACCGTGCGGACGACGCCGAGATTTAGCTTTTTGTTTGCCGCTTTTAAAGCGCAAAGCGACTTAAAAGCGAGCGAGTTTTTATTCATCGCGATTTCTAAACACTTTCGCACGTCATAAGCGTTAAATACTTTGAGGCGCCATAAAGCGCTACAAAGTGCCGTATCGTAATTGCATCGCGTTATATCGCTACTTCGCATCGCCGCGCCGCATTGCACTTTCATACTGCCGCGCCTTCAAAAAAATCGCGCTAAATTTATACGCAGCACTGTGACACTACCTCGCCGCGGCACTATTCCGCTACGCCGCAACTCGGCATAAGCTAAAAATCACGCTTTCATCATCGCGTCGACAGCGCCTACGAATGAAAATTGCGATCCGCCTTGTGTCTTCGCCGCCACATCGCCGTATCATTGTATCGCCGAATAAAAATTGCGCCGAAATATGCACGACCGCCGCAGTGCTACCATCGCACCGCCGAATGAAATCGCACTGAAATTTATGCGCGAATTAGCGTTAGGATTTGTACTCCGTATGACAAAAATCATAAAATTTAACGTAAAATTTCGCGCTAAATTTTACGTTTTACTCCGCTGCGACCTCCCAAACGGTGCCGCTAGGCGTATCCATCACTTCGATCTTCATATCCGTAAGGCGCGCTCTGATGGCGTCCGCGCTCGCAAAGTCCTTTTCCGCCTTTGCCTGCGCACGCTGTTTTATCAGCTCCTCGATCTGTACCCTCTGCTGCTCGCTCACGCCGAAGCGAAAGTATTCGGTCTCATCCTCGTATAAAATTCCAAGGGTATGCTTCGCAAACTCCAAATTTGCAGTGATTTGGGCCTTTAGCGCCTTGTCTTTTGGCGCACGATCTAGCGCTTCATTCGCGCTTGCTACGAAGCTATCGAGCACCGCAAGCGCGCCCGAGGTGTTAAGATCGTCGCTTAAAAACTCCATCATCTCCGATCTAAATTTAGCCTCCGCAGCAGGCAGTTCTGGCGCGGAATTTTTAGGCTTGGAATTCGGTGCCGCGTTTGGGCTTAAACTTTGAGATCCGCTCGAAGTTAAATTTCGCCCTGTATCCCCGCAGGTCTGCGCAGAGCTTGCGGATGAAATTTGCGCAGTATGTTCAGATACACATACCGCAGAATTTTGCCCCGTAGCGGGAGCTAAAACTTCACACACACGCTTTTTAAGGCGGTAAATTTTATCTAGCCTCTTTTTACTCGCAAGCAGATCGGTCACCGAATAATTAAAATTTGCCCTGTAATGCGAGCTTAAGAGATAAAATCTCAACGCCTCGCCCGGGGCGATTTTTAGAGCGTCTCGTACAAAAAAGGAGTTGCCTAGGCTCTTGCTCATCTTTTCGTTATTTACCTGCACGAAGCCGTTGTGAAGCCAGTATTTGCTTAGCGCTCTATGGCGGGCGCAGCGGCACTGCGCGGCTTCGTTTTCGTGATGCGGGAAGAGCAGATCGGCGCCGCCTGCGTGAATGTCGATGCAAAATTGCGGATCGCCGCTATCAAGGTGCGCTAAAATCATCGCTACGCACTCGCTGTGCCAGCCCGGGCGCCCTTTGCCAAACGGGCTATCGAACCAATTCTCGTCAAATTTCCACAGCACGAAGTCCTTTTCGTCGTGCTTGGCATCGTTTGAGGCGACGCGAGCGATGTTTTTGCCGGCGCCCTCTTTTTTGCCGCTAAGACTTAGATAATCCCCATCCTTGCGCGTGTCGAAGTAGATGCCGTCACCTGCGATCTCGTAGGCAAAGCCTTTTTTAAGAAGCGAGGATATGAGCTCGCAGATCGCGGCGATATTTTCGGTCGCTTTGGGCGAAATGCTCGCGTCCGCGACGTTTAGCGCGCTCATATCCTGCAAATATCTGCTGGTATAAAATTCCGTGATCTCCCCCAGACTCTTGCCGGTTTCCGCCATCTTTTTTAAAATTTTATCGTCGATGTCTGTGAAATTTCGCGCAAATTTAACCTCATAGCCCTCCGCTTGCAGTACGCGGCGCAGCAGATCGAAGCTTACGGCGCTTTTTGCGTGCCCCAAATGCGCATCGTCATAAACGGTCGGGCCGCAGGCGTAAATGCGCGCTAATCCCTCGCTAATGGGCTTAAACGGTAGCTTCTTTTTGCTCAAACTATCATAAATTACCATAATACAAGCCTTTTAAAATGTATAAAATCGCCGCTTCGCCCGCACAAAGCGCCGCGATCGCAATAATTTTTTTTGCGCGGATTATAGCCAAAAAGTTATTAAATCCAAAAAAATAGAGGTTAAAGCCGAGCAGAAATGCCCCCGTTATCGTGCTTGCAAATGCAAGCCCCACCGCACCGAAGGGTTTAAAAAACAGCGCGCACAAAGCGACATTTATAAAGACGCACCAGATCGAAATTTTCGCGCTTAGTTTCTGCTTCATATTCGCATACAGCCAGTGCGAAAAAATCCTAGATAGCCCAAACGGCACGAGCCCCACCATATACGCGCCGAGAACTGCGGCGCATTCGATGGAATTTTGGCGAGTAAATTCTCCGCGCTCAAACAGCAGCTGCGTGATCTCGTTTCGCAGCATCACGCCGCCTATCGCGGAAAGCCCGAGCAGCGCCAAAAGGAAGTAAAACCCGCGCTCGACGAGCGCCAGAGCCTGCGCGTCGTCGTGAGCTTTTACGAATTTGCTCATGCGCGGAAAGATCGCCGTGCTAAGCGCGATCGCAAAAAGCGCAAGCGGCAGCTGAAATATGCGGTTGGCGTAGTATAGATAGCTGATACTGCCGCTAGCAAGGAAGCTCGCAAAGAAGGTATCTATAAACGAGCTTAGCTGAAGTGCCGACGCACCGAGCACGCCTGCGAAAAAATTTTTATAAAAGCCCTGCGTCTGCGGTTTATCACCCCGCGCAAGCCGCGCAAAGCCGCCCGTTAAGACGCGCAACATTCCGGTGAACTTCAGCGCATAAACGTGCACCGCAAGCTGTAAAAGCCCGCCCGCTACGACGCCGAAGCTAAGATAAAGCACCGCCGTGGCGCCGTCCTTACCGCGAGCTAGCAGAAGCGCCGCGATCATCGCCAAATTTAAAAGCGCGGTCGAAAACGCCGTCGTAGCGAAGTGGTCGCGATACTGAAGCAGCGAGGCAAAGAGCGTAACGACAAAGATAAATGTAAGGTAGAAAAAATTTATCCGCACGTACGGCACCGCAAGACCGATCTGCTCGGCGCTAAATCCGTATGCCAAAACTTTAGTAAAAACGGGCGCGGCAAGCAGTACGAGCGCCGTTAAAAGCGCGATGAAAATACTAAATTTAATAAGCACCGCTGCGGCAAAAATTCCTTTTTTGTGCGCGGCGGTAAAGCTAGGCAAAAACGCCTGCGTAAAGGCTCCCTCGCCGAAGAGTCTGCGGAAAAGATTGGGCAGTTTAAACGCTACGAAAAACAGATCGCTGTAAATCCCCGCGCCCAAAACCGATGCGGTAAGCAGGTCGCGCACGAAACCCAAAACCCGCGAAACCAGCGTGCCTACGCTATTTGTAAAAAAGCCTCTGAGCATAAATCTCCATTAAATTTTATAAAATGCCAAGGTTGATTATATTATAATTTCCCCTATTTTTTGATTTTGGAGAGAAATTTTTGCGGAATTTAGCCTTTTCGCTCGAAAGCTCGGGCGGGAAAAATACCTTATCGCTACGCGGGCAGTGGAACTACAAAAGCTCGCACTCCCAGCTACTTGCACTAAAAAAAGCGGTAAAAAATCTAAACGAGCTGGAGCTAAGCTTAAGCGAAATTTCAAATTTAGACTATTTCATGGCGTTGATGATCAAAAACGCCCTTGCCGGCAAGCGGGTTAGCCTTGTGGAGGATGGCAGCAAAGCTGCCAAAATTTTAAGCTTTATGGATGATAAAACGATCGATTTTAGCTACGTACCCGAGTCTCGCAGGCTAAATTTTTTAGCGCAGATCGGACTTTATTGCCATCTTGGAATTCTAGGCTTGCTAAGCCTTGCAAGCTTTTTAGGCGAGTTTTTTTCTAAACTCGCGGCTTTTATAATTCATCCGATGAAATTCCGCTTCAAAGAAACCGTAAATTTCATTAAAGATAGCGGCATAGACGCGCTTTTCATAGTCTCACTGACGGCATTTTTGATCGGCATCGTGCTTGCTTACATCGGCTCGGATATGCTTTCTAAATTTGGCGCCAGCATCTATATCATCGATATTATGGGCTCTTTGACGCTGCGCGAGGTGGCGCCTCTAATCGCCGCTATCGTTATCGCAGGTCGCTCGGCTTCGAGCTTTACGGCACAGATCGGCGTGATGAAGATCACAGAAGAGATCGATGCGATGAGGACGATGGGCTTTGATCCGTTTTATTTTCTTGCGATGCCGCGCATTATCGCGATGGTACTAATCATGCCGCTAGTCATTTTTATCGCAGATTCGGTAAGTATTTTGGCTCAGATGATTGTGTGTGACGCGTATTTAGACATAGCCTTTAACGATTATTTGGATAGATTTAAGGCTTCTGTAGAGCTTAGGCATTTTTTAGTGGGTATGATTAAAGCGCCGTTTTTCGGGGCATTCATCGCTATCATCGGCTGTATGCGGGGTTTTGAGGTCAAAGGAAATACCCAAAGCATCGGCGAATACACCACGATCAGCGTCGTAAATGCGATATTTTGGGTCATCGCGATCGACGCGGTCTTTGCGGTTCTGTTTTCGGAAATCGGACTATGAGCGAGCAAGTGCAATCCGGCGAAAGCGCTAAAATTATAGTCGCGCGCGACGTTACTACCGCGTATGGATCGCGCGTTATGCACGATTGCGTGAGTTTTAGCGTCAAAAGAGGCGAAATTTACGGCTTTTTAGGCGGCAGCGGCAGCGGTAAAACGACGTTAATGAAAACGCTCATATTTTTAAAGCGCCCGCAAAGCGGCGAGATTAAAATTTTCGGGCGCGATATTTGGCGCGCGAGCGAGGCGGAGCAAAACGAGATCCGCCTAAAATGCGGCGTGATGTTTCAGTTCGGTGCGCTTTACAGCTCAATGAGCGTGCTCGAAAACGTAGGCGTGCTGCTTCGCGAATACTCTAAATTTAACGAGCGCGAGATAGATGAGCTATCGATGTTTTGGATCCAAAAGGTGGGACTTAAAAAAGAGGCCGCCGCGCTTAGGCCAAACGAGCTTAGCGGCGGTATGAAAAAGCGCGTGGCGCTGGCTCGCGCGCTAGCACTTAGTCCTGAAATTTTATTTTTGGACGAGCCAAACTCGGGGCTTGATCCGCTCAGCGCCAGAGCCCTTGATAGGCTTGTTTGCGAGCTTAGAGACAGCCTCGGCGTCACGGTCGTTATGGTGACGCACGACGTGGATAGTATCTTTGACATTTTGGATCGGTTTTTGATCGTGGATAATCAAAAAATCGCTTTTGAAGGAAATATCGAGGAGATTTCAAGCCTAGAGAATAACCCGCTCGAAGAGCTATTTAAGATGCGACAAAGAGATTAAACTTCGGAATTTACCGAGCCGAAATATGCATCGCGGCGGGTAAAATTTAGATAGGTAGGAGCTGAAATTTTAAAATAGCAGCGGAAGAATTTTAAATTTTAAACCTAGCGAGGAATTCCCGGCTCCGCAGGGCTTAAATTTTAAAATTTAGACCTTAGCGGCTCAATCGAAATTTTAAACTTCGCCAGGAATTTTAGACCCCCGCGAGCATAAAATTTTAAAATTTAAACGGGGTGCATTTGCGGGATAGCGCATTGAAATTTTAAAATTTCGACGAGTAAGCGGCGTTAAATTAAACCGGGGCGGTAAAATTTTACGCTAAAATACGACGTGACGATATTTTGAAATTTCAAAATGCACGCTAAGCTTTAAAATTTAAACTCAGATGATTCTGCAAATTTTGCGACTATTTGAGAAAGTGCTAAGTTTTAAAATTTAAGCCCAAATGGCTATTTTAAGGCATATCGCAGGGCTTAAATTTTACGCTCTGAAATTAGGAGAAAAGATTGGAAAATAGAACTTCATACACGATAGTAGGCGCATTTGTTATGATTTGCGTCGCGGCTCTTACGGCATTTATGTGGTGGATGCTTACAAAGACTGATCGCAGCGAAAGCTACCGCTCCTACTATATCCACACAAAAGAGCTTCCCGTAGGTATTAAGGAGAATTCCGAGGTTAAATTTATCGGCGTAAATGCGGGCATCATCAAAAGTATCGACTTCGCCGATATCGAAAATGCGATTATTGAGATTGAAATTTCGGTAAAAAGCAAGCTACCGATCTCGCAAGATAGCGTCGCTAAGGTAGAATCTCAAGGCATCAGCGGAATCGCGTTTATAAATATCACGAAAGGAAGCGGCAAGCTTTTTCCGCCGAATGATAAAAAGCCGATAATTGCGCTGGACAAAACACTTCTTGACAAAATCGGCTCTAAAGCTGAAGTCATCACCGATAGCGTGAGTGAGATGGTCTTTAAAATTAATGGGCTGTTGTCGAAGCAAAATACCGATAAAGTGGATAGAATTCTATCTTCGATGGATAAATTTAGCGCCGAGCTAAGTGATGAGAAAAAATTCCAAAGCCTAGACGCGCTGCTTGCTAACGTAAATACTCTCATAGCGAATTTAAACGAGCGCGAGAAGGAGCTAGACGCGCTGCTAGATAATCTAAACGCCTTTGCCGTGAGTGCTGCCAATCTATCGAATTCACTGGATAAAACCGCAGGCATCATCACTAAGCGTATCGATCGCGGCGAGTACAATCTAAAAGCGATCTTGGATCCTACGCTTGAGGAGGCAAAAAACACTCTTGGCGAGCTCAAAAAATCGCTTAGAGAATTCCAAGGCGCGATGTTTAGGCTAGAGGACAATCCTTATGATTTCTTTTTCAAAGACACTTCTAAAAGCGCGGATCGCGACGATAAAAAGGAATAAAGATGAAAAATTTTATAAAGTTTACGCTTGCTGCGACGCTGGCAGCGATATTTTTAGGCGGCTGCTTAGCTAAGCAGGCTAAGCCATACACTTACTACGAGCTGCGTTATGATCAAAAGCACTGCGTAAATCCTAGCGGTGCGCGCAAAAATATCTTTATCGACACCATCACAGCGACCGATCTCGTCGATAGGCGGGATATTTTAATAGTGGATTTTAGAAACCGAACGCGGTTCGCAAGCGACGCCAAATTTATCACGATGCCTAGCGAGATGGTATATAAGGCGCTGCTTGATGCGGCATTTTCCACCTGCTCGCTAAATCCGATATTTGTGCCAAAAGAGCGGGATTTGCGCCTAAAAACCAGTATCGTAGCGCTTCAGGTCAATAACGATCAAGCAACCGTCACGATGGGATATGAAATTTTGAATTCTTTAGAAAGCATAAAATCCGGTATCGTCACTAAGCGCGTTTTCGTGCCTGATCCTAGCTCGCAAAGCATTTATAATGCCCTAAATTTAGCGCTTAATGAGAGCATAAACGAAATTTTAAAGGCTCTTAGATGATAGCGGCGATCGAAGGAATTATCACGCGCAAGGAGCCCACTGCTTGCGTTATTAAATGCGCTAGCGGCGTGAGCTACGCTCTTTCGTTGTCATTAAATACCTCCGCGAAGCTCACGCAGGGCAAGCTGACCGAGCTTGCGTGCGTGCAAATTCTGCGCGAGGATGCCGATTTGCTGTATGGGTTTTTAGACGAGAGTGAAAAAAGGATGTTTGAAACCCTAATCAAGCTTAGTGGCGTAGGTGCAAGCACGGCGATGGCGGTTTGCTCGACGCTCGCTCCGCAGGATTTTGCGCGTTGCGTAGCTACAGGGGATGCTGCGACGCTAACTTCAGTTCCGGGTATCGGCCCAAAGACTGCTAGACGGATCATTGCCGAACTAGGCGATGCGAAGCTAATGGAATTCGGTCCTAGCGAGACTTATAAAAATGAAGCGGCGTCCGCGCTACAAAGCCTTGGATTTAAGCGCGATAAGATCAATCAAATTTTAGCGGGCTGCAGTAGCACGAATACGTCAGATCTTGTCAAAGAGGCGTTAAAAAAATTAGCGTAGAAAATAAAATTTGAAGGAAAGCAATGAAATTTGGCTTAGTTTTTGGAGCTCAAAGCTATGAGCACGAAGTAAGTATCATCTCGGCAATTGCCGTCAAAAATGCCCTAAAAGGCTGGGACTTGGAGTTTATATTTTGCGATAAAAATCGCAAATTTTACCGCATCGAGGATAAAAATATGCGCGCGGCATATTTTAAGCAGGGCGGCTATGCTAAAGCAAAAGAGCTTAGTATCGGTGCAGGCGGATTTTTTGAGAGTGGAATGTTTAGCAAAAGCATGCTAGAAGTCGGCACATATATCAATCTAATCCATGGCTGCGACGGCGAGGATGGAAAAATGGCGGCGCTATTTGAGTTTTTTGGCATCCCTTATATCGGACCTCGCATAGAAGCTAGCGTGCTAAGCTATAATAAAATTTTAACCAAGCACCTGGCTCTAATCGCAAATGTAAAAACCTTGCCGTATGAGATCGTAAGTCGTACCAGCTTGCCTAATTTTAATTTTCCGATCATCGTTAAGCCCGCTCATTTGGGCTCTAGCATCGGAATTTCGATAGCCAAGAATGAAAGCGAGTTTAGCTACGCGCTGGATCAGGCTTTTGAGCTGGACGACAGCGCGATCGTAGAGCCATACTGGGAAAACGTAAAGGAATTTAATCTCGCAGGCGCTAAAATAGACGGCAAAATCGTATTTTCAAACATCGAAGAGCCAAAAAAAGAGGGCTATTTAAATTTCGATCGTAAATATTTGGATTTTTCGCGTAGTGGCGCGATCGAGCCCGCTCGTCCTGGCGCTTTGCTAGAGGGCAAGATGAAAGACGCCTTTAAGCGGCTTTATAATGCAGGATCATTCGATGGCGCGCTCATTCGCTGCGATTTTTTTGAAAAAGAGGGCGAAATTTATCTAAACGAGATAAATCCAAACCCAGGCAGTCTCGCAAACTACCTATTTGATGATTTCTCCGAGGTATTAGCAGCTCTTGCTTCGTCGCTGCCGCCGATGAGACAGATCCCCGTAAGCTACGAGCTGATCACTAAAATCACCGCTAATAAATAGCCAATCGTTTAAAATTTTACGCTAAATTTTGCGTAAAATTTTACCCCAAAAGGTCGAGTTATGATAAATCAAGACGAAATTTACACCGCTACCGAGATCGTGCGCAACTTCAGCACCGTTTTAAACAAGATCAAAAATCAAGAGATCAAAAAAGCCATGATCGTCAAAAACAACAAATTTGAAGCCGTGATGATCAGTATGAGCGAGTTTGAGCGACTCGAAAAGGCGGTCGAGCTACTCAAGGCCGTTTACGCCAAAAGGAGCGGCGGTGGCGAGTAAGGAGCTCGTCTACGGCGGCGAAAACTACAAAATCAGCTACGAAATTTCAAATCTGCAGCGTGCCGAATATATTTTGGTGCTGCACGGCTGGGGCGCAAACAAAGCGCTTATGTCTAGGGTTTTTGCGGATAAATTCCGCCGTTACGCGATAGTGTGCGTCGATCTGCCGGGGTTTGGCGCCAGCTCCCAGCCCGCGCGCGCCCTTGGCAGCAAGGATTACGCAGAGATTATGCGCGCCTTTATCGCAGCTTTCGGCAAGCAGCCCGCAGCGATCATGGGGCACAGCTTCGGCGGCAAGATCGCCGCATTGCTGGCCCCGCGCAATCTCATACTGCTAAGCAGCGCCGGTATCATCGAGCCCAAGCCCTTTGCAGTGCGCGCCAAAATCGCGATTTTTAAAATTTTAAAAAGACTTGGTCTGGCTGGGCTTTGGCGTGCGTTTGCGAGCAAGGATGCCGCAGGTATGAGCAAAACGATGTATGAGACGCTAAAAAACGTCGTAAATGAGGACTTTCGCGACATTTTTTCTGCGCTAAGCCCGCAAAATGCGCTCATCTTTTGGGGCAAGGACGATCGCGCCACTAGCCTAAAAAGCGGCGAGCTGATCCACTCGCTCGTCAAAAACAGCAAATTTTATCCGCTGGCGGGGGATCACTTTTTCTTTTTGCAGAGCGCGGATTTTATCGGCGAGCAGATCGAAAAGGAGCTTGGCGGCAGCTAAATTTAACGATTTGGCGTCGCGCTAAATTTAAAGCGAAACGCGATTTTGTGTAAATTTTTAGAATTTAGCCGCGAAATTGTGGTGCCGAGCCGCTAAAAATCGCGCTTTAGATACAAAACAGATCGCGTGAATGTAAGAGCGGGGTGCAATTTAAAAGCGTTTCAATGCGGCGGCTTTAGTCCGGCTTATCTCGCGGCGCACGTTTTAAAATTTTGCAATCTGTTTGCGTCAAAGATCGCGAACTAAAGCGTAAATTTAGATTATAAAGCCGCGTGCGTATGCGGCACATATTTAAAATTTAGCGGCGTAAAATCGGCTCTTTGGGCGCGTAGTACAAAACGCAAGCCCAAATTACAGCGTGTCGCGTTAAATTTTAAAATTTTAACGCGTTTCTGCTCTGTGTTTGCGGCAGCCGTACATGATGCGGCGAAACCGCGTGTGCGCCGCAAAGCGAGCAATTAAATTTGGTCGCATAACCGCGTCGTCGCTTCGTCGCGATACGAAGCCGAAGTGCCGCGGATGGCGCGCAAATAATCGCGCGAGGTGGGGCTAGATGTCGTAAGATATACAGCATGCGAAAATTTCAGGTCGCGAGAGATGGATACTGTGCGGTATCGAAAATGGGGGCGGCGCGCGGTAGCGCAAATTTATCTAGTGCGGCTCGTGCGGCCAACATGAGAGCGTGAATTTGCGAGCACGCGAATTTTGTAAAACTAGAATTTGCAAAGCGATAATTCGTAAAATTTACAAATGAAGCCAAATGCCGGTTAGCCCGAGCTCGCCGCGGTTTGCCCGCGCAGCCTCGCAAAGCGGGCGCGTAAATTTATAAAAAGGAATTTTAAAAGATGAATATAATATTTTTGATCGCGCACGCGGCATTCGTCCTACTGCTCGGCTTTTATCTGATCACCTGCCTGCAGTGGTTTTCGTATAAGCCCGCGCGTATTATCTTTCACTTCACCAAGCCCGCGTGGCACATTTATTTTTTCATTTTGCCGCTGGCGGCGTATTTTGGCTGCGAGATCGCGGTAGGTCTCGGCGCAGCTAAATTTGGCACTGCATTCCTCTATGCCCTATGTGCCGCTAAAATTTTAATCATCGCGGCCTATGCGCTAGCGCTTTATTGTTGGCAAAGAGGACTTGATAAAAAGCTCGTCTTTACGCCGCGCGTGAAGCGATTTTTTGCAATTTTAGTACTCTGTGCGTTTGGCTTCAGCGCCGTGTTTTATGCCGCAGAAGCTCCGATTTTGCCGATATTTTTACCGCTTGGCGCCGCTCTTGTGGCGAGCTTTGCTTACGAGCGGGCGCAGGCTGCGAAATTTAAGGCCGATGCACGCAAAAAACTAGCCCAGATGCCCTCCCTTACGATCATTCAGATCACCGCGAGCTACGGCAAGACGAGCATTAAGAACTTCTTGTATCAAATTTTAAAAAACGACTTTCGCTGCTATAAGACGCCGCGCTCGGTAAACACGCTAGCAGGGCTCGTGCGCGACGTAAACGAGGCGCTGCCCGCAGATACGCAGATCTACATCGCCGAAGCAGGCGCCAGGCTGAGCGGTGACATCGCCGAAATCACCGAGTTTTTGGCGCCGCAGATCGTCGTCGTGGGCGAGATCGGCGCGCAACACATCGAGTATTTCAAAAGCATCGAAAACATCCGCAAAACCAAGCTCGAAGCGCTCACGAGTGCGCGGCTAAAGCATGCGTTTTTGCACAGCTCCACGCAAAAAGGCACGGACGAGCGCGTCACGATCTACGACGAGGGGCTAAAAATCCACGGCGCGGATCTGGACGGAATAAAATTTAGCCTTAGCTTGAGCGATGATGAAAGCGGTGCAAGCTGCAAAAATTCCGTGCCGCATGCAGAAACATCCGCCGCAGGTGGTGAAGGGGAGGGCGATTTAAGCCTAGATGCAGGCAGTGTGGCATGCGCGGAAAAAGACAAAAATTCTAAAAATTACGGCGCCGATTTTGACGATGCAAATTCCATGTCCTGCGCCGAGCGGAGCGAGCGAAAATTTTGTGAACAAACCGCCCGTGACGATAAAATTTGTGGCGATAAAGAGCGGGGCTCGCAAGAGGCTCCAAACGAGCGTAAAATTTCAAACGGGCGGAGAGAACTATGCGAGAGACATGAGTTTTTTGCGCCGATTTTGGGTAAATTTAACGCCGCAAATCTTGCCGCGTGTATAAAGATCGCGCGATTTTTGGGTCTTAGCGTAGATAAGATCAAAAGCCGTGTCGCGCACGTCAGCGCCATCGAGCACCGCCTCGCGCGGCTCGATGCGGGCGGCAAAATCATCATCGACGATAGCTTCAACGGCAATCTAAGCGGCATGCTGCAAAGCTACGAGCTGATGCGAAGCTACGGCGGGCGCAAGGTCGTCATCACGCCGGGCATCGTCGAGAGCACGCGCGAGGACAACGAGACGCTGGCTGTCAAGATCGATGAAATTTTTGATCTCGCGATCATCACGGGCGAGCTAAATTCCGAGGTGCTGCAAAGCAAGATCGACCCCGCAAAGACTATCGTTTTGAAAGACAAGCGCGATTTGCAGCGGGTTTTGAGCGAAAATACGCATAGCGGAGATCTGATTTTGTTTTCAAACGACGCGCCGAGCTTCATTTAAGCGGCTTTGGCGGCACGGCTTGCTTTGCCCTGAGGCATACTGCGCGATTTGACAGGGCGTATTTTTAGGCAAAAGACTTTGAGCGGGTACGACGAGTGACTTGAAGCGGTGCGATCTATCGGGTGATTGGTTTGTGCGTGCGGCGCGATCTGTTTAAATAAAAGTCCTATGCGGCAAAATTTCGGCGCGCCGTTATAAAATCGCAATCTTGCGCGCGATTAAATTTACGATAAATTTAAAGGAAAGCTATGGATTTACGAGAAAATATGCTAGGGCAGCTGCGAGCGCTAAGCGAGGAGAAATTCGCGCAATTTTCGCAGCGCCTAATACCCGCGCCGCAGATTTTGGGCGTGCGCACTCCCGCGCTGCGCGCACTTGCTCGCAAAAGTTTCGCCGCTTTGAGCGGGGCGGATGAGGCGCGGCGCGAGCTGCAAAATTACGAGCCCTTTTTTCACGAGGAGTTCGTGCTAAAGGGCTTTTTTATAATGCTTTTAAAGCAGGATGAGGCGAAATTTGCACTTGCGAGCAGTTTTATCAAAACTATGCCAAATTGGGCGGTTTGCGATATGTTCGCTCCGAAATTCAGAAACGACGCTTTCGCGGACGCGTTGTTAAAGCAGGCTAAGGGCGGCGTGAGCGAGTTTGAGAGGCGATTTTTCTACGTTTATTTTATGCAAAATATGGGCGCGATCACGCCCGAGGAATTTTTTGAAATTTGCGCCGCCGAAAGCGACGAGCGGTATTATGTGCAGATGGGCGCGGCGTGGGCGATAGCGGAGATGTTTATCAAGCAGCGCGAGATCACGCTTGCGTTTTTGGCGAGCAAGCGGGCGGTTAAATTTATCCAAAACAAGGCGATATCGAAGATCCGCGATAGCTTTCGCGTAAGCAAAGCCGAAAAAGATGCGCTTTTGAAGTATAAAATTTAACCGCGGCGGAAAGTGGCGGAGGTAGTTAAAATTTCAGTTGCGCGCGGGGCTTGTCAGCCAAAATCGCGAGCTTTAAAATGTAAATTTAAGGAGAGAAAATGTTTAGCAAGGAATTTTTGGAGATTTTGAATTATGAATGCGCCGTGGGTATCGCTACCTGCGCGCAGGGTGAGGCTCATATCAGCAATACGTGGAACAGATATCTCGTCATTAAGGGTGATCGCATCCTTATCCCGGCTGCGGGTATGAAAAAGACGCAAAGCAACGTGGAGGCTAATCCGAACGTCGAGCTTAGCGTCGCAACGAAGGAGCTGGCAGGCAGGTTTGGCGCAGGGCGCGGCTTTGTAGTGAAGGGCACAGCGCGCTTTATGGATAGCGGTGCGGAGTTTGAGGAAACGAAGGCGAAATTTCCTTTTGCGACAAGGCTGCTTGAAATCACGGCTAGTAGCGTAAAACAGGTGCTGTAAGCCAAGCGGCGCAGTTTGGGTGGAATTTACGGATGAAATTCCCGATGAAATTCCGCCGCGAGCTTTACGATGGAATTTTGCCGTGAAATTTTATCGGTAGAATTTCAAAGTTAGTAAAATTTTATCGATGAAATTTCGCTTCGCCGCGAAATTTTAAAGCGGGCGAAATTTTAAAGTTAATAAAATTTCAAAGCCTGCAAAATTTCGAAGTTTGCGAGATCCATAAATCTCGCTCAAATTTTTTGAACGTAAATTTACGCATTGAAAGGAAAAGTATGAAACGATTAGAGGGTAAAACCGCCGTAATCACTGGCGGAAGCGACGGCATAGGGCTTGGTATCGCAAAGTGTTTCGCCGAAGAGGGCGCAAATTTGATCCTGCTTGGCAGAAGCGAGGAGAAATTAAAAATCGCGCAGGAGGCCTTGGGCGGTTACGGCGTGAAAGCTTACGCGGTAGAGGCGGATTTGGCGCAAAGCAAAACGATAAAAGGCCTTTGTGAGCGCATTTTAGCGCTACCCCTTAAGATAGATATCCTAGTAAATAACGCCGGGCTGGGAAAATTCGTACCGTTTGAGGCGACCGACGAAGTGCTGCTGGACGCTCATCTAAACCTAAACGTCAAAGCGCCATATCTGCTTACTCAGGGGCTTTTGGGCGCGCTTGCGGCTAGCAAGGGCTGCGTGATCAATATCTCGTCGTATTTTGCGAACCGAATGCTCGTAGGGCGCACCACGACGGCGTATTCGATCACCAAAGGCGCGCTAAATTCTTTCACCAAATCGCTTGCCTTCGAGGTCGGCAAACTCGGCGTACGCGTCAACGCCATAGCGCCCGGTAGCGTGCTAACGCCGCAGTTTGAGCGAAATTTAAGCGCGCTTAGCCCGCAGGGACGCGAAGCGTTTGAGCAAATGGTGCAAAATATCTATCCGCTCGGCAAAATCGGTAGCGCGCAGGACATCGGCGATGCGGCGGTGTTTTTGGCGTCGGATGCGGCGAAGTGGGTCAGCGGCGCGATATTTGCGATAGACGGCGGGCTTACGACGAATTAGCCGCGATTGGGCGGAATTTTGGGCGCGGGTTTTGAAATATAAAATTTTACAGAGGCGAATTTCGCTGCGAGAAATTTTACCCAGTAGAATTTATTGCAGCGGCAAATTTTGCAATGAAAAATTTAACCGGGTAGAATTATGGCGACGAATATTGCGCGTGAAATTTCGCAGCGAAGAAAACGCAGAATTCCGCAATCTGTGGGAATTACAACGTAAATTTTAAAATTTATATTGTAAAATTTTACGGCGTGCGGTTTGGGCGGAATCTCGCGGCGCAAAATTTGAAGCTGCGATAAAACGGTGCCTGCGGGGTTAAATTTAAAAAGCGGCGCCGGCAGCCGGCTTGAGATAATTAGAAATTAAACGAGATTGGAGAGGGTTTGAGGGTTTTGTTTCTAGCGATTTTAGCGGTGTTTTTGCTCTCTTGCGCGGCTCCGCTGGCGCCCGCTGGCAATGCGCTTAGCGTATACGACATCTACTCCGTAGCACGCGACCGCCGCAGCGTAAGCGAGGTCGCTAGCGACAAGCTCGTCCAGACTAAAATCCAAAGCAAAATTCTATTTACTAAAGGCCTTAGCAGCTGGGATCTGGAGGTCGAATGCTTCTATGGCGAGGTCTATCTCATCGGGCTTCTGGATAGCGAAGCGATGCGCGAGCCGCTACTTGCTTTAGCTCGGCAAACAGAAGGCGTGCGGCGCGTGCATACCTATCTGCGCGTCAAAAAGTCCGAATATCCGTGCAATTCGTTTGAAATTTTTACAAATTTAAAGAAAAATCTCTTTTCCGATACCGACGTTTCTGGCACTGCGGTGCGCGTGGCGATCGTGGGCTGCGACGTGGTATTTAGCGGCGTAGTGAGCGACATCGAGCATGAAAAGCACGCGATCTGGTACGCGACGCACGCGCCCGGGGTGCAGGACGTGTATTCGTTCCTGCGCGTGGTGAAGGAGTAGGGGCTTTGCGGTTAAATTTGATCGCTTCGGTACGGCAAATTTAACCGCTTGCGGCGGGCTAAATTTGAGGATATGCCAGATTTATTTCAGCTCGTTTGCAGGGCGATCGACATGCATGAAATTAAAATTTTTGGCGCGCAAGATAGCGGGGAATTTTAAAATTTGGCTCACGAGCGAGAGCATTAAGTAAATTTAAAGCCGCCTCAGACGATAATTTCGCAGATGAAATTTACGCCGCGAGCGCTCGCCGAAAAGTAGCGCCCGGCGTGCCGATAGAAAGCGCGCCCTGTTTAAATAGCGGCTAAATTAAAGCGGCACGCGCGAGCTAAATTTAAAGCACTGCGTTTTTAAAGGCGTTAAATTTAAGCGAGCCGCCGAGCTAAATTTAAACGTAACGCGCGCATTGTGAGCTAAAATGAGCTAAATTTAAAATCGCGCTGCCGTTATCGGCGAAATTTCAGCGAAATGACGCGAGCGCTCGCGCTAAAACATACGATTAAAATGCCCCAAAGGGCGCAAAATTCAGTAAATTTAAGGAGAGAAAATGAGCCAAAGCCAAAATTGTACGTACCAAACCGCGTGCGAGCTGCCTAACGTGAGGCTGATCAAGCACCCGCTGATCGAGCATAAGCTCACGATCTTGCGAGATCGGGGGACCGATCCGTTTCAGTTCCGCATGCTCGTCGATGAGATCAGCTACCTGATGATGTTCGAAGCCACGCGCGATCTGGCGCTGCGCGAGGTGAGCGTGCATACGCCTGTGGCGCAAACCAGCGCGTATAAGCTCGCCACGAAGATCATGATCTGCCCGATTTTGCGCGCCGCGCTGGGTATGCTGGATAGCGTATTTAAACTCATGCCGGACGCTAGCGTGGGGTTTTTGGGTTTTCAGCGCGACGAAAAGACCGCACAGGCGGAGTTTTTTTACGCCAAACTGCCCGCAGATGCCGCAGAGCGCACCGCGATCATCATCGATCCGATGTTTGCGACCGGCGGTACGGCGATCGATGCGGTAAAATTTCTGCTGAAAAACGGCGTTAAAAAGATCAAATTTATCTCCATCATCGCAGCGCCCGAGGGGCTTCATAGATTTAGCGAGATCTACCCGCAGGTCGAGGTTTTCACCGCGGCGATCGACGAGAGACTAAACGAGCAAAAATATATCGTGCCGGGACTTGGAGACGCGGGAGATAGGGTGTTTAATACGATGTGAAATTGCGCGGCGAAGGACTTTTGACTGCGTTAAATTTGCGCGACAGTATTTATGCGGCGATAAATTAAATTTGCCAGCATGTAATTTGTGCTGCGAAATCTATTTATCAAATATGCGGGTTGCCGCCGCTCGGAATTTCACGCTGCAATAGATTTGGCAGGGCACGTACTTTTTACGGCGTGCGCAATACGTAGTGAAATTTAAAATTTGTAGCGCCGTAAATTTAATGCACTTTAAAATTTTAACTAGTCGTAAAATTTGCGGTATTTTTGGAATTTATCAAATGAAATTTTAGCTCCGCGATGTATAAAACACGTAAATTTCAAAGTAAGGAAAAAGCAAAATAGGGCGGCGGAATTTTATTATCGCCGAATTTGCCATAGAATTCTACCCGTGCGAGATTTCACGGAGAATTTACCGCGTCAAAACTCTACTCTCTGCAAAGCGGTAGCAAAATTTCAAAATTTAGCGCGCATTTGCGGCGTAAAATTTTGCAACCGCCCGCGCCGCAAATATCACCATTTTAAACCGCCTTTGATTGCACTGCCACATAGCTCGCGCGCAGCTCGCAAAAAACTCCGAGCAGTCACGCTTTTCATAGTAGCTTAAAACCCAGCCGTCGCCTACAAAATTTATCGAGCCGCAAAAATAACAAGTTTAAAGCCGCCGTATTTTGCGATCAAGAGCGATTTTACGCTTGCGAGCCGTGGAAATTTTGCGCCGCTATGCTGTTTTAGGCGCGATTCCGCCCTACTGCCGCCCAGTGCGAGCGTGACGAGTGCGAAATCTTACAACCCGCAGTGAGCTATCGGTAAAATTTCAAGTAAGGGCAAAATTCGCCGCTATAAACTAGAATCGTCCTTAGGCTCGGGAGAAATTCTAAAATAGCGGATGGAGGTAAAATTTTATCGCTAGGTCGTATGTCGAGCTCAAATTTAGGCAAAATGCCGATAAATTTTGGCTCGCAAAAGAGCCTACCGCTTCGCAATTCTAACTACGCAAAATCACGCTCATATTGGCGTCGTAGCGCCCGCACCACAAAAATTTACAAATCGCAAAATTTGCAAAAATCACGCGGCAAAATTCTTACTTCAGCAATCCGATAAAGAAGCAGGGCGGCGCACCAGGCGTATGCAAGGAGTAAAATTCTCACCCAAACGATCCGTCCGCGCTAAAATGAAATTTCAAATTTAGCGAGCAAAATTTCGCCTACTTCACCAGCCCCGCTTCCCTTAAAAAGCAGCTCGGCTCGTAATTAATCTTTCTGATCTTATCAAATTTCGCGTAGCTTAGCACCAGCTCGTCGCGCGCTCTGGTAACCGCCACGTAAAATAGCCGCCGCTCCTCCTCCAGGCTGCCGCCCATCGCCATTAGCTTGAGGTTCGGGAAGCGGTTTTGCGCCAGATCGATGAGATAGACGCTGCAAAATTCAAGCCCCTTGCTTGCGTGCACGCTGAGCAGATTTACCCCCTCGCCCTCGCTCATCTCCTTTGCGCCCAGAGTTATGAAATTATAAAAGCTCTGCGGATCCGCGTATTTGCCGGCGATCTGCTCTAAAATTCCGCATTTATCGTAGATGTGCGCGGTCTCGTCCTTTTTGCGCTCGTCGTCTATCTTGCCGTTTTTTAGCGTCGCGCGTTTCGTCGCGATAAAGTCCGCTACGAGGGCAAAAAGGCGCGAGTTTTTGATCTGCGAGATCAGCGTGGCAGACCTTGCAACGGAGCCGCTTTTTTTGAAAATTTTATAAATTTCGTGCAAAAACACTGCACCGCCTTCGGTGATTTTATTATGTTTTAGCACCGGATGCGAGCGAAAAAACTCGTCAAATTCCAAAGCTTCAAAGCGCGATACCGAGCCGATTATATCCACATCGTCAAAAAGCCCGAGCTGATAGTTTTTCCTCTTTTTTTCAAAAATTTTAACGCTCTCGTCGGGGCGCAAAAGCCCTGCGTGAATACTTCCGTGCCCAAGCGCGATCAGTGCATCGAAAAGCTCCTTGCTTAGCGCGCTGCCGACGCCTCTTGCGTATTCGCACGTGCTCATAAATGCCATCATATCTTTTGGGTTTATTATCATCGCGAAAATGTCCGTAAAGGCCTTGATCTCGCGGCTTTCAAAAAAGCTCACGCCGCCTTTTCGCTTCGCACCGATTCCGAGCTCCTTAAGCGCGACCTCGACGCCGTCGGCGCTGGAATTATTGCGAAAGATGACGGCGATCTTTTCGCGCGGGATGCCGCTTTGCGCGATCTGTGCGGCTACGTGGGCGTATTGCGCCGCCGTATCGTCGTAAACATGCAGCTTAGGCGCGCTAAATTTTCCCTCGCGGCCCACGATCAGCTTCTTTTCGTAAAGGCGCGGATTGTTCGCGATGACGCGATTTGCAAGCGCCAAAATCGCCGAGCTTGAGCGGTAGTTGATATTCAGCGCGTAAATTTTAGCGTCCGCAAAGCGTTTACCGAAGCTACCGATGATGTCGATATTTGCGCCGTTGAAAGCATAGATACTCTGATCAAAATCGCCGACGCAAAAAAGGCTTTTCGTCGCAAAGGCATCGATGAGGCTTCCTTGCAGCGAGTTCGTATCCTGATACTCGTCCACTAAAATTTCATCAAACCGCAGCGGCGCGCCCTTTTGTAGCTCACGGCGCATCTTTAGCAATACGTCGTTGAAATCGGCGTAGTTAAATTTTGCCTTTTCCTCCTCAAACTCGCGTAAAATATCTGCGTAAATTTCGGCAAATTCCGCCTGATCCTCGTAGTTTTTGCTAAACCACGATGCAAAATCCGCGCTCATCTCCTTGTTTTGATACAGCGAGTACACGTCGTACAGATACGCCCCGCCATAGGGACGCGCGTCGCTTACGTGATAAAATTTGCGCCTTTCTACGAGGCTTTTTAGCAGCGTCTTTAGCTCGGCGGGCTGCTTTAAAATCACTCCTTTGCTGAGCTCTCGAAGTAGGGCGTAGGATACGGCGTGGAAGGTGCCCGCGACGATTGCGGAGGTGATCTTTTTATCAAAATGCCGCTGCAGCCTCGCTATCATCTCGCTTGCGGCTTTGTTCGTAAAAGTAAGAAGCAAAATTTTTCTAGGGCTCGTGCCGAGATTTAGCAGATGAGCGATGCGCGCGACGATGGTGCTGGTTTTGCCCGTGCCTGCGCTTGCGATTATTAGATTGTGTCCGGCAGGAGCGGTTGCAGCGGCGTATTGTTCGGTGTTTAGCTTAGCTAGAGCGTCCAAGATTATTCCTTTGCAAAAAGGCGCCATTATAGCCTAAAATCATTAAAATTCTTTGATATAATTGCGCGATGAAATTTCTAAAATTTACGTTAAAAATCGCGCTATTTTGCGCATTTGCATTCGCCCTGTTTTTGATCTTGGACGCGCTTTATCCGCTAAATTTGGATATGCTAAATAAGCAGAAGAGTAGAATTTTATATGACCGAAACGGCGAAATTTTAAATATGCAGATCAGCGACGATCAAATTTGGCGCTTTTACGCGAGCGCGGACGAGATACCGCCGCGGCTGAAACAAAGCGCGATCTACTTCGAAGATCGCTATTTTTACTACCATTTCGGCGTCAATCCAGCCTCGATCCTGCGCGCGGCTACGTATAATTTTACGCAAAATTTTACTAAAAAAAGCGAGGGCAATGTCGAGCGCGTCGGAGCCTCCACGATTACGATGCAGGTTGCGCGTATGATGCGCCCCAAACAGCGCAGCTACAAAAACAAAATCATCGAAATTTTCAACGCCTTTCAGCTGGAGTGGCACTTCAGCAAGGATGAAATTTTAGGAATGTATTTCAACCTCGCCCCATACGGCGGCAATATCGAGGGGGTCAAAACTGCGGCGTATTTTTACTTCAAAAAGGACCTGCGCGAGCTTAGCAACGCTCAAATCGCGCTTCTTAGCGTGATCCCAAAAAACCCGAACAAAAACCGCCTAGACCGTAGATCAAACATCAACGCGCTTAAAAACCGCCTAATTTCGCAGCTGCGAGAGGGTGGCGTGATCTCGCAGAGCGAGTATGAGCGCGCCCTCGCAGAGCCGTTTTCGCCCAGACGCTACGCAGCGCCCAATTACGCGCCGCATTACGCGCTGTTAGCGTTTAACAATTATAAAATGCAGAATTTTACTGCCAAAGATGACGTAAATTTCACTCAAAATTTAGAGCAGGGAGGCACGCTTGGCGCGACATCGGAGCAAGCAAGCTCGTCTACACGCCGAGCCGCGGCGGTAGCAGAGTCAAATTTTTCGGACGCGGCGAGTGCCAAATCAGGCTTTACGGTTGCAACAAAGGGTGAGTCAAATTTATCAAATGCCGCAAACGCGCAGGCGGGAGCGGATTCGAAAGAAGCAGATTATAAAACGAATGTGCCGGAGAGTTTAAATTTAAGCGAACGAACGAGGCTAAATTTAAACGAGCGCGAAGGCGCAAAATCACAGGCAGGCGTAAAACCGAATGAACCGGAAAGCGTAAAACCAAATGAACGAAAGAGCGCAAATTTAGATGAACGGCGAGATTTTATTGATGCCGCACATCCGTCGCAAAACTCGCAAAGTCTAAATTTAAACGAGCGACGAGGCGCTGTGCGTTTGCCGCAGAATTTTAGCGCGGATACGGATTCGGATAAAGGGCAAACCGAGCATTCGCCGCAAAATCCGAGTGCGGATATAAATTTAAACAAGCGGCAGAATGTCGTCGGTACCGCACATCCGCATCAAAACTCGCAAAATCGGCAAAATCTAAATTTAAATAGTCAGCAAGATACCACGCATCCGCCGCAAAATTTTCAGGCAGATGCAAACTCTAGCGAGCGGTCGAGCGCAAATTTTAGTGCGCAGACAAATTCCGTTTCGGACGCTAGTGCACAGACGGTTTTCGCTTCGTTGGACGCTAATGCTCAGACAGATTCTACTCCAGACGCCAAAATACAGACAAATTCCGTTTTAGACGCCAAATCGCGGGAAAATTCCACTTCGGACACTAAGGCGCAAATAAATTCCGATCTAAACGCCAAATCGCGGGGAAATTCCGCAGGCTCCGAAGCGAGCGCGCAGTCCAAGGAGCAAACTGCGCTAGCGCAGGAGTTTGCGCGTCTAAACGAGGGTAAAATTTATTCGAGCTTGGATCTGAAAACCCAGATCGCGCTTGAGGGTTTTTTGAAAAGTGAGATCCTCTCCCTGCGCGATAAGGGCGTTAGAAACGGCGCAGCCGTGCTGATCGACAACGAAAGCATGAGGGTGATCGCCTATGTAGGCAGCCACGATTTTAGCGCCAATGAGGGGCAAAACGACGGAGTGCGTTCGCAAAAAAACGTAGGCTCGACGCTCAAGCCCTTCATCTATGCCAAAGCCCTTGAGCGCGGCCTCATCACCCCTTCAAAGAAGCTGATCGACGCGCCGATAATCTTTGCGGGCTACGTTCCTCGCAACTACAACCAAGGGTTTTTGGGCGCGGTGAGCGCGACCGACGCGCTAAGTCTTAGCCTAAATATCCCCGCGGTGAAGCTAAATTTGATGCTTGAGGGCGACGGGCTATATGAGATGCTATCAAACGTGCATCTGGCGGAGTTTAGCAAGGATTATTACGGCGCGGGTATCGCGCTGGGAAGCATTTCGATGAGCCTAATGGATCTTACTCGCCTTTACAGCGCGTTTGCAAACGGCGGGAAGCTACGAAAGCTCGAAATAGCGGGCGCAAAGACGGGCGATGAGATGCAAATTTTAACCCCGCAAAGCGCCTACATCGTAACGCAGATGCTAAGAAACGCCCCGCGCTCCTATCTCGGCTCAGTGTGGCAAAATACCCTAAACGCGCCGCCGCTGATGTTTAAAACGGGTACGAGCGCCGATGCGCGCGATCTCTACACCGTCGCGCTCACGCCGAAATTTACCCTCGGCGTCTGGCTGGGAAATTTCGACGGCTCCAAGACTAGAGATCTTAGCGGCGGCGTGAGTGCGGCGAAGGTGGCGTTTAATATGTTTGCCTTCCTCGATAAATCGGGCATGCTGGGCGAGGCGGAGTTTGCGCGTCCCGCGGGCGTGAGCTTTCGGCGGGTATGTACCGACGCGTACCGCGAAAAGGAGTGCGCTCAAAGCGCCGATGATCTTACGATCGATGGAGTTGAGCCCAACGAGGAGTGCGAAATTTACGGCACGAGCGAGCTTTTTTATCTGCTAAAACACGGCCTAGTCGATCCGCAAAAGGTGCGCGCAGGAAGGTGTGCGGCTAAATTTGCCGCCGTAAAGCCCGTGCTAAACGACATCAACGCCAAAACCTACGAGACCGGCGCGGACGGCACGCTGCGGCTAAAGGTGCAGTGCACGGCGGTTTTCGGCGAGCGCGTATATATCAGGCTAAGTGGCGGTTCGCGGGAGTTTATAGCACTAAATTCCACCGCGTTTACGAGGGAGAATTCCACGGATTTGGATTTCGAACATTCTAACGTGGCGCAGCAAGATAATTTAAAGCAGAATTTAGCACAGCAAAATTTTGTAGAACAGAATTCTGCGGTACAAAATTCTATGCGACAAAATTCAGCGCCGCAGAATTTAAAATCACAAAATCTTACGAAGCAAAATTCTGCGGGATTGAATTTTATAGCTGAAAATCCAGTCACACGGAATTTGGCGTCGCAAAATTCTATCTTGCAAAATTCTACAGAGCAGAATTCGGAGGCTCAAGATTTCACAGCGAAAAATTTCACAGATCAAAATTCCTCGCAGCAAAATTCTGCGGCACGAGATTTCACCACGCAAAGCCTAGCGCCTACAAATTCTAAAGTTAAAACGGGAGAATATTTTGCGCGCACTAACGGTGAGGCTTTTACGCTAAGTCTTGGAGCAGGGGATTTCGAGCTTGGCTGCTTGGACGAAAATGCAAATTTCGCTAAAGCAAATTTTAGAGTAAATGAAAGAAAATAAAAGGTTAATTTGTATATAATTTCGTAAAATTTTTGCAAAGGAATTTTATGAAGACAAAACTACTAAGCGCAGCGCTATTTTGCGCTTTGGCTAGCTTTGCCGCGGGCGTAGAGATCAAATACGCTAGCGGGGCTTACGAGATTAGCGGGGTGGACGGCAGTGGATTTAGTGTCACGCAAAAGCAGATCTTAAAATGCACTCCCAAAATAACGGGCACCTATGAAAGCGTGAGCGAGAGCTCAATCAGGCTCTATCCAAAGCCGATGCTTAGCGCCGGGGTTAATTATTCGTGCGAGGCGCGCGGGGTGCGCTTTGAGTTCGAGACAGAGCCTTTTAGCACCGAGCATATCGCGCTTCTGCGTCCGGGGCTAGTGGCAATTAAATTTAACGATGCGGTTAGCAAGGACGCGCTACAGCAAGCGACTAGAATTTACCGCGCGCAGAATTTAGCCCAAAACGACATATCCTACGAGCTTAGCTCGCACGATGATCGGAATTTTTTATTCAGCTTCGATCCTAAGGCACAAAACGTCGTATTGCAAATAGAATCCCTCACCTCAAAAGCAGGCGCAAAGCTGCAAAATCCGGTGGAGCTGCGCACGGACGAGGAGCCTTTTAACGACAGCATTAACGCTTCAAATTTAAGCGGCGTGCAGATCCGCCCCGCGGCTCTAAAAGACGGCTCACTCGTAGCTAGAGTGTGTTTTCCTAACTATATGGACGAGCTGTCCGCCAAATACATAAGAATCGCAGGCGTGAGTAAATTTAGCCTCACTCAGCCGCGATATTATTATTACGACGAAGATGAAGAGGGCGGCGAAAGCGACGATCCTTCATGCTACTACTATGCAGATATAGTAAGCGACGAGTTTATGCCGAATAAAAGCTACGAGATTAGGCTGCTAAAGGGCTTCGGAGATAGCTCATATATCTTGCGTGACGAGATCAAACAAAGCGTAAAAATGGGCGACAGGCTGCCTTTCGTAGCCTTTAGCGACGAGAAAAATTTTATCCCAAAATCCGCTTCGTTAGCTTTTAAAAGCTCAAACGTAAATGAGGTTAAAATTTCGATTGCCAAAGTTCCTGAGCAAAATTTTAGGTATTTTTTAAACTTTGAAAGCAACGAAGATAGTGTAGGTGGGCTAGCTAGCGAGATCGCGGTTAAGAGCTTTGATATAGGAGGCGCTAAAAACGCCGTTGCGGAGCATAAAATCGCGATGGATTTTAAAGGCTACGAGGATGGAATTTATAAAATCACGGCGTTTTACAAAGTGGGCGAAAAGATGCAAGAGGTTTCGCGCGTAGCCTATCTTAGCGACATTACGGCTCAAGTGGTGCTGCTTGAGCGCGGCGCGCTAATTTATACTTCTAGGCTTAGTAATGGCGAGGAGCTAAGCAGAGCGAAGGTTAAAATTTACAGCGATAAAAACGAGCTAATCGTAGAGGATAAAACGGACGGAGATGGAATTTTAAGATTAGAAAATATGGAAATTCTAGCCAAAAATCCGCGCTCTATCGAGATTAGCAAGGGGGGTGAGCATGCGTTCGTACTGTTTAATAATGCTGTTGCAAGCGTCGAGAAAACGATTACTGCAAAGCGTCCGTTCGTTTATCTCGCAAGCGAGCTGATAAGCCCGAATGAGCGGCTTTTAGGCACGATCGTGATGAAAAATCGCGATTTTAGCTCTTTAAAAAATACGCCGATTAAATTTAAAATTTACGATCCTAGCGGCACTGTGGTCATCACGCGCGCGCAAAATACCGATGAGTTCGGCAGCGTTAAAATCGACGAGCTGATGGGCGAGAAAAGCGGCACTTACCGCCTAGATCTCATCTATGAGGACAAAATCATCGCTTCTAAAAGCTTCAGCGTAGAAAATTTCGTCCCAAACCGCATCAAAAATGAAATTTTAACTGCTAAAGACGAATACGGCGCAGATGAGATCATAACTTTAAAGCTAAGCTCAAACTATCTTGCAGGCGCGCCGGCCGGAGATTTGAAAGGCTCGCTGGAAGCAAACGCCTATGAAAAAGAGCTAAAAATTAAAGGCTACGAGGGCTTTTCGTTTCTAAACGATCGCTTAAAGAAAAAGGGTGCTACGCAGCTTCGCAGAGCAGAATTTACGCTAAGCTCCGCCGGCAAAAAAGAGCTTGCACTCTCGCCGGCAGCAGCTGATCTTAATGTCTCTAACGCCATAAATATTCTACTAAATTTCAGCGTAACCGAGGAGGGTAAAAACGTAAGTGCATATCGCAACCTAAGCTATCTGCCTTATGATCGTATCGTAGGAATTCGCGCGAGCAAGGATTTCATATCAAGCGGCGATAGCGTAAAATTCGGCTTTGCGCTGCTAGATTCCAAAACCAAAACCGACGTCAAAGGCAAGATCGACGTTGAAATTTACCGCGACGATTTTACTTACGTTTATGACGGCAACAGATACGTCGAGCAAGAAAGCTTTAATCTCGTAAGCGCCGTTAGCACCGATGCGCGCGAGTTTGAGTACAAATTCCAAAACGGCGGCAATTATCTAATCGTCGCAAACGATTACTCAAGCGGCGCGAGTGCTGGCGTGCGCGTGGACGTAAGCGGCTGGGGATATTATGGACGGGTAAACGCTAAAGACGTGCAAAGCGCTAAAATCAAACTCACAAGCGACAAGGTTAAAGCTGGAGATAAAATTAAAGGCGTCATCAATTCGCCGGTAGAAAGCGGCGTGCTAAATATCTCGCTCGTCGGCGAGCAGGTTTACGACTATAAAATTCTATCCATAAAAGGCGGTAGCGCGGAATTTGAGCTTAGCGTGCCGGAGGATTTCGTCGGCGGACACATCAACGCTGTAATCGCGCGCGCCGCGACACCTGCTGCTATGCCGCTTAGAGCTTATGCAAACGTGCCGGTGGCGCTAGATGCGAGCTCGCACAAGGCTAACGTGCAAATCCTAGCCGAGAAAAGCTACAAAAACGGGCAAAACGCGCAGATCAGCGTAAAAAGCGAGCCGAATTCCAAAGTGGTGCTCTACGCGGTCGATCTTGGAATTTTAGATATCGTCTCGCAAAGCGAGCTCGACGCGTTTGGGGCATTCGACGTTAGCGCGTATTTTGCGATGCAGTATTTCGATATTTACGACGATCTTAGCGTGTATCAAACCATAGCCAAAGAGCTAAGCTTCGGCGGCGACGGCGTGATGGCGAAGGCTAAACGAAATTTAAGCCCTGTCGAAAATAAAAAGCAGAAAAAATTTATCAAGATGCTGATCGCAAAAGCGGACGCAAACGGCGAGGCGAAATTTGATCTCGCGCTACCGCAAAATTTTAACTCCATAGTCCGCCTAAGCGCTATGGCGATCGGAGAGGCGGCTACGATCGGCTCGGCAAACGTCGAAGCTAAGGTTCGAGACGACGTGATCATAAAGCCCGCCGATCTAACCTACATGGTACGCGGCGATGAAATTTCCGTGCCGCTAACGCTCATCAACACCACCGACAAAGAGCAAAAGGCGGTCTTGAAAATCAGCTCATCTCCTTCGGTCGCTATAAGCGGCGGTGAGGCAAATTTCACGCTCAAACCGCTTGAGGTCAAGCATACGAACTTCACCGCGAGCGCGCTTGATATTGCGGATGCGAACATTAAATTTGATCTTGACGCAAACGGGCAGAAATTTAGCAACGATGTAGAATTTGACATAATCAGCCAGTTCCCGCGCTCGAAGCTATTTCACGTAAGCTACGGCGATAAGCCGGTAACGCTCAAAATCGATCCGAGTTATAAAGAAATTTATACTCACATCAGCGCTACGCCTAATGCTTTTAGCCTAGCGGACGAGCTATATCTCTATCCTTACGGTTGCACCGAGCAGCTTACTTCAAAGATGGTAGCGGTTGATTATGTCGCACGCAAAGACTCCAATAAAACCTTAACCAACCGCGTAAACGAGTATGCAAGTAGAATTCTATCTCGCCTCAAACCTAGCGGCAGTTTCGGCTACTGGAGTGCTCACGGCGTTACTAATTACTACGCTTCGATTTACGCAAGCGACGTTTTACTAGAGCTTGACGCGCGCTATAAATTCCTTAGCAATAAGCAAAGATCGCTGATATTTAGCGCCTTAAAATCAGACTACGAAGATCAAGCGACGCTTCGAGTATATGCGGATTTCGTGCTAGATCAATACGGCAAGCTGGATGACGATGAGATAAATTTCATTTACGACAACGGCCTTTATGACAACTCGCCGATGGCTCGCATCGCTATGGCTGCGATACTTAAAAAGCACAATATGACGACCGAATTTAACTTCATGCGTGAAAAAATAAACCAAATGGATTATGATTACGCCGAAGACGGAGCGGGCTTGACGTTTGCTAGCGACATAAGAGACGCTGCCTTTAAGCTCTACGCATTCGGCAAGGCGGGCATCAAAGACGATAGCACGGCTCGCACGGTCGATGCGATCATTCGCGATCTAAAAAATATAAACAACACGCAGGAGCGAGCGAGCGTAATACGCGGATTTGATGCGTATTTTAAGGACGCGAAAAAAGATATTAGCTTTGCTTTGAAATACGACGGCGAGGCGAAAAATTTCAATTCGCCGCTGGATACCAAACTCGCGGTTAAAGACGGCGCGATAGAATTTACGCCGATGAGCGGCAATGGCGAGCTATTTTTTACCGCTCTTGGCTTTGGATATGAAAGCGCGCCTTTAAAGCATGAGGCTTTGGGCATACAGAGCCTAAACGCCCATTCTATGGATAGCAAAAGGATTGAAATTTATCGTGAATTTATAGATGCTCGCGGCAACATAGTCGATCTAAACAAGCTTAAAGTAGGGCAGAAAATTTACTCTAAGATCAGCTGGCGAGCGAATTATTATCTTTATAATTTCGTAATCGACGAGGCTATGCCTAGCTGCTTTGAGGCGGTCAATGAGCGCCTAGGCTCGGCTGCGCAGGCTAGAGTCGAGGGCATGCAAGACAGCGTGGCATTAGAACACACGGAGTATCTGTATGACCGAGTGCTTCGCTTTCCAAAAAGCGGCTATTTCTATTATGATCCGCGAGACGGAGAGAATAGTAGCGGCGTCATCTATACGCCAATAAACGTGATTATGGCAGGCTCGTGCGCGCTTCCTGCGATCTCTATCGAGGATATGCAATACGAGCAGGTAAATAACTACGATCTGCAAACGCTTAAATTTAAAGTCGCTCGCTAAGGCGTAGCGATTTTAAGGCTCGGCACGGATTTTGCATTTATTGCGATTTTTGTGCCGAGCGCTTTTATGCTCGACAGATATTTGTAAACGAACGCCTGATAAAATTTTAAAATTTCAATTCCGCCCGCCCGCCGAATTTCAAAATTTTATATCAATGCCCATATTTCATAGCTTTTTACTATCTATTTATAACGTTATTCTATTTGACTTACCTTTAAATTCGAGTTATCATTTCTTTTAAATATACACTTTCAATTAAAGGAGTTGCAAATGCAAGACGTATCAAGACGTAGTTTTTTAAAAATCAGCGCAGTGGGTGCGGGGGCGCTTGCGCTGGGAGCTAGTAGTGCGTGCGCGGCACAAAACGCCAAGGACGTCAAATTTGACGAGGAATACGATATCGTCATCATCGGCACCGGTTTTGCGGGACTTGCCGCGGCGATTAAAGCCAGCGGACGCGGCAAAAAGGTGCTAGTGCTTGAAAAGATGGGTCGCGCGGGCGGAAATTCCGTCATCAACGGCGGAAATATGGCTGCTCCGATGAATAAATTTCAAGTCGCACAAGGCATCAAAGATAGCAAAGAGCTTTTTATCGCTGATGCCGTAAAAGACGGGCTCGGGCTTAACCACACCGATCTTTTGGGCGTGATGTTTGATCGCAGCAACGATGCGGTGGATCTTTTGGTGGGCTGCGGAGCGGAGTTTAGCGATAAGTTGATCTTTGAAAGCGGCCACAGCGTTGCAAGAAGCTTGCAATCAACCAACGGCTCGGGCTCGGGTTATATCCAACCGATGATGGGTAAACTTCAAAACGATCCTAACGTCACGATCAAGACCCGCACGAAATTTGACGATTTTATTGTGGACGACAGCGGCCGCGTCGTGGGCGTAGAAGCGCGCGAGGAGTATAAATTTGATCCGAAGCTCTTTAGCGACGATCTGGAAAATAAAAGCGGCGAGAAAAAGAGCTATAAAGCTAAAGACGGCGTTTTGCTAGCCTCGGGCGGATACGGACGCGATCTATGGTACCGCCAGATCCAAGATCCGCGCGTAGTGCCTAGCATAGACAGCACCAACCATCCGGGAAGCTCGGCAGGAGCGATGCTAGCGGCAAATAGAATCGGCGCATTTACGCTTCTTACATCGTGGATTCAGTTCCTTCCATATTGCTCGCCCGATGAGAAGGGCTTCGGCGCCGCAGTAAATTTCACCAACCACTGCTGCAACACCTACGGTCTTACCGTCGATCCAAAGACGGGTAAACGCTTTATGGACGAGCACGCAGGGCGCAAGATCAAGGCAGACGCCTGCTTTAAGGTTATCGGCGAAAGCGAGAAAAACGACAACTATCCGGTAAACGTCTGCGACTCTCAAGCCGTCGCCGCGCGTAATCCGGTCTATACTTCAAGACCGCTGGAAGCGGGCGTTGTGAAGAAATTTGACACGCTAGAGGAGCTTGCAAAGGCTTACAATCTGCCGCTGGAGCCGTTTTTAAAGACCGTCGCGGATTATAACTCTTACGTCAAAGCGGGTAAAGATCCGGAATTCGGCAAGGTTGTCGATAAGCTGGACGGTATCGACGTTTCCAAGCCGCCGTTTTACGCAAGCCGCACGATGCCGAAGGTGCACCACACGATGGGAGGGCTCGAGATTAACACCAAAGCTCAGGTAATCTCGAGCCTTACTCACGAGCCGATCCCGGGGCTTTGGGCTGCGGGCGAGGTAACCGGCGGCGTGCACGGCGCGAGCAGACTGGGAACCTACGCGATCCTTGATTGTATGGTTTTCGGAATGATCGCGGGCGAGAGCATCGGAGCATAAATTTAAGCGCCTGCGAAATTTCGGCGCGAAGCGGTTGTCAACGCACGCTTTGTTAAATTTTGGCGCGAAGTAGCGGTATGTGCTTTGCGCCGAAATACTATGTGCGCCTTTAAAATTTAGAAGCAGAGCCGCAAAGCGTGCCGTAGAATTTCAAAGCGTTTTAAAATTTAAAGCGCTTGAAATTCTGCGACGCGAGTTTTAAATTTGAATACCGCGCACTTTAAAATTTTATAGCGGCGGCAAAATTTCGCACAGGCGGCGAGCAAATCCGTGCGCCGTAAATTTTAAAATTTACGCCTAGACTTCGGCTAGCGGAGCGGAGTTTATTCGCTTTAAATTTGCGCTTTTAAAATTTTCTTTTCTAAATTTTTAAAATTCTATCACTAAGTCTTTACGTTAAATTTTAAATTTCGCTACGTGGGTGTATAATCTATAAAATTTCAACGCAAGGAGCAAAAAATGCAAGAAATTTCAAGACGAAATTTTATTAAAATCGGCGCGGCGGGAGCTCTGGCTTTAACTGCAAGCAGTGCGAGTGCAACGCAAAACACCAAAGACGCAAAATTTGACGAAGAATACGATGTTGTTGTTATCGGTAGCGGTTTTGCAGGCTCGATGGCGACACTTCAGGCTCTTAAGCGCGGCAAAAAAGTGCTTATGATCGAAAAGATGGGCCGTGCGGGCGGCAATTCCGTCATTAACGCCGGCAATATGGCAGTGCCAAATAACGAATTCCAAAAAGCTGCGGGTATCACGGATAGTAAGGAGGCTTTCATCGCAGATTGCCTAAAAGACGGGCTAAATTTAAATCACGTAGATTTGCTAGGCGTCATCTACGACCGCGCAGGCGACGCTTTTGAATACCTAAAAAGCATCGGAGTGGAGTTTTCGGGCAAGGTGATATCTGCCAGTGGACACTCGCTAAAGCGCGCCGTACAGGCCAAAAATGCTAGCGGCTCGGGCTACATCCAGCCGATGCATAAGGCGATCGAGGAAAATGCAAATGCCGTAATCAAAAAGCGCACGAAATTTGACGACTTCGTAACCGACGATAACAGTCGCGTCGTGGGTGTGAAATGCCGCGAGGAGTATAAATTTGATCCACAGCTTTCTAGCGACGACAGAGAAAACAAAAGCGGCGAAGTAAAATTTTTTAAAGCCAGAGACGGCGTCATTTTGGCTGCGGGCGGATACAGCTCGGATAAGTGGTTTCGCGCTCAGCAGGTGCCGTATCTAAAAGACAATATCGAAACCGTAAGCCAACCAGGCGCTACCGCAGGTGCGCTTATCGCGGCGATGAAGTTAGGTGCGAATCCTTTGCAACTCAGCTGGATTCAACTAAATCCTTATACCAATCCTAGCGAGAAGGGATTTGGTACTTCTGCGTTATTTTCAAATCACTGCGCTAACGACTATGGTCTAACTGTCGATCCAAAGACGGGTAAACGCTTTATGAACGAGCACGCCGGGCGCAAGATCAAAACCGAAGCGATCTTTAAATGCATGGCGGAGAGCGAAAATAACGACAACTATCCCGTAAATATCTGCGATCAAGCCGCAGTTGATGCAAATAATCCGGTCTATACGTCAAAAGGCGTAGAAGCAGGCTCAATTAAAAAATTTAATACCTTGGAAGAGCTTGCAAAATTTTATAAAATTCCGCTGGAGCCGTTTTTAAAAACCGTCGCGGATTTTAACGGCTATGTCAAAGCAGAAAGTGACCCGGAGTTTGGCAAGCCTTTGACAAAAGCCGACGTAGGCGGTATCGACGTATCAAAAGCTCCATTTTATGCGTGCCAAACAAGCCCGAAAATTCTTTACTGCATGGGCGGCGTGCAGATCAATACCAAAGCCCAGGTTATTGACGCGGCTAGCGGCGAGCCGATCGCAGGGCTATATGCAGCGGGCGAAATCACCGGTGGCGTTCACGGCGCAAGTAGGCTCGGTACTATGAGCATGGCTGATTGTATGGTTTTTGGCATGGTGGCGGCAGAAAATATCTGAATTTAGGGCGCGACGGCATATTTAAATTTCGCCGTCACGTCTAAATTTTAAAATTTTATGCAAAAAAGCGTAAAATTCTATTCGTTCGGTAAGGGTTAAATTTCACCGAAATTCGCATAGTCTGGGAGACGGGTATGATAGCGATCTATTTTAGTGCCACGGGCAACACGAAGCACTGCGTGGGTAGGCTCATCGCTCATCTTGGCGGCGTCTGCGTCTCGATCGAGAGCGAGGCTTGCGGCGAGCTTTTAAAATGCCACAATGACATTATTTTGGCGTATCCCGTCTATTTTAGCGACCTGCCGCGTATCGTGCGCGACTTCCTCTACCGAAACGGCGCGAGCTTTAGCGGCAAAAACGTATTCATCTTCGCTACGATGGAGATATTCAGCGGCGACGGGGCAGGGTGCGCGGCTAGAATTTTAAAACAATTCGGCGCAAATATAACGGGCGGCGCTCATATCAAAATGCCCGCGTTCATCCTCGACGTGGCGATTTTTGGCTACTCGCGAGCGAAAAACGAGCGCATAATCAAAGAGGCGGACGCTAAAGTCAGACGCGTTGCGGAGGCGCTTAGCGCAGGCCGTCCGCCGCAAGAGGGGCTGGGCGCGCTTTGTCGTATCGCAGGGTTTTTAGGACAGCGACTTTGGATGAAAATTTGGGATAAAAGCCCCTTTGCCAAGCGCAAGCCGAGCCTCGATCCATCGCGATGCAGCGGCTGCGGGGCTTGCGTCAAACCCTGCCCGATGCGTAACATAAAGCTCGCTTGCAAAAAGGCGCAATTCGGCGATGAATGCACGCTTTGCTACAGGTGCGTAAATATATGCGAGCGCAGAGCCATAACGATCCTAGGCAGGGCGAAAAATTTAGAAAAGTCTATCGCCGCAGACTTATGAGGACGAGCTCATGCCTCGCAAGTTCGCAATAAAATGCGTAAAAACGGGCGAGGAAATTTTAATTTTTGATAGCACTGCGTACGGCTAAAGCGCGATGTTCTGCGACGAATATGGCGCAAAAAAGTAGCCCGCTGCGAGCTAGTGAAATTTAACCTGCCGCCGTGCAAGACCCGCGTAAAATTTGGCTACAGCACCCGCTACGGATACGAGACAGACGAGCGTGGTAGAGTCATACTGATAAACGACGGGGCTGCCTCATGGGGCGAGGTAAGGCAAACGGCTTTGATTATATCGCCGTAAGCTGCGAGGATGAAACAGACAAAAAGACAAAATTTCGCTTGTGTAGGCGGCCTTAAATCTCAAGTCCGTCTTTTTTTGCTCCGTATTTAAATTTTACTCTGTCGCTAAATACTCCTAAATTCAAATTCTCTAGAACCGAATGTGGCGTCTTAGAATTTTAGTAAAGGTTTATTCTGTAATACTGCGCCGTAAAATTTCAGCGAAGGCTTATTTTACCGCATATCTCAAAATTCTTAAATTACCCGCGCCGGCCCACTTAAGCTATAAAGCGCTTGCCTTATCACTTCGCCTAAGGGCAAAATGCCGCGCCTTGCCTTATTAATTCGCCGCAGAATTTCGCGGTAAAACTAAATTTTAAAATTTGGCCCATTTAAATTTAAAAGCGCACGACTATCGCAAAAATCATCCAATATTATTGGCGACGCCGGCCTAATTTTAAAATTACACTATCGCCTCTATATACGGCTATAGCCGTTAAATTTTAAGCAACAATAGGCGATAAAATTTTAAGAATTTCGCCGCCCAGCATTTCTTTACGCCACCAAGCCCACAAAACCGCCTAAACCTTCTTAAACTTTACGCTAAATTTGCTTCCGCGTCCTACTTTGCTACGTAGTGAAATTTGCGCGCCATGGATTTTTGCGATTTGTGAGGCGATGGCTAGCCCGAGCCCCGCGCCACTATTTTGCTCGCGATTTCTGGAGCGCTCTATTTGATAGAGCTTGTCCCAAATTTTATTTTGCAAAGCAGGCTCAATGCCCTCTCCATCGTCGCTTATGCTAAGTTCGCACGCGTCTGCACTGACGCAAAGCTCTAAAACGACGCTGCTGCGCGTAAATTTTAAAGCATTGCTTAAAAAATTATTAATCAGCCTGATCAAAAGTAGCTCATCGCCGTTTACGTGCACGCCCTCGGCTATCTGCGAGCTAAAACTTAACCCTTTTTGTGCGCACAAAAGTTGAAAGTCTTGCGCGCACTCGTTTGCGATTCTGCTTAAGCTTACGGGTGCCAAACGCGCGCCGCGCTGCAAGCGGGCAAGCTCTAAAATTTGCTCTATTAGCGCCGAAATTTTACGCGCTTGATTGTTTATGACAGCGAAATTCTCCTTCGCCTCGCTCGCGTCTTGCTCATAGGCTAGGGCATAGTCGCTTTGAGCCAGTATGACGGCAGCGGGCGTACGTAGCTCATGCGAAAGGTCGGCGCTTAGCTGCCGCTCGCGCTCAAACGCGCTTTGCAGTGATGCTAGCATTTCATTAAACGTAGCTGCGAGCGCGCTTAGCTCATCCTTGCCTCGCGGTAGTTCTATTCGCCGCGTAAAATCGCCGCTAGCTCCGATCTCGCTAGCTGTACGCGACATAGTGCGCACGGGCTTAAACGCTCTTTTTATGATCGCGTAGCCGCCGTAGATGACGAGCACCACAAATAGCGGCGATAGGATAAGAGCGATCAGCATCACGCGCTTCATCGCAAGCTCAAACTCGCTAACTGCGATGACGCCGCGTATCCATGCACTGCGCCCTTTGATCTGCGCGTCGTAATAGAAAAACTCATCGTCGTCAAGCTCCACCTCGCGCGCGCCTTGAGGCGAGAGCGGCAGCGCGGGCTCGAAGCCTTTAGGCACAAACCCTGCGATCACGCCGCCTTGTCCGTCATGCTCGTAGAAAAATACACCGTCATCAAAGCTTTTAAATTTTCCCTCGCGCGCGGCTTTTTGCACTAAGCGGGCAAGCTTTTTTTGGCTGACGGAGCTTCCTGATACTTCGTCTAAAATATAGCCGCAAATGCCGATAATAGCGCCTGCAAGCACCAAAATAAATACGCTGTAATAAAGCGTCACGCGTAGGCTGATAGGTAGCGCGCGCGAGATAAAATTCTCTTTAGCAGTTGAGAATGCAAGGACTAAGGCTTGAGTAAAATTTCTTATCGAGATTTTAGACGCGAAATTTTGTTCTTGACTTTGCGCGAGAACGCTATTAGAATTTTGCGCTAGATCAGGCGTTGCGCTTGTAGCAGCAAAATTCGGCGCGGAATTTGATGCCAGATTTTGCGTGGAATTTTTCTTGCAGCTTTTCTTTAAACACGCAAAATTATGCGTAAAATTCTGTTTAAAATTTCGCACGAATTTTAATATGAAAAGCGCCGTAGCGGCAAAAATCTGCTTCGCAATCGCCGAAATTTTAATCCAAATCTTGCTATTTTGCCACGACATAGCCAAGCCCTCGCTTCGTTTCTATTATATCGCCATGCTCGCCTAGCTTTTTGCGGATATTTTTGATTAAAATATCGATAACATTTGAGCTTGTTTCGTCGCTAAAATCCCAAATGCTCTCGCCGATTTGTTCGCGGCTTAAAATCGCACCGCGATTTAGCATTAAAAGCTCTAAAATTCTATATTCCTTACCCGTTAGCTCCACTATCTCACCCGCGCAGACGACCGATTTTTTGCTTAGATTTAGGCGCACTTGCCCTATGATAATTTCGTTATCCGCAGTAGCGTTTTTACGCCTGATAATTGCGCGAAGTCGCGCCAAAAGCTCACGAAAATCAAAGGGCTTAACCATATAATCGTCTGCGCCCAGATCAAGCCCTGCGATGATATCTTCTTTGGCGTCCCGCGCAGTTAAAAATAAAACCGGCGTTCCCAATCTGCGCGCCCGCGCCACCTTCAAAAACTCAAAGCCGTCCATCACAGGCATCATCGCATCAAGCACGATAGCGTCATATTTTGCGACATCCAAAAACTCTAGCGCTTCCTTGCCGCAAAAGGCGCAATCTACGCTGTAGCCGTCCTTTTTCAGACATTTTGCGATGATTTGATTTAGATCTTTTTCATCCTCGACAAGTAAAATTTTCAAAGTGCTCCTTTAAAATTTTGCTAATTCTAATCCGCCATTTTAGCCAAAAACGTATAAATTTTGCGGCGCCTTGGATGTGTAAACCTGCTCGCTTTATGCACCACTAAATTTCAGTAGCGTTGGGAGCTGCGCTAATTCGCAGGCGCCTTTTGCCTAGCTCTAATCTCGCTTGCCTTTTTATCCGCTACGCTTCCTAACCGCCCTAAAAAATTTAGTGCGCCTGCTGCGATATTTAGCGCAAAAAGCCCAAATCCTACGCAGCCAAGCTTGAAATTTTGCTTAGCGATTTCGCGTTTGCAGTGGCTGCAAAGCACTGGCTTGCAAGAATTACAAACCTCCGCGCAGCTTGCTGCGCTGGCATAATCTCGTGCGCTTGCGAAATTACTTGTATCAGAAAAATTTTGTGTATCGGCGAAATTTTGCTCGCTAGTGAAATTTCGTACACTTGATAAGTCTTGCGTCTGCAAAGAATTCCGCTCGTCCTTATAATCTTTCGCATCCGCAGAAATTTTTTGATTTTCGCAACATTCCATGCTAGAAAAATCTTTAGAATTTTGCTCGCAGGGCGCGAGATTCCGCTCGCTTGTTTCGCTTGCTAAATTTGCCGAAAAATCCTGCGCATTTTCATCTAAATTTTTAGCCGCGTCTACATTTTGGGCGCCATAGTCAGCGTTTTCGTTTATGCTAAAATCTCTAGCGTCCAAAGCCTCACTAGTTTGGGCGGAGTTATCTGCTCCACCCTTTAAGCTTTGATTTTTCATCTCACGCCTTTGCTTATTTTTGACGCTGCAAGATCTGCTCGCCCGTAGCAGCGTCGATTAGCACCTCTTTTTTGCTCATGCCCTGGCGCAGTTTCACTTCGTATGCAGGCTTACCGCCGTTGCTTTCTAAATCAACCTCGCGAAAATCCCAGCCGGTGTTTACGCTAAGTGCTTTGGCGCGAGCGTCTGTGGCACTGATTTTGACCTGCGAATAATCAATTTTACTAGGCTTTAGCTTCTTTTGCGTTTGAGTCTTTAAAATTTCGCCGCTTTGAGCGTCGATTTTGATCTCGTTTTCGCTACCTTCTTTATGCGACTCTATCTCATAGACGAGCCTTCCGTGCTCATCGTCGATTTCTACGCTTTTTATAGTCGCGTCACCAAAGTTTTGCTGTGCGATCCCTATCGCTTGATCGAATGAAACTTTAGCATCTTTTTCGCTAAAGTTTCCTGCGTTTAATGCGCCTACAAGGGCGAATGTAGCGGCGAGCGCGCCTAAAGCTTTAAGATTTTTCATCTTTAATCCTTTTGATTTTATTTCCAAATTTTATTTTGGATGGCGCAATTTTAAAATTCCAAGATGAAGCTAAGATGAATACGCGCGGAATTTTAAAATTTCACAAAAATTTTGCTGCGATTTGTGAGATACGAAGTGCGGAATTTCCGAGCATTTACCAAAACGCCGTAAAATTTCAACTTGAAATTTTATCTCAAGGAACGCTTCGTGCCTAGCTTTTTTAAAAATCCGTCGCAGCAGAAGCTTATTTTTCTAAGCTCGCTTGCTTTTGTGGCATTTTTTAACTTCTCGTTTTTTAAAAATATCATAAACGCCTACGGAATCTCGGGGCTAAATTTTATCTATCTTGTCTGCGACGCGGTGGCTTTGATTGCTTTTTTGACGCTATTTTTTACGATTTTTAGCTCGCGTTATACAACCAAGCCGATTTTGATGATCTGCTTTTTTATTTCGTCGTTTACGGCGTATTTCATGGATAGCTATAACGTCGTAATCGATTCGGAGATGATCCGTAACGCAGCCCAGACGAACTTTGCCGAGTCGGCGGATCTTTTTAGCCCGAGACTAGCGATTTACGTGCTGGTGCTGGGCGTCTTACCCTGCGTGCTGATTGCTCGCTCGCACGTTAGCTATCGTTCACTTAAATTTGAAATTTTAGCTAAGCTCAAAACAGCGGGCATTTGCATAATGATCATCGCGGCGCTGCTTTTTGGATTTAGCAAATACTACGCGTCATTTTTCAGAGAGCATAAAATTTTACGCAGCTACGCAAATCCCGGATATTGGATCTACAGCGGCGTTAAATTTATCGCAAAATCTAAAAAGCAGGGCTCGCAGCCTCTGATGCAAATCGCTACGGACGCGCATATCGATAAAAATTCCACAAGTCCAAAAAAACTCGTCGTCGTAGTCGTGGGCGAAGCGGCGAGAGCGGATAGATTTTCACTAAACGGCTACGAGCGAGATACTAATCCGCTACTAGCCAAAGAGCAGGGCGTCGTAAGCCTAAGCAATACCCATTCTTGCGGCACTTCGACGGCGCAAAGCGTGCCGTGCATGTTTTCGCTGCTAAATCGAGAGGAATTTAGCGTAGAAAAGGCTGCGGAGGAGCAAAACGTATTGGACGTACTAAGCCGCGCTGATGACATGGCGATTTTGTGGCGCGATAACAATTCCGATTCCAAAGGTGTGGCGCTGCGCGTAAAATATCAGGATTTTAAAATTCCGCAAAATAATCCGATCTGCGACGTAGAGTGCAGGGACGAGGGGATGCTCGCAGGGCTTGATAAATTTATCGCCGAAAACGCGGGCAAAGATGTATTAATCGTGCTGCATCAGATGGGCAATCACGGGCCTGCATATTTTAAGCGCTATAAGAAAGAATTTGAAAAATTTAGCCCCGTTTGCCGCGATAACGAGCTTGAAAACTGCTCGCAGCAAGAAATTTCAAATGCCTACGATAACGCGATTTTATACACGGATTATTTTTTAAGCAAGGTTATAGATTTTTTAAAGCCGTATTCTAAGACGCATGAAACGGCGATGATCTATATGAGCGATCACGGCGAGAGCCTCGGCGAGGGCGGCGTTTATCTGCACGGTATGCCCTATCTTTTCGCTCCCGAGGCGCAAAAGCATATCGGTGCGATAGTTTGGTTAGGTGAGGGAAAAATGCGCGAAAGATACGATCTAAGCGCGCTTAAATCGCATAAGGACGACGCTTTTTCGCACGATAATCTTTTTCACACGCTGCTTGGAATTTTTGAAGTAGATACCAAGGTGTATAACAAGGATTTGGATATTTTAAGCGGAGTGAAAAATTAGAATTTTGCGCTAAATTTCGTCGTAAATTGTGAGTGAAATTTTAGCAATAAAAAATTCTATTGGCAAAATTCTAATTTAAGCTTAGTTTTAAATTTACCTAAACTTGAGCAAAATCTGCTCCAAAAATTTTTTATGCAAAAGCTAACAAAGAGGCAAAGTGCTACAAAATCTCAATCTCTCATTTATCGTTGCAAGATATGAATTTTAAATTTCATTAGAAATTTTACGTGCAGTTTTGATAAATGCCTGCGTTAGATGGTTTAGACGTTTGCCTTTTTTGTATGCAATTAGCAGCGTCCTGTCCAGCTCGTGCGCGCCCACGTCAAAGAGTTTTATCCTGCCCGCTTTGTCTTCCTTTATCATCTGCGGTATGCTAAAGCACGCTCCCACGCCGCTTGCGACGATAGCATTGGCGATATCGAAAGTCTCCGTGCGACACAGCACTTTCGGCGCAAATCCCGCAGCAGCAAAAAATGCATCTATCTGCTCGGCGCTTCTTAGGCTTTGATTAGGCAGGATGAATCTTTCCTCTTTCAAGCGCGAAATGTCAATTTTAGGAACAGATTCGTTTTTAAACTCAAGCGAGAGCGGATGGGTGAAGCTTAGAGCGACATAGGTTTTTTGCGTTAGAATTTTAACCCCGTCAAGCCCGCTCATATCGATGGGCAGTATCAGCATACCGACATCAAGATCACCTTGAAGTAGCATTTCGCGAATGCTAAGCGCAGAAGAAAACTGCGTGATTTGTAGATCCGAATCCTTAAATTTCTTGCAAAACATCGGCAGTAGCGACGGCAGTAGATTATAGCCGTTTTGCGAAAAACCGATGCGAATTTTATCATTTTTTACGCCGCTTATTTCAGAGATATCGTTTTTTAGGTCGTTTATGGCGTCAAAAATGACTTTGGCTTTACTAGCATAAATTTTTCCCGCGTGCGTAAGCGAAATGGGATTACTCGTGCGGTTAAAAAGCTGCGCTCCAAGCTCACGTTCCAGTGATAAAATGCTCTGTGATATCGACGGCTGCGGTATTTTAAGTGCCTCGGCAGCCTTAGTAAAGCTGCGGAATTCTGCTACTTTTAATACTAGCTCCATGCGATGCAAATTCATTTAGCCTCTCCAATTGATAATTTAATTCTTATGAAATGATACACTAAATAATATTTGACTTATGTTAAAAATGAAACTAAAATTACGCTTTTAGTTTAGAACTTTAAACTTAAGCTAAGAATTTCTCAAATGGAGAGGAAAATGAGTGAATCAAATTTCAACAGACGCGATTTCTTAAAATCGGCCTGTATCAGCGTCGGCGCGCTTAGCCTTAGCGGCTGCGTGGATACCGACAAAAGTAAAAGCGGAGGCGGCGGCAACGAAGGCGGCCTTCCTAGTGTGGACGTACTCGTTATCGGCTCGGGAGGCGCGGGTTTGCGTGCAGCCGTAGCGGTAAGAAAGAGTAATCCAAATCTCAGCGTAGTCGTTGCTACGAAGATGATGCCTTCGCGCAATGCCACCTGTATGGCGGAAGGCGGTATCAACGGCGTTACGAGCTTCGCAAACGGCGATTCATACAAGCTTCACGCCTACGACACCGTAAAGGGCGGTGCATATCTCGTAGATCAGGACGCCGCGATTAAATTTTGCGAGCTTGCGGGCCCTACGATTGCCGAGATGGATTACATCGGCACGCTGTTTTCCAGAAACGCTAGCGGCGGCGTGGACGGCAAAGAAAGCGGCGTCCCGGGCGGCGTAGCACAGCGCTTTATGGGCGGCGCGTCTAAAAAACGATGCAACTACTCCGCCGATAAGACGGGCCATATCTTGATGCACGCCTGTTTTGACGATGCGGTCAGCAACGGCGTTAAATTTTTAATCGATCACGAGCTGCTTGAGATCAGCGCACCTGACGGCAGATGCGAGGGCGTCGTGCTTCGAAATATCCAAACCGGCGATTTTTATCCAGTGCTTTGCAAAGCCTTGGTAATCGCTACGGGCGGATATACGAGGATGTTTTACAACCGCACATCGGTACCTTATATCGCTACCGGCGACGGTATCGCGGCTGCACTGCGCGCGGGTCTTGGATTTAGCGATCCGGAGATGGTGCAGTTTCATCCGACCGGTATCAAAAGCGGCGGCGCGCTCATTACCGAAGCTGCGCGAGGCGAGGGCGGATATCTGCTCAATAACAAAGGTGAGCGCTTTATGAAAAACTACCACGAAAAGATGGAGCTTGCGCCGCGCGATGTCGTAGCTCGCGCGATCGAAACCGAGATTCGTGAAGGCAGGGGCTACGGTGAGGGGCTAGGCGCATACGTGCTACTTGACGTAAGACATCTCGGAAAAGATAAAATTTTAAAAGCCCTTCCTAAGATCAGACACACCGCCATTTTGTTTGAGGGTATTGATCTAATCGAGGAGCCGATTCCGATTCGTCCGACCGCACACTACTCTATGGGCGGCATCGAAGTGTCTAAATTTGACGATATGAGCACTAAAATTTCGGGGCTTTACACCGCGGGCGAAGCGTCTTGTATCTCGATCCACGGCGCAAATCGCTTGGGCGGAAATTCTTTGACCGACGCCGTCGTAACGGGCAAGCTCGCAGGACTCGGCGCAGCGGATTACGCTGCGAAGCAGGAGGGTTTCGGTGACGGCAAAAGAGCGAGCGAGCTGGCGCAAAAATGGCAGGCTAAATTTAAGCAGATCGCAAACGGCTCGGGCAAGGCAAACGAGATGTATGAGTTGCGCGAAGAGCTAGGCGCACAGCTTTGGGACAATATGGGCATCTTTAGAACAGGCGAAAAGCTCGATCTGCTTTCGCAAAATTTAGAGAGTATCAGAGCGCGCTACGACGAGCTGCACGTTGCTGATGTAAATCCGGTTATGAATACCGCATTTACCGACTACGTCGAGCTTGGAAATTTGATCTTGCTTGCGCGCTGTGCGTGTTTGGCTGCGCAAAAGAGGCTGGAAAGCCGCGGCGCGCATACCAGAGAGGACTATCCGAAGCGCGACGATAAAAATTTCTTAAAGCACAGTATCGTGACGATGAACGACGCAGGCGAGCTAAGCTTGGGCTACAAAGAGGTCGTCGTTACGGAATTCTCTCTTGACGGAAGGAAACCTCAATGAAATTTATCATAGACCGCTTCGATGGAAGCAAAAATTATAAGCAAGCCTACGAATTAAGTTTGGAGCAGATCAAAGGAAAGACCCTGCTTGGAGTTTTGCAATTTATTAAGCAAAATTTAGACATCACTTTAAATTTTACCGCAGCGTGTCGTATGGCGATATGCGGAGCCTGTGCCGTAAGGGTAAACGGACACTCATATCTTGCCTGCGATACCAAGATGGAGGCTTTGCTTGCGGAGTATGAAAACCCCGATAGTTTTACGATCTCTCCGCTAAATAATTTTCGAGTGATCTCGGATCTAGTTGTGGATTGGGAGCCTAGTATCGAAAATTTAAGAAAGATCAAGCCTACGATTACGCCTAAGAAAGAATTTAGCGCCGAAAAGGGCTGTAAGCAAAGCCCTGAGCAGATGGAGCGAATTAAAAAGCAGTGGGATTGTATCCTTTGCGGATGTTGCGCTAGCGAATGCAATAAGCTTGGAGCCGATGCGAGCGATTATATGCAACCCTTTGTTTTTACGCACGCTAACCGCGCCGCGTTTGATTCAAGAAGCAGGGACGCTATGCCTCATCTAAAGCCTGCGGTACTAAACGGATTATGGCTATGCGTGCACTGCCAAGAGTGTGCCGATCGCTGCCCTAAAGGCATAAGCGCCCAAAGCGATATCACCGCACTTCGCGCTTTAGCGATGAAAAAGGGCTTAACCGCAGGAAGCGGTCCTGGTCATGCAGAGGCATTCCTACTAGACATCGTAGAGGGAAGCGGAAGGCTAAACGAGATCAAGCTTGCCTTAAGAAGCGAAGGCGTATTTGCAAATATGGGCAAGATGGACGTAGCGGCAAATTTAATGGCTGCGGGCAAGATGAATCCTCTTCATGCTTTCGGCGAAGAGGAGATCGAGGGACATGCGCAGCTCGTTAAGATGATAGAGGCCGCACGCAAGGCTCAAGCTAGCGGTGAGATAGAATAAGGAGGAGAGGATGAATAACGAATTTGCATTTTTCCCGGGTTGCGTTTTAAGTCAAGCCGCAAAGGAATCTAAAATTTCACTCGAAGCGATCGCTCCGGTGCTGGGTATTAAACTTCACGAGATAAAAGGTTGGAGCTGCTGCGGGGCTAGTCAAGCTCAATGCGTCGATCCTATGGCGAGCCTAGTAGCCAATGCCAGAAACATCGCGCTAGCCGAGGGTATGAATATGCCTCTGCTAACTACCTGCTCTACCTGTATGCTAACTCTAACCAAGGCTAAACTTACTCTAGATAAGGGAGCTAAAAGCTATATCAATACCTTTTTAAAAGAGGGCGGTATGCAGTATCAGGGAAGTACCGAGATAACGAGTCTGCTTTGGGTACTATATCAAAGCTTAGATACATTAAAAGCTAAAGTCGTTAGGCCGCTAACAAATTTAAAAGTAGCGCTATTTTACGGCTGCCACTCATTAAGACCGGAGCGCGAGCTTAAAAAAGAAAGCTCAACCAATCCAAAAAGCTTTGAAGCGGTAGTTAGCGCACTTGGTGCTCAGATCGTGCCTTTTGAAAAACGCCTTGATTGCTGCGGCTTTCACGCTAGCTATCCAGCGGTAAAATCGGTATCTAAAATGTCAAGCGAGATCGTAAATGACGCTGCCGAGCACGGCGCCGACGTCGTAGTTACCCCTTGTCCGCTATGCCAGATGCAGTTAGATATCTATCAGGAGCGATACCAAGAAGCGATGAACTCCAAGGCAAGAAAGCCGATCATCCACCTATCTCAGCTGGTAGGCCTTGCTCTTGGGCTAAGCAACGAGCAGCTTGGGCTAAACATCAATATCCAAGATGCAACGAGATTGGTAAGCTGATCTTTGGGAAATTTCTAAAGATTTAAAGGATGATTTTGCAAAAATACTTCGCTGCGGCGCACAAACAGTGCGCCTGCTAGTATCGCACAAAATCATCCAACCTACGCCTGCTTTATCTTGAACTGCTTTTCGCTACTATAAAATTCTTGGATGAAATTTCACTGCTTCGTAAATTTTAATGCTTCGTAAAATTTAATGCTTTCTCTGTCGTAATTTAAAGTTTCGCCCGCCGAGCAAATTTTAATCCGCCTTTTATTTTTAAATTTAAAACCTACTAGACGATGAATAAATATAAAATTTTAATTAAATCTAACGAAATTTAAGGTGCATGAATTCTAAATTTTGATAGAATGCCATTTAAAAATATCCTAAATTTCAGGAGGACATTATGGTTGATTTGGCTCAAATTTCGGCTAGACTTGATGCCGTTGAGCGTTTGCCGCGAATAAAAGCAGAGGAAAGCATACAAGAAAGGCTTAAAAGCAAGGGTTTTTCGCGCCGCGATTTTATGAAATGGAGCGGAGCGATGACCGCGATGCTAGGGCTTCCGGCCGCATTTGCGCCGAGCGTGGCGCGAGCGGCGGAGCTTGCGGATCGCTTGCCTGTGATCTGGCTTCATATGGCGGAGTGCACGGGCTGTAGCGAGAGCTTACTTCGCACCGATACGCCTACGATCGACAGTCTAATATTCGATTACATCAGCCTAGAATACCACGAGACGATAATGGCTGCCGCAGGCTGGCAAGCCGAGGAAAATTTAGAGGGCGCGATCGAAAAATACAAGGGGCGCTATATCTTGATGGTAGAGGGCGGAATTCCAAGCGGCGAGAATGAATTTTTCCTAACCGTGGGTCCTGAGGGCAAGAGCGGAGCTCAGCACTGCAAGCACGCTGCCGAAGGCGCTGCGGCAATATTTGCGATCGGCACCTGTTCGAGCTTCGGCGGTATCCAAGCCGCGGCCCCGAATCCGACCGGCGCCGTAGGTTTGGACAAAATCATAAACAAACCCGTCATCAACGTCCCGGGCTGTCCGCCTAGCGAAAAAAATATCGTCGGTAACGTGCTAAATTTCATCCTTTTCGGCACGCTTCCAAGCCTAGATGTTTATAACCGACCGAAATGGGCTTACGGGCTGCGAATACATGATCTATGCGAGCGCCGCGGACATTTTGATGCGGGCGAGTTTGTAGAAAGCTTTGGCGATGCGGGCGCAAAGGACGGATACTGCCTTTATAAAGTAGGCTGCAAGGGTCCTTATACGTTTAACAACTGCTCGCGCGAGCGCTTCAACTCCCACACTAGCTGGCCGGTACAGGCCGGTCACGGCTGTATAGGTTGCTCGGAGCCTGATTTTTGGGATCATATGGGACCTTTTGAGGAACCTTTGGCAGATCGCCTTTACGAAAGCGTTTTCGGCGGGCTCGGCGCTGATGCTACCGCAGATAAGATAGGTATCGGAATTTTAGCGATCACGGGTGTTGCGGTAGCGGCACACGCCGCGATTGCGTCATTTAAGAAAGATAAAGGGGAATAATCATGTCGCAAAGAATCGTAATAGATCCGATAACCAGAATAGAGGGACATTTAAGAATAGAGGTCGTAGTGGATGATGAAAACGTCGTCCGCGAGGCTTATAGTAGCTCCACTTTATGGCGCGGGCTTGAGACCATAGTAAAAAATAGAGATCCGCGCGACGCGGGATTTTTTATGCAAAGAATTTGCGGCGTCTGCACCTTCTCGCATTACAAAGCGGGCATCGTCGCGGTAGAAAACGCCCTCGGTATCACTCCGCCGCTAAATGCCTTGCTAACGCGCACGCTGATGGCTAACGCGCTGTTTTTGCACGATCATCCGGTACATTTTTATCAACTCCACGGGCTTGATTTCGTAGATGTAGTAAGCGCGCTTAGCGCCGATCCTAAAAAAGCAAGCGAGGAGGCGTTTAAATACTGCGACACCCCTTATGCGTGCGGCGCGGATAAACTAAAAGAGGTGCAAGATCGCGTGGGCGCTTTTGTTAAGAAAGGCGCTTTGGGGCCTTTTGCCAATGCCTACTTCGGCCATCCTACATATAAGCTTAGCCCGGAGCAAAATTTAATCGCTCTTTCGCACTATCTTGAGTGTTTGCGCATTCAGCGCACGGCGGCTCAGATGATGGCGATATTCGGTGCGAAGCAGCCTCATCCGCAAAGCCTCACCGTAGGCGGCGTCACCTGCGTAATGGATATCCTAAGTCCTGCGAGACTTGGCGAATATATGTCTAAATTTAAAGAGGTCGCGGACTTCGTAAATCGCTCCTACTATCCTGATCTCGTAATGGCTGCGAAGGCTTACGGTAATGAGCCTAGCGTGCTAAATGATATCGGTGTGGCAAATTTATGGACTCATCAAGAATTTCAGCTTTCAAAGAACGAATGGCTATTTCAAAGCGGCATGATCCTTGACGGCGATATTAGCAAGGTTTTGGAGCTCGATGAGAACAAGATTACCGAGGAGGCAACGCATGCGTGGTATAAAAACGATGCGGCGCTCCATCCTTACGACGGCGAGCAGGAGCCGAATTATACGGGCCTTCAGGACGGACAGAGCATCGACGCGCACGGCAAAGAAGCGCACACGAAGGTGCTCGATACCCAGGGCAAATACACCTGGATCAAGGCTCCGCGCTACGACGGCAAGCCGCTTCAGGTAGGACCGCTTGCAAATATCGTGGTAAATTACGCTAAGAAAAACGAGCGCGTAGTAAAGGTCGTGGATCAATTCCTAAAAGACGCCGGCTTGCCGCTTGAAGCGGGATTTTCGACGCTTGGACGAAC
>NZ_CALIMY010000101.1 GCF_938045205.1 uncultured Campylobacter sp.
TTTGCGCGTACAGCGCCTGATTTTTAAATGGCGTCCGCGGGGCGAAATTTTAAAATTCCACCACGCGTAGGGATTTAAAATTTCATAACAGACACAGAATTTTAAAATCTCAAAATTCTAAAATTCCGAAATTCCGCGGCGCGGGCAAATTTAAAATTTCAAACTCAAGCCAAATTTTAAATCTAAATTTTAATGATGATGCCCCAAATGCCCGTCACTGCCATTTGATTTTACTTCGCAGATGAGCTCGCCGCCACACTCGTTTTCGCTGCTTTCAAGCTGTAGCGTTGTGTGCGTGATGCCCAGATGCTCCATTTCGTGCGATATTTCGTGCAAGATCCGCTCCGCCTCGCGCACGCTTAGCTCGCCGCTAACTACGATGTGAGCCGTGAGCGCGTTTGCGCCGCTCGTGATACTCCAGACGTGCAGGTCGTGCACCGAAAGCACGCCGTCCACGCCCCTGATCTGCGCGACGAGCCCGTCCAGGCACACGCCCTTTGGCGAGCCCTCCATCAGGATGTTTAGGCTGTCTTTTAGCACGCCCCAGCCGCTTTTTACGATGAGCACGGCCACGAGCACGCTAGCTGCCGCATCCGCCCAGCCCCAGCCAAAACACATCATCAGCAGTGCCGCCGTGATCGCGCCCACCGAGCCCAGAGCGTCGCCCAGCACGTGCGCATAAGCGCCGCGCATATTGACGTTTTCTCTCACGTCGCCGCCGCGTAGCATGTAAATCGCCACGATGATGTTTATGGCAAGACCCAGCGTGCTGATGGCAAGCATACCTGCGGTGGCTACTTCGGGCGGGTTTTTTAGGCGCCTGGCCGCCTCGATGACGATCAAAACGGCGATCGCGACGAGGGCGAGGGCGTTTATCGTCGCGGCTAAAATTTCGATCCGCCTGTAGCCGAAGGTCTTTTGCAGATTGCCTTTGCGTTCGCCGAATTTAAACGCAAACAGCGAAAGCCCGAGCGCCGCGGCGTCCGAGAGCATGTGTCCGGCGTCCGAGAGCAGGGCGAGCGAATTCGTCGCCATGCCGCCCGCGACCTCGATCAGCATAAAAGCGGATATCATAAGGAAAGAATTTCTCAAAACGGTTTTATTTGACGCGTGCGAATGCGCGCAATGGGCGTGGTTTTCGTGCATTTTAAACCTCGTTTTTCGGCAAATTTTAGATACATTATACCCCAAAAAAGCGCTTAAATTTTATCCATATCGCCTTCTGGCTCGGCGATTGTGCGCTTGCCGATGTCTTTAACTTGCTAAACTCTTCCACTAGCCTCGGCGCGTCATCAAGCGCGATTGCAAACGCCTTAAATGCGCTATTTTGCATAAAAATCCTTCGGTTAAAATCGCGCGGATTTTAGCTGATTTTAAATTTTGCGTCAAATTTTGGAATTTTTGCTGTAACTCTTGACATTACAACAAAATTTTATTATACTTCGCTCATAGGTTGTAAGTTATAGCATTACAACAAAAAATTTCTAATGAGAAAAAGATGTCAAACTACAAGATCGTTTCAACGAAAAATGAGCCGAGAGTCGAGCTGAAAGACGCTCTAAATTTAAGCGGATGCGAGCTTTCTATCAATGAGCTTCCCGCAAACGCGAGCGTGCCGTTCGTGCATTCGCACAAGCAAAATGAGGAGCTTTATTTGGTGCTAAAAGGCGGCGACGCGCTTTTTATAGACGGCGAGGAGAAGGCGGTCAGCGAGGGCGACGCGATCCGCATCGATCCGGCGGGCAAGAGATGCTTCAAGGCGGGCGCGCAGGGGATGAAGTTTATCTGTATCCAGACCAAACGCGGCAGCCTGGAGCAGTATACGATGAGTGACGGCGTGATAAGCGAGGACGTAAAGCCAAGCTGGCTGTAAATTTACGCAGAAATAAAAACAAATCAAATTTAAAGGAGAAACAATGAAAGTAGCAATCATCGGAGCAAATGGAAAATCAGGTTTAAATTTGGTGCAAGAGGCCCTAAAACAGGGGCATGACGTAACGGCTATCGTGCGAAACAAAGAGTATAAAAACGGCGACGTAAAAGTCGTTTATAAAGACGTTTTTGAGCTTAGCAAAGCCGATTTGGAGGGCTTTGACGCCGTTATCAGCGCATTTGCGGCTTGGACGCCAGAAACGTTCCCCCTTCATAAAAAGGTAGCAAAACACCTTGCAGACGCGCTTAGCGGTACGAAAACGAGGTTACTAGTCATCGGCGGCGCGGGTACGCTATACGTGGACGATAAAGGCACTATGGCTATGGATACGCCTGACTTCTCGCCTGAGTATATGGGCGTGGCAAGGGCGGCTGCGGAGTCGTTTTTTGAGCTAAAAACCAAATCTGACGTGCTTTGGACCTACGTCTCGCCTGCCGGAGACTACGACGCAAACGGCGTTCGCACCGGCAAATACGTCCTTGGCAACGATCACGTCATACTAAACTCGCAAAACGAGAGCTACATCAGCTACGCCGATCTTGCGATCGCGATCATTGACGAGCTAAAAAATAGAAATTTCGTGCAAAAGCGCTTTACCGCAGTCGGCGAGAGGGCGTGAGTTTAAAATTTTGCGTAATTTAGCTAAAATAATGCCGTATGGAACTAACGTGCGGTTTTAAATTTAAATCAAGGCCGGTTATGCAGGTAGGTATCAAATTTTCACTCGCGGTTCACATCATGCTTTGCGTCGCGTATTTTCGCGAGGAGAAGGTCACGGGCGATTTCGTCGCCGCAAGCTCGGGGATAAACCCCGCCATCGCGCGCAAGCTGATCTCGCAGCTAAAAAACGCGGCCTTGGTGCTCACGACCGCGGGCGTGGGTGGCATCACACTGGCTCGCGACGCGCGCGCGATCACGCTTTTAGACATTTACGAGGCGGTGAGCGAGGAGGACGCGATGTTTCGCCTACACAAAGGCTCGCCTAGCGCCTGCCCCGTGGGTGGCAAGATCGAGGCGGTACTCGCGCCGCGCTTTGCCCGCATTCAGAATGATTTTAAAAAATCCCTATCGAGCGTGAGCTTAGCGGATCTTTTGAGCGATCTAGAATAAAGCTAATTAAAATTCTAAATACGCATTTATCTTCTAAACTTTAAAATTTCAAGGCTTGCGGGCTAAATTTATATAAAATTTTACCCGCCCGCCATGTAAAATTTCGATTTAATTTGATTTAAGATATAATCCTCCTAATTAATTCTAAGGGGAAATTTTGAAATATTTAAAAGCCATATTGCAATTCATTGCAGTTTTTGCTTGCCTTATTTTGTATCTATTCGTAAGCGGAAGAGTAGGACTTCATAAATCTCAATCTCACTACACTATTACGATAGGCTCCGATACTACTAAAGAAGCGGGACTTGATAAGTATGTAAGCGAAGCGGAGATGCAAAGTTTTGCATTTAGACATTGGGATATAGATTATAATTCAAATCCAAAAAACGTATTCAAAGAACCCGCCATCGACGTAGAGCTAAAAAGGCTTTTAAAAAGCAAGCAAACTGATAAAATTTTAAAATTTATGAAAGATAACAATCTATCTGTCGATCATATTATGCACGGAGGGGTAACGCCAGTGATGTATTCTAGCTTTTGGGATGATACAAATACCACTCAAGAGCTTATAAAGCTAGGTGCGGATATACATAAAAAAGACGAATACAAGCTATCCGCTATGGCTTATGCGATAGAAAATAATGCTACCAAAGCAGTAAGACTACTTTTGGATAACGGAGTTAAATTTGAGGAGGTGAAGGCTATACAATGGTATCTGGACTGCCCTATCTATAAAATTATAAATCTAAATATAATAGTAGATGAAAATGGGATACATAAAACTCATAATTTTGCAGATTGCATCGTGAGAAGAGACGGTCCAAAGGGTGACGTAGATAGTATCCTTTATTATGCTATAAGTAATGGTTTGACGGAGATTGCAGAAATAGCTTTTAAACAAGGGATGAAACCTGATCCAAAATATATACATACTTATTATATAAACTATAAGATGGCTAAAGATATATCGTTCCAGCATTCTGTTTATACAGAGCTAGTGGACTTGCTATATTATAAGCCGATGCTAGATTTATTAGTCAAATACAATATTGCGGGTATACCAACGCAAGAAGAATTTATAATGGTTCAGGAACAATGTTTAAATTCTTTACTCGGGACCATAAAAAAGAAAATATCTTACATAAATCATATGAACGATTACTGCTATGGAGAAAAGATTTTAGAATCATATGATTGGGCTCTTCGAGGCAGATGGGAAGTTAAAAATAATGAAGAGAGGGAAAAAGGAACCGATAGATACTGGAAAGAAAAAGATTTTATAAAATTTTTCGGTTATATGCCAAACGATAAAAAATGTACTAAGCTAGAACCGGACATCAAAATATTAAATTTCTATAATATGAAAATCGATAGATATAAAGCTCTTTGCGGCAATGGGCTAAGCGATGAAGAGATTTTGCAAAAAAGCAGCCTCAAAGATAAAAATAGTACTGAGGCATTCGATATTGAGACATTTTTTAAATATTTAAATTTTGAGGAAATGCTAGAAGAAGCGAAAGTGGAAATTCTACATAACGGCGAGAAAATAGATATAAAAGATTATGCCGAAATTCTAAGACAAGAAGCAGCTAAAAAACTAGATAGTAATCAATAAATTTGAAGGAGTAAAACTATATAGCATCAGAAATTAAGCGATATAGTTGGACAAAGCTTTTCTAAATTCTCATTAAAATTTCTTTCTGCCAGGCCGTAAAGCCTTAAATTAATCCAAATTTCACTATAATTAATCACTTAAATTTTAAAGGCCGAGAATGCTAAGCTTAGACGAAATTCGAAAAAATATCATCCTAAAACAAGGCGTGCACTATTTTGATTTCGCGGCTTCGGGGCTTGCTTACGAGCCCGTAGAGCGCGAGATAGGCGAAATTTTAAAAACCTACGCCAACACCCACTCCGACAGTAGCTCAAGCGCGATCATCACGCAGAAGCGCTACGAGGGCGCGCGCGAGAGCCTAAAAAAGCTACTTGGGCTTGACGAGCGGTTTTGCCTCATTGCCTGCGGGCAGGGCGCGACGGCCGCGATCAAAAAATTTCAGGAGCTGCTTGGCATCTATCTGCCGCCTGCGACCAGAAGCGCGATCGGCGAGGCAAATTTACGCACCGCGCAGCTTCCGCTCGTGCTTGTTTCGCCATACGAACACCACTCAAACGAGCTTAGCTTCCGCGAGGGGCTTTGCGACTACCTGCGCGTGCCGCTTAGCGAGGGCGGCGAGATCGATCTGATTGCGCTTGAGCGCATCCTAAAGCTTAACGCAACACGCCGCATCATCGGCTCGTTTAGCGCCGCCTCAAACGTCACGGGCGTCATTAGCGATTATAAAAAGATTAGCGAGCTAATCAGAGCCGCAGGCGGTATCGTCGCTTTTGACTGCGCAGCGCTGAGCTCTCACGCAAATTTAGACTGCGATCATTTCGACGCGATTTTTCTCTCGCCGCATAAGTTACTTGGCGGACCTGCTAGCTGCGGGCTTTTGGCGATCAAAAAGGAGCTGCTTAACAGCGATGTACCGACGTTTGCCGCGGGCGGGACGGTCGCCTACGCTAGCCGCGAAGGGCACGTATTTTTGAAAAACCCCGAGCAGCTAGAGGAGGGCGGCACGCCGCCTATTATCGGGCTCATGCGGGCAAATTTAGCCTACGCGCTGCGAAACGAGGTGGGCTTTGAGAGGATAAAAAGCGCCGAAGACGAGCTCGCGCGGCTTTTTGAGAGCGAGCTAGCGGGCATTGACGAGGTCATAAACTACGCTCCAAAGGGCGCGCCGCGGTTGCCGATAATTTCTTTTAACGTGCGCGGCGTCTCGGCGTATGATTTCGCCGCGAGCCTTAGCAACGACTTCGGTATCCAGACGCGCGCGGGCGTGATGTGCGCGGGGCCGTACGCTCACGATCTGCTGGGTATCAAGGAGGGGCGCATGCCCGAGAGCAAGCCCGGCTTCGTGCGCGTGAGCCTGCACTATACGCACACCGAGCGCGACGTGCTCTATTTAGTTGGCGCGATAAAATCCTGCATCAAAAAGCACCGCGAGCTTTGGGGCGAAGAAAAGGCGATGTATGAGATGTTCGGCGGGAAAATTTAAGTAGCGTGAGGTTGGAACTTTGCCGCTTTTTTTGAGCTTGTAAAATTTTGTAAAATTCTGCGCTGTTTTTAAAATTTATCGAAATTCCATGCCGTCTTTTTAGAATTTTGCGCGAGTTTTATGCCATAGAATTCTTACTATCGTTCCGCTTTTGCACTGTAGACAAACGGCGTGTTCCTCGGAGGAACATATAATTTCGTTCGTAAATTTGCGGGCAAATTCCGCGGAGTTAAAATTTAGAATTTGAAATTCCGCGCCTAGAAATTGTGGAATTTCAAAATCCCGTTAGCTGTATTCGCGGCTAAGCTTTAAAATTTCTTAGCAATGGAATTTCAAAATTTCACACTGCGCCGCCAGGTAAAGCCCTGCCTGTAAATTTTAAAATTTAAAGATGCAAATTTTATGCGCTCTGTTTCGCCGGGCACGCCGCGCTAGATGGTTCGCAGTAAAAATTTGAGGCAGAAATAAAATTTATTAGTGCCGCGCAAATAAAAATTATAAAAGTAAAATTAAGCTTATCCGCACTTCGCGCAGAACTACTCCAGCCCTAAAAACGCGCCGTCTTCAAATCCAAAATAGATCCTCTCGCCTGCGCTCCAGCGACGCTCATCCTGCGCCGTGACGCATTTTAGCAACACGTCGCCCGCCTTGATCTTGATGAGCAGCGAGGAGCCGTACTGAAGCGAAACCGAGTGCAAAATCCCCGCGAAGCAGCGCTCAAACGGGCTTTGGGATAATAAAATTTTACTCGGATTTATCGCGATTTTGCGAGCGCGTGCGAGCCCCTTTTCAAGGCGCAGCGAAATTTCATCAGAAAATTTTAAAATCCCGTTTTGTACGTCAAAGATATTTTTGTATTCGAACTCGCATATCTTGCCGCGATGCAGAAATACGCTTCTTTGCGCGATCGCGCTGAGCCATTTCTCGTCGTGGCTGGCGATGATAAAACCGCAGCCGTAGCGACTTCGCATAAATAAAATCGCGCGCGCAAAGAGCTTGGAAGCGGCAAGATCGAGGCTGTTGGTCGGCTCGTCGAGCAGATAGAGCTTCGCGCGCTGCGCCAGAGCGAGCGCAAACGCGATGCGCTGCGTCTGCCCCGAGCTAAGCTCGAAATGCTTCTTTGATAAAAAACTTCTATCAAGTCCCGTTAGGCTGAGCGCCTCATCCACTCGCTCGTCAAATTCCGCAAGCGCGCCGCGACTTTTGAGCGCAAATTTAAAATTTTGCTCCACGCCGCGTTTTAAAAGCACGGGTTCGGGCAGCAGCAAGCAGGTCTGCCGCAGCGTCTGCAAAGATGGCGCACGCTGCCCCCAAAGTTCCACGCTACCGCTGCTTGGATGCTGCAAAAAGGACAAAATTCGCAGTAGCGTGGATTTGCCGCTGCCGTTGGAACCCAAAAGCGCTGTGATGCCGCTCGTATTTAGATCGAGGCTAGGGATATTTAGAATTTCGCTCCGTCCGTAGCGCAGCACTAGATCCCGCACCGAGATCAGCTCGCTATCGGGTACAGATCGCGCGGCGGTAGAATTCTCACTCGCGAAATTCTCGGTCGCAGAATTCTCATTTACGAAATTTTCATTCGTAGAATTTTCACTCGCAGAATTTGTGCTAATGGAATTCTCGGTCGCAGAATTTTTACTCTTATAATTTGCCGCAGTGGAATTTTTATTCGCAGAATTCTCGGCGGCGAAATTTACGTGCGTAGAATTTATGTCCGTAGAATTCTCAGAGGCGGAATTTGCGTCCGTGAAATTTTCGCTTATAAAATTTTCGCGCTCCCGCTCCGCGCGGTTTTTGTCCGTGAAATTTTTGCTCGGACGCTTTAGTTTATCTGCTCTCATCGATCTAACCTTTTTAGCGCGTGGATTGCTAAATTTACCGCAAACGCTATCAAAATCAGCACCAGCGCGAGCGCTATACCCATCGCAAACTCGCCCTTGTTGGTCTCAAGCGAGATCGCCGTGGTGATCGTGCGGGTGAAATATTTGATATTGCCGCCGATCATCATCGCTACGCCCACTTCCGCGACGATCCGCCCGTAAGCGGTGGCGATGACGACCAGCAGGGCGTAGCGCAGCTCGTAAAGCACGCAAAGGATTAAATTTAGCGGGCTTAGTCGGTAGTTCATAATGTTTAGATAGTGTTTTTTGTCCATATTTTCGATGACGCTGGCGCTTAGCGAGACGATGATGGGAAGTGCCAGCACAAACTGCCCGAGCATCACGGCCTTGAGCGTAAAAAGCAGCCCCAGCTCGCCAAAAGGGCCGTTTCTGGAGATGAAAGCGTAAAGGATCAGTCCTATCGCTACAGTGGGCATCGCAAGCGCTACGTCGCTTAAAAGCCTAAGCGTTCTGCGAGCGCGAAATTCGTAAAATCCGAGGATAAATCCTATCGGAAAGCCGGTTATAATCGCAAAAAGTATCGAGATGCTCGAAGTATAAAGCGTCGCCTTAATCGCCGAAAAGGTCTCCGCATCGCCGTTAAAAAGCAGCCCGAATGCACTTAAAATTCCTTCTAAAATAAAGTCCAAGATTGTGTCCTAAATGTTCTATTCTGACAAATTTATATGCTATAATAGCATATTTTTTAAAGGAGATAACATGAAAAAAATATTTTTTGTTTCGCTCGCTCTTAGTGCGAGCCTTTTTGCCGCCGATAACGATTTGGTGATGGCAACTACAACGAGCACCGATAATACGGGCTTGCTAGACGCTATCTATCCTGCGTATAAGGCGGAAACCGGCGTCGATATCAAATGGACGGCGGTAGGCACAGGTGCTGCTCTAAAGCTTGGCGAGAACTGCGATGCGGACATACTTTTCGTGCATTCGCCGAAGGTCGAGAAAGAATTTGTAGAAAAAGGCTTCGGCGTTGATCGCACGCCCGTTATGTATAACGATTTTATCCTCATCGCCGATAAATCCATCGCGCCTAAATTTAAAGGCAAGGACCTTAAGGGCTCGTTTGAGCTAATCAAGGCGGAGAAGATTAAATTTTTCTCTCGCGGCGATAAATCGGGCACCGATAACAAAGAGAAAGGTATTTGGAAAAAGGTAGAGGGCGCCGTTCCTGAAAACGAAGCGTGGTATAACCAAACCGGTCAGGGCATGATCGCTACGATCAACGCAGCCGCCGAGCAAAAGGGCGTGACCTTCACCGATCGCGGCACCTACATCAAATACGAGGACAATAAAAAGGGCAATCCCGATATGGTTATCATCAACGAAGGCGATAACGATCTGAAGAATTTTTACTCCGTAATCGCGGTCAATCCGAAGCACTGCCCAAAAGCCGACTACGAAAACGCGCAGCGCTTCATTAAATGGATCACTAGCGAGAAGGGGCAGAAGTTCGTGGGCGATTTCAAGCTGCTAAATAAGCCGCTTTTCACCCCTGATGCGAATACTCGCAAGAATTAGCTCTAGCTAAATAAGGCTAAATTTAAAGCCCAAAGGCGAATCGCCGCCTTTGGGCTTTTGCTTTTTCATAAATCAATCTGCGCGCCTTTAAATTTAGCTCTTTTGCCTCTAAAATTTAGCGGGCGCTTTTTACCGCGTCTTTTTATGATACATTTTTTACTTTCTAGCCATACGTTTAAATTTATCGCAGCTTCGTTTGTAGGCGATAGGCTTAAAATTTCAGCTATATTTGAGATCGGCACGGAGAAATTTCAGTCGCATTCGGATATACTTTAATGTCTAGCGGTATTTATACAGCGCAAAATTTAGTAGTATTTATGTGTGACTCAAAATTTTAGTTTGTTGGGAATTTAATTTGAAGTAGCAGTTAAGCTCGGGCGTATGAAAAACGCCCGAGTCTGTGAAGCTATGAAATTTTATGTGCGGTTTATGGGGTCGCTTCTGCCGCGCGCCGGTAAAATTACTTTTCAAGCGCAGGCAAAACTACCGAGCGCGCGGCTATAAAATTTCACTTTGCGCGAGCGAGCTATTCGACTTCGGCGTCGATGACGTCGTCGTCTTTTTTGCCGCCGTTTGCACCGCTGCTTTGCGATCCGCCTTGCGCACCTTGATTTGCGCTGGCAGCCTTGTATAGATCCTCGGCGACCTTGCTTAGGGCTTCTACTTTAGAGTTTATCGCTTCCTTGCTCGCGTTTTCATCCTTTAGCACGGCTTTTAGATCATTTAGTGCGCCCTCGATCTTAGCGCGTAGATCACCCGGTACCTTCTCGCCCATCTCGCTTAGGCTCTTTTCGGTTTGATGTGCAATGCCATCGGCTTGGTTGCGTGCCTCGACGGTTTCTTTGCGCTTGTTGTCTTCCTCTTTGTGAAGCTCGGCGTCCTTTACCATCTTATCGATCTCGGCGTCGCTTAAGCCGCTTGAGCCGGTGATGCGGATATCGGTTGCTTTGCCGGTGGCTTTGTCTTTTGCCGAAACGGTTAAAATTCCGTTCGCATCGATATTAAATTCCACCTCGATCTGCGGCACGCCGCGAGGAGCTGGCATGATGCCTTCAAGATTGAAATTTCCTAGCGATTTGTTGTCCTTCGCAAACTCGCGCTCGCCCTGCAAGACGTTGATCGTAACGGCGCTTTGGTTATCCTCTGCTGTCGAGAAGGTTTGAGATTTTTTCGTAGGTATCGTAGTTCCCTTCTCGATGATCTTGGTCATCACGCCACCTAGGGTTTCAATGCCGAGGCTTAGCGGAGTGACGTCGAGTAGTAGCACGTCTTTTACGTCGCCTTTGATGACGGCGCCTTGGATCGCCGCGCCGATCGCTACGACTTCGTCAGGGTTCACACTCTTATTTAGCTCCTTGCCGAAAGCCTTTTTGACCTCCTCTTGCACGAGTGGCACGCGCGTCGAGCCGCCAACCATGACGACCTCTTTTATGTCGTTCATGCTAAGACCTGCATCGCTTACGACCTTTTTGAGAGTGCTTATGGTCTCATCTACCAAAGAATCGATCATACTTTCAAATTTAGCTCTAGTGATGGTTTTCATTAGGTGCTTTGGACCGGTGGCATCAGCAGTGATGAAAGGTAAATTTACCGTCGTTTCCATCGCGCTGCTTAGCTCTTTTTTGGCGTTTTCCGCAGCCTCTTTTAGACGCTGCATGGCCATGACGTCGCCGCGCAAGTCGATGCCTGTTTCAGATTGAAATTCTGAGGTTAAAAAGTCGATCAGTTTGTTATCGAAATCATCGCCGCCCAAAAATGCATTACCGCCGGTAGCTAAAACTTCTACAACGCTATCGCCGGTTTCTAGCACGGTTACGTCGAATGTACCGCCGCCCAGATCGTAAACTACGATCTTTTCGGATTCTTTTTTATCCAGTCCATACGCAAGCGCCGCTGCGGTCGGCTCGTTGATGATACGAAGCACGTTTAAGCCCGCGATTGTTCCTGCTTCTTTCGTCGCCTTTCTTTGGCTGTCGTTGAAATATGCAGGCACGGTGATGACCGCATCTACGACGGGCTCGCCCAAAAACGCCTCAGCGTCCTCTTTTAGCTTGATTAGCACCTTGGCTGAAATTTCTTGCGGCGTATAAACCTTGCCCGCGATCTCTACCGCGCACGCGCCATTTCGGTCGATGATTTTATACGGTAGGCGCTTTTTGGCCTCCTGCGCATTTTTCTCATTCATCATAAGACCCATGATGCGCTTGATCGAGTAGATCGTTTTTTCTGGGTTGGTGACTGCTTGGCGCTTGGCGCTGTCGCCTACTAAAACCTCGCCTTTGTCAGTGAAAGCGACTACCGACGGAGTGGTGTTTTTACCCTCTTTGTTCGGTATGATCTTGCTCTCGCCACGCTCAAATATGCTTACGCACGAGTTTGTTGTTCCTAGGTCGATGCCTATGACTTTTGCCATTTGTTATCCTTTGTGTTGAATTTAAAATTTTAAAATTTGGACGATTATTTCGCCACCACTACCATAGCGGCACGCAAAACGCGCTGCTTATACATATAGCCTTTTTGATAGACCTGAACTATATCGCCCGAGTTTGCACCCTCCGCCTCGATCATCGAGATGGCGTTATGCACGCTAGGATCAAATCCCCCGTCCGTCGCTATCGGAACGATACCGTATTTTTCAAAAGTCTTTGTAAAAAGGCTTAGACATTGTTTTACACCAACTTCGATTTTATCCGCAAGCTCATTACCTTCCACATCAATTTTGGCGGCTTCCTCAAGCGCGTCGATAATAGGCAGCAGATCTTTTGCAAAGCTCTCGCTAGCGTAAGCAACAGCGCTATCTTTTTCTTTTTCCAAACGTTTTTTGAGATTTTCAAAATCCGCATTGGCGCGGTAAAATTTATCGGTGATCTCACTCAGCTCGTTTTGAAGCTTTTGTATCTGCGCATCGGTATCGTCGCATGTCTGCGCCTCTTGCGGCTCGCTCGCCTCTGACGCGCACTGCTCGCAAACCTCTTTTTCTTCACTATCGCACGCTGCGTTTTTATCGCCGTGCTCTTTAAATTTATGGCTCATGCTACTCCTTTAGCGTAGTTAAAAAATTTCTCGTAATTCTCGTAAACGCTGCCTGCGCAGATCATCGTAGCGTCCTCACCTTCGAATTTTACGGGGCGTTTGATCCCCATAAATCCGTGCTCGAAGTAGGGCGCGAAGATCAAATTTTTCGTAAAATTTACGGCGATCGAGGGGTTGAGTAAAATTTTAAACCGCTCGTCTTTGAAAATTTTATACGCCACGACCTCGTTACAAAGAAATTCGATTTTAGAATTTTTTAGCTCCCTGATCTTGGTGCTAAGCTCGCGCAGACCGATCTGCATCGAAGCTAGCTCCAAATCTCCGAGTGAAATTCCTATTAAATTTGATAGGAATTTAAAAACTCTAAAATCGTATTTTAAGATAATCTCATCCGTTCTAAATGTAAGGATTATGAAACGATCATCGTGATTGATGACTTCACTTAGGGCTTCGTTTTCGGCGTTGAAAATCATACAGTAAATTTCAAAATCCTCAAGCACCGCTTCTAGCTCGCGAGCATCGTCTATTTTTAACTCATCGTCGAAGCTAAGTCTAGCGCGCCAGTAATCCTGCATCGTCGCAACTGTGGGGATTCTACCACCGCTTACATGAAGCTGCGTCAAAGCCCCCTCATCGCTTAAGCGCTTAAAATAAATTCGAATGCTAGACGCGGACATCGCTACGCCCATACGCTCACCCAGCTCGGAAGATCCGATCGGGGTGTTGCTATCGAGATAGGCGGAAATGATGGATTCCAGGATCATATCACGTTTATTCGTTTTCACTTTTAGCACTCTTTCTATAAGATTGCTAGTATTATACAACATTGAGTGGCGGGATGTCAAGGTTTTTATATAAATTTTATAAAATTTTAGCAATCAAGTCCTGAGTTTGCTAAATTTTAACTATGATTTTTTTGAGCTGAGTGGAATTCTTGGAATTCTTGGAATTCTTGGAATTCTTGGAATTCTTGGAATTCTTGGAATTTATCGCGGTGCCATCGCGGTAAATTTTATCGTGCTTTTCGTATCTTTAAACACAAATTTTACCGCCAGCCGGCTTAGAGCTTCGCCGTATGTGCCAGATAAATTCTATTTTGCAAAAATAGTATTAACAGTATAGCTGCAAATTCCGTAGTTACCAGCTAAAATTTTGTCATTTGCTGAAATGCTGAAAATGTGAAGTTAAATGCTAAAAAAACGCAAAATTCCCGCATAAATGGCGCGTAAGCTAGACGAAAGTGCTAGGCAAGTAAGCGGTGTGAGAACTCGCAAAGCTCAAAATTTTACTCGCTGACGCAAATTTAAATATACTTTAACGAATAGAAGTGTAAAATACGCCTCAAATTTTAACGATCAAGGGTTTTTATGCTAAAAGACATTTTCCTTTTCGGCGGTTTAATTTCTTACGACCACACTTTTATCTACCTTTTTTACTTCTTTTTGGTCGTCGCTATCATCGTAGCCGTCGCGCTTTGCTCCACTCGCTCGCTTCAGCTTGTACCACACGGCATGCAAAATATCGCCGAAGCCTACCTAAGCGGCGTACTAACGATCGGTAAGGACGCTATGGGCAGCGAGGAACAAGCCAAAAAATATCTTCCGCTAATCGCAACATTGGGATTTGTGATATTTTTTAGTAACGTTATCGGCTTGGTGCCGGGCTTTGAGTCGCCGAGCGCGAGTTTAAATTTAACCCTTTCGCTTACGCTTTGCGTTTGGTTGTATTACCATTTTGAGGGCGTTCGCGAGCATGGCGTGATCAACTACCTAAAGCACTTTATGGGCCCGGTGAAAATCCTAGCGCCGTTTATGTTCGTCATAGAGATCGTCTCGCATTTTTCGCGCGTCGTATCGCTTTCTTTCCGACTTTTCGGTAATATCAAAGGCGACGATACCTTCCTGCTCGTTATGCTTACTCTCGCTCCTGCGCTAGTGCCGATGGTGCCGTTTGCGCTGCTTACTTTTATGGCGATTTTGCAGACTTTTATTTTCATGGTTTTAAGCTACGTTTATCTAGCGGGCGCCGTGATCGTCGATGAGCATTAATTTTAAGCGAAATTTCTTATACTTCCTCGTGGGTGCGTCGTTCGGATTGATCTTCGTCGGCGCATTCGTCTTTTTTGCCTATCCGTCATTTTATTTTTTGGGGTTAAAATTCCTCTTCATCTGCACCGCGCCGGGCGTGATATGCGTCATCATCACCTGCTTAATGGTCGATGTTTTCGATCTGAAAGAAAAGCTCCTTAGCGGCGGCGAGTAAAATCTATCCGATTAAATTTTAAAATTTAGCCACGCCGTGTGCCGCTACAAGCGAGTATTAAAGCAAAAAATTGTAAAATTACGCGAAATTTTTATTCTAAAAGGTTAAATTAATGTTTGAAACCGTGATCGGCCTAGAGGTACACTGCCAGCTAAATACCAAAACCAAAATTTTCTGCTCCTGCCCCACGAGCTTCGGCGACGAGGCGAATTCGCACGTCTGCCCGACCTGCCTAGCGCTTCCGGGCGCTCTTCCCGTGCTAAACGAGGAAGCGGTTAAAAAAGCTATCAGCTTCGGCACCGCCGTCAATGCGACGATCAATCGCAAGTCGGTATTCGACCGCAAAAACTACTTCTATCCCGACCTCCCCAAGGCGTATCAAATTTCGCAGTGGACGATCCCGATCGTCGAGCACGGCGAGCTTTTCATAGCCGCGGACGGACAGAGCAAGCGCATCGGCATTACGCGCGCGCACCTAGAGGAGGATGCGGGCAAGAATAACCACGAAAGCTCGCGCAGCCTGGTCGATCTAAACCGCGCCGGCACGCCGCTTTTGGAGATCGTAAGCGAGCCCGATATGCGCTCTGCGGACGAGGCGGTCGCGTATCTAAAAAAACTCCACAGCATTTTGCGCTTTTTAAATATCAGCGACGCAAATATGCAAGAAGGCTCGTTTCGCTGCGACGTAAACGTCAGTATCCGTCCGCAAGGCGAGCAAAAGCTCTACACGCGCGTGGAGATTAAAAATTTAAACTCCTTTAAATTTATCCAAAAGGCGATCGAGTTCGAGATTGAGCGTCAGATCGAAGCGTGGCAGGACGGCAAATATGATCAAGAGGTCGTGCAAGAAACCCGCCTTTTCGACACCGCTAAGTTTATCACCAAACCGATGCGTAGTAAAGAAGACAGCGCCGAGTACCGCTACTTCCCCGATCCTGACCTGCTAACCGTGATCGTGGATGACGAGATGCTGGCTGCTGCGCAGCATATCCCCGAGCTGCCGGATCAGAAAAAGGCCCGCTACGTCTGCGAGCTGGGCGTTAAAGAGAAGGATGCCGAGATCATAATCTCGACCTACGAAAACGCGCGATTTTTTGAGGATCTGATCGCGGCGGGGCACGAGCCCAAACTCTGCGTCAGCTGGCTTACCGTCGAGCTTGCGGGCAGGCTCAAAAACGGCGTTACGATTGAGGATTCGCCCGTAGGTAGCGCGAAGATGAGCGAGCTTTTAAGCGCGATCGAAGGCGGCGCCGTATCTCAAAAGGCCGCCAAAGAGGTGCTTGATTATCTAATGGAGCACGACGAGGCCGTAAGCTCGGTCATCGATAAGCTTGGCTTGAGGCAGGTAAGCGACGACGGCGCGATTTTGCAGATCATAGCGCGCGTGATGGGCGCGAACGAAGACAAGGTCGCGGACTATCGCGGCGGCAAGGACAAGCTATTCGGCTTCTTCGTAGGCCAAGTGATGAAAGAGGGCAAGGGCGCGTTTAACCCCGCGAAAGTAAACGAGCTTCTGAAACAGAAGCTAGGCTGATTTCGCAGCTTCTGCGGCGGCGAATTAAAGGCGGCGGGGAGCATGCGATAGATAAAGCCTCTGGGGTAAAATTTTAAATCCGCTCGCGGCGTTTTGCTTCGAGCTAAAGCTTTCACGCGCCAATGGCGAAGGCTTTTGCGTGTTATAATTTCATTCGGCGCGATCTCGGCGGCTATCCGCTCTGCCTCGCACACGTTTTGTTCTTTTGAGTTCGTTTTTTCTCGTGCGGGCCGTTTGCATCAAGTGTCGGTCTGCGACGGAGGGATTTAAGAAGGCACCCGTTAGGAATTTTACTTACGGCTATCGTCAAAGCGCGGCAAAGCTCTCAGGGAATGCGTAAAATTGCTCTGTTTGCGAGAGCGAGAACGGAAGCTCGGGGTGCGCGGATAGGATCGAATACGCAGGGTCGAATTTTAGTGGCAAGCCAATGTGTAGGCTAAATTTAATCAATCGCTGCGTCGGATGCGCGTGCCCCAAACCGTGCGCCAAACGATAACGTGGCGAGCGACCGCAAGATCATCTAGGCTCAAAGCACGCCTTGATAGATTTAAGCGGATTTAAAAGCGCGATTTGCGCTTAAGCGTCTGAGTAAAATTTTTAAAAATTTGATTTGCCTCGGCGATGCGTGAGTGAAATTTAAAACGTATAATGGAGTTTCAAAATCCTCATTCGTTCACTGCCGTGCCTTTTGTGAAAGTGTTTTTTGGCGGAAGAGCAAAACCTTAAAAGTATGAAATTTTAGCGAGGTAAATTTTAAAAAGCGAAGTTTTTGCTGAGTAAATTTCAAAAGCGCAGAATTTTAACGAGACGAAATTTTAACGAGATAAAATTTCAAAAAGTGAATTTTAAAGCGTGGCTTCGGCTAGCGTTTGCACAGGCTCATGTAGGCGCTTTTGGGCTAAATTTTCAAAGAGCGGGAATTTCAATAGAATGAAATTTGAAAAACCGCAAATTTGTGAATAAATTTTTAAAAAGGAACATAATGAAAATCGCGGTTATCGGCGCGGGCAAATGGGGTAGCGCGCTTTTTGACGCGCTTAGCGCGAAAAACGAATGTGTCATCACTTCGCGCACGCCAAGGCAAATTCCGCATTTTGTAAGCGTGAGCGAGGCTCTGGAGTGCGAAGCGCTCGTTTTTGCGCTCGCGGCACAACAAACCGCGCAGTGGCTGGATCAAAATTTCACCTACAAAAATCAAAAAATTCTAGTCGCCTCCAAGGGTATCGACGCGGCAAGCGGTAGGTTTTTAAACGAAATTTTTGAATCGTATGTCGCGCGCGGCAATCTCGTTTATCTATCAGGTCCGTCGTTTGCCACTGAAGTCATGCAGAAGCTGCCTTGCGCGCTCGTCGTAAGCTCGTGTAACGAAAATCTAGCCGAACTTTTCGCAAGTGCCTTCCCTGCCTACATCAAGACCTATACGAGTGGCGATATCATCGGCGCAGAGGTGTGTGGCGCGTATAAAAATGTCATCGCCATCGCTAGCGGCGTTTGCGATGGGCTCGAGCTCGGCAATAACGCTAGAGCGAGCTTGATCGCGCGCGGCATCGTAGAGATCGCGCGCTTCGGCAAGTTTTTCGGTGCGCGGGACGAGACCTTTTTGGGCTTAAGTGGCGTGGGCGATCTGTTTTTGACTGCCTCGAGTGCGCTATCGCGAAACTACCGCGTGGGACTAGGGCTTGCGCGCGGCAAAGGGCTCGAAGAAATTCTGCGCGAGTTGGGCGAGGTCGCCGAGGGTGTGGCTACGACCGAAGCGGTCGTAAATATCGCGGCAAAGCACAAGATCTACGCTCCGATCGCTACCGAGGTCGCGCAAATTCTGCGTGGCAAGGATGTAAGGGCGAGCCTAAAGGACCTGCTGCGCAAAAAATAGCCGTACGACGGAATTCTCTCGCTAAATTTTAGTGGCGGATTCGGCTTGCATAGGTTTTGATTTATCCGCTATGTTTGTGAAATTTAGTTGCTGGTTTGCGAATTTTGGTCGTTGTTTGTTTGGATCTGTTTACGCGGCTTTGATTTGAAATTTAGTTTTAAGCTTGAGCGCGAAATTTTAAAGCAAGGTCGTAAAATTTTAAAAAGAGGCTAAAATTTTAAAATATTAAGGTGGATCGCAGGTAGTTTGGAAGCGCTACTGCTTCGTTCTGCTTGCAGCCGTCGGTGGTTGGCAGCGGAGAGTGGAGCGGACTGCTCGTCTGCAACCGGGTAGGTCAAAATTTTTGATGTGTCAGATTTAAAAATTAAGGCGTGGTATTTTTTCTTTAGACGAGGCGGAAAGGCATAAATTTTGAAAATATTCAATACAGATGATGTGTAGTTTCGATAAATTTTCAGTGCTTGCAAAGGAGCGGGTTATTCGTCCGCGACTGCAGCAAGTTAAATTTTACAGAATGTCGGTGTATTATAAATTTTAATACAGGAGCCAAGGCGAAGGATCGCGAGATGGATTTAAGGGTTGCGACGTAAAAATTTAGCGAAGATAAGGCATATAGCCTATCAAGCTAAATTTTTGCTAGCTCCGTTAAAGACGCTCGCGAGATGAGCCGCAAAGATAAAAGAGGAGAAGATGGAAAAATACGAAGGCTACAATCTCAGGCTACGCGACGCTCTCGTCGGCGTGCAGTTTCTATTCGTCGCGTTCGGCGCACTCGTGCTGGTGCCGATTTTGACGGGGCTTGATACGTCCGTGGCGCTGTTTACGGCGGGTATCGGCACGCTTTTGTTTCAGCTCATCACGCGTAAACACGTCCCGCCGATCTTTCTCGCGTCTAGTTTCGCGTTCATCGCGCCGCTTAGCTTTGGTGTGAAAGAGTGGGGCATTGCCGCGACTATGAGCGGGGTGATCGCGGCGGGACTTTTTTATGTGGTTCTAAGCCTGCTTATTAGGCTAAAAGGCGAGGGCTTTTTGCATAAAATTTTACCGCCCGTGGTCGTGGGACCAGTCATCATGACGATCGGCCTCATCCTCTCGCCCGCAGCCGTAAATATGGTCATGGGCAAGGGCAAAGAGGCGCTATATACGCAGGGGCAGTCGCTTACTATCGCGCTCATCTCGCTCTCAGCGGTTATCGTCGTTATGATGTTTGGCCGCGGCATGCTGCGCCTCGTGCCGATACTTTGCGGCATCGCGGCGGGATACTGCGCGTCGCTGTTTGTCGGGATCGTGGATTTTACGCCGATTTTAAACGCGCCGTGGTTTGCAGTTCCGAGCTTCACCGCGCCAGTTTTTAAGCTAGAAGCGGTAATTTACATGGTGCCTATCGCTATCGCGCCCGCGATCGAGCACATCGGCGATATGCTTGCGATCAGCAACGTCACGAAGGAAAATTTCCTAAAAAATCCGGGGCTTAAAAGCACTCTTCTGGGCGACGGACTCGCGACGTCGCTAGCAGGCTGCTTCGGCGGTCCGCCGAACACCACCTACTCCGAAGTCACGGGCGCGGTCAGCATCACGAAGGCCTATAATCCCGCTATCATGACCTTTGCCGCGCTTACTGCGATACTGCTAGCCTTCGTGGGCAAGCTCGGCGCCGCGCTCTCCACGATCCCAGCTCCCGTCATCGGCGGCATTATGCTGCTGCTTTTCGGTATCATCGCCAGCGTGGGCATGGAGACTCTGATCAAAAACGGCGTGGATCTAGCCGAGCCGCGCAATATGATCATCGTCGCGCTCATCTTCGTCTGCGCGATCGGCGGCATGGTGCTGGATTTTGGCGCGATGAGCTTTAGCGGCGTGGGACTTGGTGCGCTCATCGGCATTACGCTAAATTTGGTGCTGCCAAAGACCAAGCATTTTGAGGGGTACTAAGTTAAATTTGCGCGGAGCTTGCGTAGTTCCGCGGGTGCGGGTAAATTTGAGCTGAGGTTTTGGCGTCAAATTTGATGGGGCTTTGTAAATTTACCTGCGGCTTTTCGCCGCCAAATTTACCGCACCTAAATTTTAAAATTTCCCTGCAAACGCTTTTAAATTTCTAACGTTTTAAACTGGCAAGATATATAATTGCCTTATGAAAAAGGCGAATAATTTAAGCAAATTTGATAAAAAGGCGCTAAAGCTACTCTTTGCGGTACTTTTCGTGCCGCTCTTCGTCTCGCTCGTTTTCATCTATGAGCTATCGGTGTATGACCGCTCGCGCGAGCTGCCCGCGGACGCGCAAAGGATCGGCAGCAGTGATTACTACAACATCGGCGGTAAAATTTATCTACGCTCTTGGAATCTCGCTCCTTACGAGCTGGAGGGCGGCGCGGACGCGGCGAGCTTTCGCGCGCTTGATACCGGCAGATACTCCTACACAAACGTCGGTATGGACGCTAGTAGCGTATTTTGCGGCGCTCGCAAGATGTCGGGACTGGATCCCGCGCGCACGCAAAAGATCGGCTCCCGCTACTACAGCGACGGACGCGTGAGCTACTTCTGCTCGGACGTCACGCAGCGCACGGGCGGCGCAATAAGCTACATTTATAAAGTGTTTTTACATGCGTTCGGGCTCTCAAAATGGCCGCAGGAGTACAACTACCCATACGCTAGACTTGATACTAGCGCGCCTATCTCGCCACTGACCGAGAGCCCTTATGTGGCCACAGACGGCGAGCGAGTATTTTACGAGGGTAAAATTTTAGAGGGCGCGGACGTAAAAAATCTAAAACAGATAAGGCGAAAAATCATATACGAAGACGGCTCCGAGCTGCCCGCGCACTTTCGCCCGGCCGATCGGTGGCTGAGCGACGGACGCAGCGTTTATAAGGGCGGCGAGAGGCTAAATTTCACGCCTAGCGAGCAGATGTATCTCGCGGAGCCAAACGCCGGCATAGAGTTTCTTTATGATCCCGCTACGGGCGCGGTGTTTATGGATGGCGAGAGGTTTGAAGCTGCAAACGAGCCCTATACGCCGCTAAATTTTCAGAGCGGGCATCAGGAATACATGCTGTTTGCGAGCAAAAACGGCATATTTTATCTAAGCAAGGATAAAATTTTAAATCGCCCGCGCGCTAGCGGTACCGAAGGCTGGCTCAAGGACGCATTTTGGTACGTTTATTATAAATTTGGCGCAGATGGCAGTAGGCTAAGCGCGCTAAAAAGGGCGGGCGACAATCCGTTTAAGGGCGCCGTGCGGCAGATCTCGGAAAAGCTTTTTAAAGACGACGCGGGATTTTACTATCTAAATTTCTATTCGCATAGCGTTTACGTCACGGGTCGCAGCGGCAGGCATCTGGATAAGCGGACGAATTTCATCGAGCTGCGAAAGATCACGCTTGGCGTGCATGATGATAAGGTGATGGCTCAGATCGCGGACGAGGCGGCGCGAAACCCCGAAATGTCGCAGCAGGTCTTTACCGCGCAGGATGTGGAGTATGAAAACGGCGCTGCATTTTATATGTATTGCCTTGGGGCGGTTTTGGTGCTTGGAGCTTGGATTTACAGCTATCTTAGAAAGCGCAGCTTGCGGCGCGGCTAAATTTAGCGGTGCTACGGAAGGTAAATTTAGAGCAAGACAAAAATACCGACGTCGTGTTATCCAGCACACCCTTGGCTACAGAAGGTAAATTTTAAGCGAGACGGCACGGCGGAGCGGTAAATTTAGATAGTATTGCAGTTGCCAGCACGGCAATGCGGCAAATTTATGGGTGCTGCGATTGCGAGTACGGCAGTATGGCGGCGGGATGCGATTGAGCGTGTGCCAAAGCTTGCCGGTACCGAGTGCCGGTTTGTCGGCGCGCAGTAAACCAGCTAGATGGTGCGAGGCGGAATGATTGCACGCCGAAACGGCGGCGGCTTTTGTGCCGTTAAATCGTGCTACCTGGTTTTAGTCGGAATTTTATAAATACGCAGATGAAGCTTTGGCTAAGATTTGCAAAACACCGCAAATACGGCGTTTTATTTTAAACTGCTTTTGCCATTTATCTAAATTTAAGGAGCAGGAATATAAACTTCAATATTCATAGCCTGGAAAAATAGAATTTCTAACGCTGTGTAAATTTCTCCGTTGGAGTTTGAAACAAATTTCTGCTTCGCTCATTTCGCAAATAGATCCAGGTGTAAATTTCTCCGTTGGAGTTTGAAACTATCAGACAAAACTCCTGCGCTAGCATCGTGGCTAGTGTAAATTTCTCCGTTGGAGTTTGAAACTTGTCGGTGCGAGTAAAGACGCTTAGAATGATCTGTGTAAATTTCTCCGTTGGAGTTTGAAACGGAGCTGTAAATTTTGCTATCTATGCTATCCGAACATAGTGTAAATTTCTCCGTTGGAGTTTGAAACAGTTTGAGTTAAGATAATTCACATAGACATCGTAGTGTAAATTTCTCCGTTGGAGTTTGAAACTTAGTTGAGTCTGGTGATACTGTAAATGTTTGTGAGTGTAAATTTCTCCGTTGGAGTTTGAAACCGTATTCAAGCTCCTCGCGCTGCTTGCGTAGCTTGGTGTAAATTTCTCCGTTGGAGTTTGAAACAACTTCTGCCCTTGATTTTCGTTAAAAAAATCCTGGTGTAAATTTCTCCGTTGGAGTTTGAAACGGAACACCTAAGAACCATCTATTCATTCTAGCCATGTGTAAATTTCTCCGTTGGAGTTTGAAACAAGTTGGATTATTAGTTTGAGCAAAAGCTTCACCGTGTAAATTTCTCCGTTGGAGTTTGAAACACTCGTAAAGTTGCTCTAGCTTTAATGAAAGCTTGGGTGTAAATTTCCTCCGCTGGAGTTTGAAACTCGATCCCCCACATCTACGCACTCCTTGAGGAGCGAGTAAATTCTCTCCACTGGAGTTTGAAACCATCGTAAATAAAAGCATCAGCAAAATCGAAATAACGTGTAAATTCCCTCCACTGGAGTTTGAAACTCAGATGAAAAAAAATTGCTTGAGCTTATCTGCCAAGCAAAGTGTAAATTATCTCCGATGAGGTTTGAAACTGGCTATCACCCATGGAGTGCGTCCATTCGGCAATGTGTAAATTTACTCTGTTGGAGTTTGAAACTTACGGACTTTAAACCTTAAGCATCTCAAAATCGGTATTCAAAGCACTGCTACATTTTACTATGCCTTGATTTGTGCTCCGCCTGATAAAATTTAGGCTGAAAAATACATTATTGACGATTCCAGCTTGGATATTAGCGGATTTAAATTTTTGTCGTGTTTTTAAAATCAATCATACCGACGCCAAAGCCCAGCTATCTAATGAATTTTAAATTTGCCGGGCGTTCAAAGAGTAAATTATATCGGCGTTTTGCTCTAGCTCTCGATATAGGTTTTGAGTTTGCGGCCGATCTTTGGGTGCTTTAGCTTTTTGATCGCCGAGCTTTCGATCTGGCGGACGCGCTCGCGAGTGATATTGAGCTCCTTACCGATCTCTTCAAGCGTGCGGTCGCTCTCGTCGTCAAGCAATCCGAATCGCATGCGGATCACCGTGCGCTCGCGGTCGTTGAGTTGCTCTAAGATGTCGTTGATCTGCTCTTTTAGGTCGGATTTTAAAATTTGCTCGATCGGCGAAACCGAGCTTTTGTCTTCGACGAAATCGCCGAATTTGCCGTCGTCCTCGTTTCCGATCGGCGCTTCTAGGCTGATCGGCTCCTTTGTGATTTTGATGACCTGCTTTACCTTATCGACGCTAAGGCCTACCTCTTGCGCGATGACGTTGATATCGGGCTCCTTGCCGCCTTCTTGCATATATTTGCGCGTGATTTTATTAATTCGATTTATCGTCTCGATCATATGGATCGGGATGCGGATCGTGCGCGCTTGATCGGCGATGGCGCGCGATATCGCTTGGCGGATCCACCACGTCGCGTAGGTCGAAAATTTATATCCGCGCTTGTATTCAAATTTATCCACCGCCTTCATAAGCCCGATATTGCCCTCCTGGATGAGGTCTAAAAACGGCAGTCCGCGGTTGGTGTAGCGCTTGGCGATGGAGACGACCAGGCGCAGGTTGGACTTCGCCATGCGTGCCTTTGCATTGTCGCTGATGCGCTTGCCGCGCTTGATCTGCTCTAAAATTTCTTTCAGCCGCTCGGGTTCGAGATTAAAGCTTTTTTTGCTCGCTTCTTTTGTCAAAAAGAGCTTTTTTATATCGACGTAGGTCGAGACCATCGTAGCTTCCGGCACGCGCGCGATGATGTCGTCTTTGCTAAGCTTTGTGATATCTTTTAGGATTTTTTTGTGATTTTCGCGCAGTTCGGCGCTAAACATCGGCAGCTTGTACTCTAAGCGTTTGAGCTCCTTTTCAAAGCCCTCGTCGCTTTTTAGCGCGGTCTCCATCGATTTTACGATCTCGGTGATGAGCTTGCTGGTTGGACCCAGATCCATGAGTTTTTCTTTTAAAATTTTCTTTTTAAACGCCAAGTTCAGCTTCGATAAAATTCCTTTGCTCTGCTTAATCGCTTCGGCGTTTTTCTCGGCAAATTTCATCCAGTCTTTTTTTGCTTTTTCAAGAGCCTTGAAGCTTTCGATGACCTTTAGAGCGCGCTTATCGTTCTTTTTGGATCGCCTTTGCTTCGCCTCGTCCGCGCTCTCCTCATCCTCCTCATCATCGTAATCATCCTCCGACAACTCCTCTTCGTCCTCCTCTTCACCCTCTTCGTCGCTGTCGTCAAAGCTTTTGAAAAGCTCCTTTACGCGGCGCTCGCGGTTGATAAGCGGCTCTTTATAGTCTAAAATGAAGTCTATTAAGTACGGCACCGAGCAAAACGCGTCGATGATGATGTCCTCGCCGAGCTCGATTTTTTTGCTGATCTCGATCTCCTCTTCTTTGGTTAGCAGCGGGATCTGTCCCATTTCGCGCAGATACATCCGCACAGGGCTGTCCGAACGGCTCCACTCCAAAAGCTCAACGTCGCTGGATAGGTCAAACTCCTCGTCCCAGCCCTCGTCCAGTAGCTTTTTTTGCGTGGCTTCTTTGAGTTTCGCGTCCTCTAAATTTTTGATTTTGGAGATTTCTGCGGCGGAGATCAGCTCGACGTCAAATTTTTTCGTAAGCGCTTCGACTTTCTTAACGGCCGTCGCGGTGGGGGCTTTATCGAAAAATTTTATCAGTCTTTCGTAGGTGATGTAGCTTTTTTGATTATCGTCGAAAAATTGCTCGATGGGGCTTAAGGCGTCTTTTGGGCTCGCCATAAAATCTCCTTGTGTCGTTGTGTATTTGGTTTTGGAAAATTGGATTATACCGAAACGCTCTTTATTTTTGCTTATATGCGGTGCAAACTATCTAAATTCAATAATTTTTGAAATTCTAGAAACTAGGCTAAATTTTAAAATTTAGGTTATATTTTTAGCTAAATTTAAGACTACCCGCTAAAATTCCGCGTTCGCAAGACGAAAATTAGCGCGCCGAAATTCCGCCCTTTACGCCGCCGATTTAAAATTTAACGCCTCTAAACTTCCTATCTTTGCGCCCTTGCGCTTAAATTTAGCCCCAAATTTTAAGCGAGGAATTCCGCCCTCACATCGGAGCGATTGAGCGGATTTTAATAAATTTGTCGGTAAAATCGTGCATCTATTTTAAAATTTAAGGCGGAAATATGGCAAAAGTATGGAAATTCGGCGATGATATCGACACCGACATTATTATCGCGGCGCGCTACCTAAATACCTCCGATGCGGCGGTGCTTGCGACGCACATTATGGAGGATGCGGACAGGGATTTTTCGTCCAAAATAGCTCGCGGCGACATCATCGTAGCGGGGAAAAATTTCGGCTGCGGCAGCTCGCGAGAGCACGCTCCGATGGCGCTTAAGGCCGCCGGGATTTCATGCGTGATCGCAAAAAACTTCGCTAGGATTTTTTATCGAAACAGCTTCAACACGGGCTTTTTGATCCTCGAATGCGACGAGACGGATAAGATCGCGCAGGGCGACGAGCTTAGCATCGATCTAAAGGGCGGCGTAATTAAAAATTTAACCCAAAAAACTCAGTATAAATTCGGCGCGATACCCGAGTTTATGCAAAAGCTACTCGACGCGGGCGGAGCGATAAATTACGCAAAAACAAAGATAAACTTGTAAGGAATTTGGATGAAAAAATACGACGTATGCGTGATAAAAGGCGACGGAATCGGTCCTGAGATCATCGAAGAAGCGATCAAGGTGCTCGATGCCGTAAGCCATAAATTTAATTTCGAGCTAAATTTTGACTACCGCTTGATGGGCGGCGCGGCGATCGATATTATGGGCGTTCCGCTTCCAGATGAGACGCTAAATACCGCTAAATCGAGCGATGCGGTGCTTTTTGGTGCGATCGGCGGCGCTAAATGGGACGGCCTGCCGCGCGAACTGCGCCCGGAAAGCGGACTGCTAAAAATTCGCAAAGAGCTTGGAGCGTTTGCAAATCTGCGTCCTGCGATGATTTTTGATGAGCTGATAAACGCTTCGACGCTAAAGCCGGAGATCATCAAAGGCGTCGATATAATGGTGGTGCGCGAGCTTACGGGCGGGATTTATTTCGGGCAGCCGCGCGTTAAAAACGAAAAGGACGCGCTAAATACGATGTGCTACAACGTCTCTGAGATCGAGCGCGTGGCTAAGGTCGCGTTTGAGGCCGCGCTTTTGCGCAATAAAAAGATAACGCTCGTGGATAAGGCCAACGTGCTTGAAACAAGCCAGCTGTGGCGCGAGGTCGTAAGCGAGCTAGCGAAAAATTATGCGGGGATAAATTTGGAGTTTATGTACGTCGATAACGCTGCGATGCAGCTCGTACGGGCGCCTGCGCAGTTTGATGTGATTTTAACGGAGAATTTGTTCGGCGATATTTTAAGCGATGAGGCGAGCATGATCTGCGGCTCGATCGGGCTGCTTCCGAGTGCAAGTATCGGCGGTAAGGTAGGAATTTACGAGCCGATCCACGGCAGCGCGCCCGACATCGCGGGGCAGGGGATCGCAAATCCGATCGCTACGATCTTAAGTGCTGCAATGATGCTGAAATACGCATTCGGCGAGAATGAAGCGGCAGAAGCGATCGAGCTTGCCGTACGAGCCGTGCTTCGCTACGGATACCGCACCAAGGACATCGCGCAGTACGATGCCAAAGAAATTTGCTCGACTGCAGAGATCGGCTCAATCATCGCAGATTACGCGGCTAAGGCTTAGGAGCTAGCTTTGAATGGCGCGCTAGCATACGCTATGGAGCTTGAGAAAAAAGGCGATGTCTACGGCGCAATGCGGATTTGCCGCGGTATTTTACGCGATAATCCGCAAGATGGCGATGCGGCGGTGCTTTTTGCGCGGCTAAATTTAAATCATCGGGTAAGCTCGGGCGTCAATATGGCGATGCTGGAGCGCTTTTTAAGCGTCGATGCGCGCAAACAAGCAGAATTTAAGAGGTGGCTAATTGATGTATGAAAATGAACTGGAAGATATCATCGAAGCAGTAAATGAGATGAAAGCACAAAGGCGCGCGCAAGATTTGGTGGCGCAGCAAGAGGGGGCTGCAAATGCAAACAGCGCTGAAGCAGAAGCGCAGGATGCTTTAAGCCCCGCTTCTTTTACGCCAGATCCCATTGCACCTGATGCCTTAAATTCTACATCTGCACCGAATATCGCTTCATCAAATGCGCAAAATTTCACTTCCTTAGATACTAAAAATTCCACTTCGCGCTTTGTTTCATCGGACGCTTTAAATTCCGCCCTAGATCGTTATCGTTCAAGTTCCATGGCGAGTAAGAGCTCTGCGTCTAGCAGCGTGAAATTTGCAGCGGACGCTACTTTAAAAAAATCTGCCGCAAAAGATGAAAATTTTACTTTTTCCAGCGAGGAGAATTTTAAAAATTCTGATCTTGCAGGCGGTCAAAATTCCGTGGTTTCCGTCTCTTTAAATGGAGGAAATTTTATAAATTCCATTTCTGCAAGTGGCAAAAATTCCACAAATTCAACCTTTATAAACGATGAAATTTTAAAAAGCTCCGCCGCAAAATTTGACGAAAGCTTGCGTGATTTATCAGGCATCGCAGGTGAAATTTACGATAGTTTAGGTAGCGATATGAATGGGTTTGCTTCGCCGCAAAGCAGGGACGCAAGCATAGCGCAAAGCTCTGCCGAAAGTAAAGATTTTGAATTAGCGCTAAATTCTACGAATGACGACTCCCAAAGTAAGCAAGATTTGACGCCTCGTATTTTAGGCGCGCATTTTAAGGAGCTAAGCAATGACGATTTTGGGCCTGGCTCTGATTTCAAAGAAAACGAAGTTGACGATTATTTCAGCACAGCGCATTCTAAAAAGCAGGATTTAGCGTCACTTCAAGCTCAAAATTCCGCCGCGCTAAATATCCGCAATGTTGCCGCGCGCCAGCAAAATTTCGTTTCGCAGCCACAGAATTTTACTATGCCTGAGGCGCGAGACGATGAGCTTGCCACGCCGCAGCTTTGTAATTCTGCCGCGCAGGATATGCAAGCGGGAAGTTTTGTTTCTTCTGGTGCTAAAAATTCCGCCACGTGCCATCCTGAAGCAGTGCGACATTTCGGGGCTGCGAGACAACCTCAAGCGGGCTACAAATCAAAATATCTCGCAAATGCAGATTTTAAAATTTCAAGCGAGGCGGAGTTTTTGAGCGCGATAAAAGAGCGAATTTTAGTGCTTTTTGAGGGGCTGAACGCTTTTGAGAAGGGCGATTTGAACGCGCGTGTGGAGCTAAATTTAAAATTTATGGAATTTTTGCTTGCAAGTATCGAAAACCGACTTGAAAATCTATCAAAATGACGATTTCATCGCGCTTTTAGATTATCTTAAAAAATTTAGCTCACGCATATATCTGGTAGGCGGCTGCGTGCGCGATCATTTTTTGGGGCGGGCGAGCGCTGATGTGGATGTGGAGCTTTACGATGTGGATCCGCACCGCTTCGAGCAAATTATGCAAGACTTCGGCGCACAGGGCGTCGGCAAGAGTTACTTCGTCTATAAATATAAAAATTTCGATGTTTCGCTGCCGCGCACCGAGAGCAAGACGGGCATCGGACACAAGGGCTTCAGTGTCGCTTTGGCTACGGACGAACATGAGGCTAGCAGGCGGCGCGATTTTACGATCAATGCGATGATGATAGACGCTATAAGCGGTAAAGTGCTCGATTTTTACGGCGGGCTTGCGGATTTGCATGCGAGGATTTTGCGAGTGGTTGATCCGCACACTTTTGTGGAGGATAGCTTGCGCGTGTATCGCGCGGTGCAGTTTGCCGCGAGATTTGAGCTTTGCGCCGAGCCTCGCACCTTAGAGCTCATGCGTAGTATCGACGCTAGCGATCTTAGTTGCGAGCGCATTAAAGCAGAGCTGATTAAATTTTTCCGTGCACCTACGCACCGATACGGAATGATGCTAATGCAAGAACTAGGGCTTTACGAGCGGGTTTTTGGATTGCGGATTGATACGCGTACGCATGAGCGGCTGATAAAATTCATAGAGCGTGGCGAATCTTTCGTGCGAAATGAAATGTTTTTTTTATATGCGTTTTTGAATTTTTTAGGATTAGATAAAGATAAAATTTTGAAAAATTTAGGGCTAAATTCTCTTTATAAAAGGCTACTTAGCGAGCCGTTTTTTAAGCGGGTGAGCGACGAGCGACTATGTAAAATCGCTCTAAAAATGCCGCTTAAGCAGTGGCTCGGGCTATATTGTAAAGGTAGGGTGCAAGCATCAAAGCGGCTTGGGATTTGGGATAAGAAATTTAAAAGCTTGGTTTGCGCCGCGGATGTCGCTCGCAATCTGCGCGGCGCTGCGATCGGCAAGGAGATTGAGAGGCTGCAAGAAGCGGAGATTAGGGCGTTCGTAGCGGCTTTAAAAGCGTAAATTTAGAGAGATTTTTGTAAAATCGCCGTTTTATTTAGGAGCTAGTTTTATGAAAAAATTCTATCGTCGCGACGAAATTTACGCGTTTTGCAAGAATGCTGCGTCTTTGCAAAAATGCGCTTTTTGCTTTGATCGCAGGCAAAATTTCGTGATTTTTGCTGCGCGAAATTTTATCTTTTGCGGCGAGCGAAATTTAAATTTTTGCGGCGTAAGATTTCATAGCAAAAAGCTTAGCTCGGTAGGATTTCACGACGCGGAATTTGACCTATTAAAATTTCATCCGTCGTGCCGCCATACCGAAAAAGCCCACGAGGCGAAGTTTTATGGATCGCGCGAATTTCGCAGATCACATCGCTGCGGCGAGAAATTATACGAGCCGTGTGGTAACGATGCGGAATTTCACGGCTCGCATTACAGCGAGATGAAATTTTGCGGATTAGGACATCTTGGCACAAAATCTCACAGCCTGCGTCATATTAAACGTATTAAAGCAAAATTTAGCGAGCCGTATCGCGCGTCCTGTTCTATGGGGGTAGCTGCCTCGGCGCACCGCATAAGAACAAAAGAGACGTATCGTTGTGAGGAGAGATCTGACGTACTGCAGCGTCGCAAAATCATGAACCTAAATTTTATTTCACAGAATTTCAAATTATGGAATTTTGCCCATTTAAATTTGCAAGGCTTTACTGCGCAAAATTCCAAGCCGCGTAATTTGGCTTTGCAAAATTCTAAATCTCAAAATCTCGCTTTGCGGAATTTTAAATCGCAAAATTCTGCTCATGCAAAATCGGCGGTTTTTGATGTTTAATATCGTGTTAGTATATCCGCAGATCCACACAAACACGGGCTCCATCGGGCGCATGTGCGTCAATGCGGGGTGTCCTTTGCATCTGATTAAGCCGCTAGGATTCCTCATCGACGACAAGCATCTGCGCCGTGCGGGGCTTGATTATTGGGCGAACTTGGATCTTAAAATTTGGGAAAATTGGGACGAGTTTATGGCGGCGAACGAGAAATTTAAGCAACGCTTCTTTTTTGCGACGACGAAGACGAACAAGCTCTACTACGAGGCGAAATTTCAACCGGGCGATTTTTTGATTTTCGGCTCGGAGGGGCACGGGCTGCCGCTTGAGATCATGCGCATAAATCGCGAAAACTGCATCACGATCCCTATGAGCAGCGCGGGGCGCAGTTTAAATTTAGCCACCAGCGTGGGCATCGTAACCTACGAAGCGATCCGCCAAAACATCGATAAATTTGACTTTAGGAGCGCAGTTTGCGAGTTTTAGCGCTACTTTTTGCGGCGTTTTTCTGCGGCGCGAGTGCGGCGGAGCTGAAAATCGCATCGTTTAACGTGCAAAATTTATTCGATGGCAAGGACGACGGCACGGAGTACGCGGATTTTGAGATCGGGCGCGGAGGCTGGAGCGAGCAAAAATACGAGCGCAAGCTGCAAGCGGTGGCGGATGAGATAAGCGCACTTAATGCCGATATTTTGGGGCTGCAAGAGATCGAAAACGAAGTCGTGCTAAAAGCGCTTGCGCAGAAGGCAGGCTATAAATTCTACGCTTTTTCGCGCGCGCAGACTGCACCTGCGGGCGTGGCGGTGATGTCGCGCATACCGATAAAATTTCAAAAAACTTACCGCCCGACAGAGCTTAAAACACGAGATATTTTGCGCGCTGATTTTGCGCTTGGCGGCGCTGATTTTAGCTTTTATGTCGTGCACATGCTCTCCGCACGCAATCCACTAAGCGAGCGCAAGCGCAATTTCGCCTTTTTACGCGAGGTTTTGCAAGGGCACCAACGCGCTATCGTAGCGGGAGATTTTAATACGAATTTTGGGCGAAATTCTTTGCTAAACGAGCTTATCGAGCGCGATGGATTTAATGATTTGTGGGCGCTGCATCCCTGCTCGCAGTTAAAGCATTTTGGCTCTTGTGAATCTCATGAAAGCGGCGCAGTGCTCGATCATATCTTGCTTAGCGACGATTTTTTTAGTAGCGAGCCTGGATATAAAAAGGACAGTTTCGCTGTTGCTAAATCCTCTACTGCTTCCGATCATTTCCCGATTAGCTTCATTCTGACAGACGAGGGCGCTTTAAAATCTACGCCGAAAAAGCAAGAATTTTTAGCTAAAAATACCACTAGCTCCGCAAAGACCGTCACGATAGAGGAGCTTTACGGGCGCATTATAAGCGAGCCTGTGCTGATAAAAGGCGTAGTCGTGAGCTTTACAAACCGCCATGGCTTTGCGATCTCCCAAGATGGAAGCGGAGTTTTTGTCTATGGCGGCAGCGGGCTGCGGTTAGGCGATAAACTCGATCTGCTAGTAAAAAAGACGAAATTTTATAAGCAAAGCTTTGAAATCGACGATTTTGAGATCGTAGCTAGAAGCGGCAACGTAGGCTCTATCGCGCCATACGTTTTGCCTAGCGCATCAGTGCGGCAGCTGCGCGCAGGAGATGTGATAAGCACGATCAAAGGCGACGTTAAAGACGGCATAATCGATCTAAAAGGCGCGGGCGAGTTTAGAATTTTTCGCAAAAGCGCTCCTGTGCAAAACGGCAAAAATTTAGAATTTAAAAATGCCTATTTTACGATTTATAAAGGGCAAAAGGAATTTATAGTAGAATGATACACGCCGTTATAACCGCACTTTTCGTGCTTTTTATGATATTTATGATCGTAGGATTTAACCTCGAAATGATGGAGAAAAACGAAAAACGAAATCAACGAAAAAAGGATAAAGATGGAACTACTCATTGAGATTGGGGTCGAGGAGCTGCCTGCGATTCCGTTTTTAAAAGAGCGTGCGAATATCGCGCCAAAATGGCGCGCGGTGCTTGAGGCTAACCGCATAAATAGCGACTTTCGCTTCGAATTTAGCCCGCGTAGATTCGTGCTATTTCACGAGGATTTTCCACAACGCGGCGATGATGCGCAGATCGTAAGCACGGGCGCGCCAAAATCCGTCGCGCTCAAAGACGGCGCGTGGAGCCCTGCGGCGCTAAGTTTTGCTAAAAAATGCGGCATAAGCGAAAGTGAGCTGGAATTTCGGCAGATAGGCGGCAAAGAGGTGCTCTACCACGCTGCGGTGCAAAAGGGGCGCGATAGTCGTGAAATTCTAGGCGAAATGATAGAGGAGTTTTTACGATCGCTAAATTTTGGACGTGCAATGCGCTGGGGTAGCGGCGAGTTTGAGTTTATCCGTCCGATAAGAAGCATAGCCTGCGTTTTGGGCGGTCAAAACGTAGATTTTGAAATTTATGGCGTGCGAAGCGCGGCTGCATTTTTTCCGCACCGAAAATTTGGCTACGAAGCGATTAAATTTAAAGACGCCGCAGGTTATTTTACACTGCTGGAGCGTAACGGTGTAATTTTAAGCGAGCAAAAAAGAAAAGATAAAATTCTAAGCGAGTTTGCAAAGCTCGAGAAAAAGCATGGCTTTAAGATCGAGGTCGATCCTGCGTTGCTAGATGAAGTAACGGCGATTACCGAGTATCCGACGGCGCTGTTAGGCAGCTTTGAGCGAGATTTTTTAAGCGTGCCAAAGGAGGTCATTATCACTTCGATGAAGGAGAATCAGCGCTATTTTCCTGTTTTCGAGGGTAAAAACTTAAGCAATCACTTCGTTGTCGTTAGTAATGCGATCACCGATGATGACGAGCTGGTGATACGCGGTAATGAAAAAGTTTTACGCGCGCGCCTAAGCGATGCTATGTTTTTTTGGAAAAGCGATTTGCAAGCGGAATTTAGCCCTGAAAAACTTAAGCAAATTTCCTATATGCAAGCTCTTGGCTCAGTTTATGATAAGCAAGTGCGCGAGCTAGCCGTAGCAAAGGCACTGAGCGCGGATTATGCTACACAGATTGAGGCGGAGATCGGCAAAAAGGATTTTGCGCAGGATATAGAAAATGCCGTAATGTTTAGTAAAGCAGATCTTAGCAGCACGATGGTGGGTGAATTTAGCGAGCTTCAAGGCATTATGGGTAGTTACTATGCCGCACATGCTGGACTGGCAGATCATGTATGCCGCGCGATACGCGAGCAATATCTGCCTAGTGGCGAGGATAGCGAGCTGCCAAGCGGTGTATTTAGTAGCGTAATCGCTGTGGCGATGAAATTTGAAACGCTCCTGGGGCTTTTTAGTATCAATAAAGTTCCAAGCGGCAATAAAGATCCGTATGCGCTTCGCCGCGCAGCTACGGGGCTAATTAAAATTTTACTAAATCAAGGATTGAGCTTTGATGCGAATGCGCTGGCGCAGAAGCTGGCGCCAAATTATAAGAAATTTGACATTTCTAAGCTGCTGGATTTTATAAAAGATAGATTATATGGTGTTTTTGACAAGATAAATCCGTCCGTGATCAAGGCGTGCATCGCAAGCGGCGAAAACGATCTATTACTACTAAGTAAGGCCATAAAGGCGCTGGGCGAGATCGCAGCAGCAGCGGATTTTGCAGAAAATTTCGCAACTTTTAAGCGCCTAGCCAATATCATCAAGGACGAAAAAATAGGCGCGGTGGACGAAAACCTATTCGAACACGACGCTGAGCGTGCGCTAAATGCGGCGTTCAGGGCGATTAAGCTCAACGAAAACGACGTGAGTGGGTATCTGCGCTCACTATTTGGGCTTAAAGGCGTGATTGATAATTTTTTCGATAACGTAATGATAAACGTCCAGGATGTCAAGATACGCGCAAATCGTATCGCAAATATCGGGCAAATTTATCGCGCGTTTTTGCAGTTTGCCGATATCAAAGAGATAGGATTTTAATTTCACTTAGAACTCATTTGCCCAAGGTTTACGCGAATCTTGGGCAAAATTTTACTGCGCAAAGGAGCGCAAATGCTAATCATCAACGCAAAATTACCAACTAAAAATCTAAAAATCACAAAATCTCTCTCGCAGTTGATTCAGGGCTTTCTTTATCGCTATCTGCCGGCTTCAGAGCACGTAGGATATAGGCACGAATCAAGCGGTAAAATTTTTAAACGCACAGTGTTTGATTTTATCTTGCGAGGAGAGGACTTGCGCGTGCGATTTGCTTCATGCGAGCCGGAGTTTGAACGTAAAATCGCACTAGCAATACTAAAAGACGGACTAAGCTTGGGTGAAATTCTATTTATGCAAACTACCGTCGAAGCGAAAAACCATAAAATTTGCGAGAACGAAGCTATTGTGCAAGGCTACGTGGCGTGCGCAGTAAGCGGGCTTTTGGGACATAAAGTCTATTTGCAGCCGCAAGATAGCAGGCATTTAGAGATGATGAAGACGAATATTTTACAGCGATTTGAGACGATTACGGGGCGAAAATATGATGGCGAAATGGAGTTAAATTTATTGTGGCAAAAGCCCGGCGAATCTGTGAAATTCTATTACGGCAACAATCGCGAGCCGGTATATGCGTGGCAGGCAAGATGGAAAATTGTAGCTAATGCTGAACTAATAAATTTGATCCTTGGCACGGGCGCTGGAAGTGGGTGTATGAACTACGGAGTAGGGGTTTTGGAGGTTGTAAAGCAAGACCTTATTAAAGTACAAATTTCTAATCCTAAAAAGGATAATTGCTTGCTTTGAAATCGATTGTATAATAAAAATCCAAAAAAGGCAAATCATTCTTCTAAAATACAATAACTATTGACAATATAATTAAAATTAGTTATAATTCAGGTATGTTTTAGAAAGGATAAATTTTGGGCGATATAGTTAAAATTTTTTCTAGTATCGGCGAGATTTATGATAAACAAAAAACTAAAATTAACAACAAGAGCTACGAATACGATGCTATTAAAATTTATCTTTGCGATATTAAAAGCAAAGAAATATCGGTAAATAACAATATTTCAAGAGACGATTTAATAGTTTGTAGATTTGGTATAGGCGCGAATTCTGGCAATTTGTTCCCTAATGTCCAATTCATTAGCAAAGCCGTAAAAGACGATACGCCTAAATTTATAAAAGGGATTTTAAAAGCTGTAAAAAATATGCTTTCTTGCTTCAATCCTGTCGATATTAAAAATGATAAAATATTAACGGATTTATCTAGCTTAAACGAGAGCTTTTTTGATGATATTTTAAGTGAAATTACAACTCTACAAGAAGAGCCTAAAAAAAAGGGCATGAAAGTAGCTACTTTTTTTGCATTATCTTGGGAGGGTAGACCGATTTCAGCGTATTTCAAAAATATTTTTACGAGTCATTTAGGCGATAGCAATAATGGTAAAACTACCAAAATTTATGGTTATGATATGCTTACAAATAGTATTGGTATCGGCGGAGATGCGAATTTGGCGTTTTGTTCTGTAAATGAGCTACCGGCTGCTTTGCAAGACATTAAAGTTAGATTACTACCTCTAAATAGTGCTAATGCAAATTTGGTTAAAAACGGTTTTATGGCAATTGATAAGGAATTATCTTTTAATTTTTACGGGGATAAAATGGCGGTCTTACCGACGTTAATGGTAAATGATACAAATTTATTAGAAAAAATAGTGGAAATTTTAAAAGATCCGAGCGAAAAGAAAAAAGATCTGCAAGGCATACAAAATATCGAAGAAAGTATTAATTACGAGTTGGAATTCGTAGCTAAAGCACAAGCAAATATGCCCGTACTAAATACAATTTTATTTTATAAAAAAAGCAATGCTGCGGTTAATGTATTATTGCAAATAGATGATGTATTGCCGTCTTATATTTCTAAAATTTCCGATTTAATGGGTAAATATAATATTAGGGCGATTAGGCGAAAAGATAGTAAAGATCAGCAAGATGATACTATTTACATGCAAAATTTATTTCTTAAAAACATCGACATTATGAATTTTTTATTATCGCAAAATAGGATGAATTTGGACGATATGATGGAAAAATATGCTACTTTGATTTATAAAGGTAATATTAACTCTAGCTATGCGTCAAAAATAGAATGGGGATTTTATTTTAATCGCGTTAAGACATATCAAAATAGAAGTATAGAAAGTATCGAAAAATATCAAAATTTCTTTAATGAAATAGGTGCTTTAAATGAAAAAATATCATTTGCAAGGGAGGTTAATTTGCAAGGCTTAAGTGATAAAAAAGAGCTAATAAGCTCGATTTTGAAAAATAGCGAATTTCTAAAAGATAATGAAGTATTGCAGAGTGCATATTTGCTAGGAATGATGTCCGCAGGGTTGATAAATCGTCAATTTGCTATTAGCAAAAATAGTTCATTCGAAAAATGGCTGAATAATGCGGGACTAATTACGAAAGAGCTTTTAGAACGGATTTGGACCAAGTGCGATGAAACCAATAAAAAACTCTCCAATGTATCGCGAGGAAAAAGAAGCGCTAATATAGAAATCATGCGCGATATTTTGATTGGAATTTTACCAAGTGCGTTTTTATCTCAAAAGCGAGTTAAGAGCGCTTATGTAACGCTAGCTTTTGCTATGGGCGGAAGTGATTTTACGAAATATATTAAAGATAACACTCAAGGAGACGAGTAATGAAAAAGAAGGAAATTCTATTTCTTTGGGACGGCGAAAATTTTAATCCAAACGGCGATATGCTAAGAGATAACGCTCCTAGGATAGACGATGAGACGGGTATAGCAGAAGTTACTGATGTACGTATAAAGCGAACAATTAGAGATGAAATTATGAAAAAAGACGAAAGTGCGATTTTCATTAAAGAGTATAAAAGAGATGAAAATATCTTAGATTGCAAAAGCGCAATACGTGAAGTAATTAACGTTAAGCAAGAAAAAATTGAGATTGAAAAAGAAATTTTATCTAAATTTATTGATATTCGCGCATTTGGTGGAGTTTTGCCGATATCGGATAAAGACGAGATGAAAAAAGAAGGCATAAAAACAGCCGGAATTCAATTTGTTGGACCCATTCAGTTTAGAATGAGCAGATCGCTTCATAGAGTTGCGGTAGAGCATATAAAAGGCACCGGCGCATTTGCAAGCAGTAGCGATAAGGCAAATAAAACGTTTAGAGAAGAAGATTTTTTAAATTATGCAATCTTTGCAACTTACGGAATAGTGGATAATCATAGTGCAAAGATTACAAATTTAAGTGAAGATGATGTAAAAGTGATTTTAGGCGCGCTCTGGAGCGGGACTAAAAATTTAATTACTCGCACGAAAATGGGTCAAATGCCTAGATTTATGCTAGTAATTACATATAAAAATGATACTTTCGCTGGAGATTTAAATAACTGTGTGGCTATAAATAGTAGCAAAGAAGACATAGAGATAAGAAGTATAAATGATTTTACAATTGATTTTTCTAGATTAAAAGCTAAACTTACCAGATACGCGCAAGAGATCGAAAAAATAGAGTATATGAGCGATTTTGACTTCGAGCAAAATAACAGATCACAATTTGATAGTAATTGGATAAAAATAGGATTTTAAATGGATATAATAGCTTTTGAGCTATCGGGAGATTACGCGCATTTTTCTCATCCGGCTACTATCTACTCGTCTCTTACATACCCGGTGCCGCCAAAGACTGCCGTCATGGGGCTTTTGGGATCGATTATAGGTGAAATGAATTATTTTAAACTTAACGATATAGGTTATAGCGTTATTTTAAGTTCGCAATTTCGCAAAAAAACTATGATTTTTAACGGTATAAAATTTGCTCTATCGTCAAATATGCATATCGAACAAGGCTATCAAGATTCTAGCGAGAAAAAGCAGTTTTATAAAGAGCTAATAAAAGATCCTAGATATGTCATATTCGTTGATTTAAGTGCTTTAAATGCTTCTTATAAAGAAAAGATAATCGACAGCTTAAAAGCTCATAGATGTATCTTTACGCCATATTTAGGTATAAATTTTTGTATAGCGGATTTTAAATATATCGAGATAAAAAATTGTGAATTGGTGCATGAAAAAGAAAGTTTTATAGATACGTTCGTTTTGATGGACGATTTTATATTTGATGCACAAAGCTTTGATATCAGACTTACTACGGCTCGAATGGCTTGCGGATGCGAGGAGGGTAGAATTTTTAAGGATTTTAAAGATTTCGTTATCAAGCTAAGCGGCAATAGTCAAATCAAAGCAAAGAATAGAGGAAATATTTATCAAATAAATGACTACAAGGTCTACTTTGCAAAGTGAGCTGCTATCACATCCTAACAAACCACTAATAAAGCATATAACAAATATGCTTGCTGAAGCGGATAGTAGGCTTTTACAATGCATTAAAATTTATCACGATATAGCTAAGCTAAAAACTAATTTTCAAATTTATATCAAAAATCCTACCGAAAAAATTGCAGATAAAAATCATGCTTTATTATCCTCTTACATATTTTTACTAAATTCAGAATTTAATGAGCTAGATACGGCTTTTGGATTTTTATCCATCGTATCACACCATGGAAATGTAGAAAATTTTTGCGAGCTTACAACGCAAAATAAAAATTTCGGCAAATATTTTGAGAGCTCGAAAGAGCTAGACTTTTGGGATGAAGTCTTAGATAAAGCTTTAGGTTTAGAAATTTACAAAGATATTAAAAGCGATAAAAATGAGCTTTTAATTAAAGCTAAACATTTAAGAGAATACTCCAAATTTACGAAAAAGAAGTTTGATTACGATGACTTTTTAAATTTCAAAGACATATTTTCGTCACTTATTTATAGCGACAAATATGAAGCTATTTTTAATCAAAGAATTCCTGCTTCTAAACCGGCGAATCCTAATACGATCGAAAAATATATCAAAGTCCTGGAAAATCGTAAGCCAAATGAAAAAAGAAGCGAGTTTAGAAAATTCGTTTTAAATAATTTCGATGTAAATCATAATCTTTTTACTTTAACTGCGCCTACGGGCTACGGCAAGACTTTGACTGCGCTAAATTTTGCTGCCAAATTTAATAAAGAACGTATTATTTACGTGCTGCCGTTTACGGCTATCATAGATCAAGTTTATGATGAGATAAAAGAGATTTTCAAAGACGATAAAAATATATTAATTCATAAAATTCATCACAAAACTACGATAGATGAAAGCACTCCGCAAGATCGCTATTCTAAAGTTAAATTTTTGATGGATTCCTTTAGCGGAGATATTAACGTAACCACGCTATATCAATTTATATTTGCACTCTTTGGAAACAAAAATAAAGATAGCGTAAAATTTAACCGATTAAAAAATAGTGTAATAATAATCGATGAGGCGCAGGCAGTACCGTATAAGTTCAGGGCGGATTTTATGAAACTTTGCGAGATGATGGCGGAGAAATTTGGCTGCATTTTTATCTTTATGTCCGCTACGATGCCTATTGTTGATGCGACTAAATTTAAAGAAATTTCAAATTTAGATTACTTCAAAGACCAAAATAGATACGTTTTAAAGTGGTTTGATGGTGACGAAAGTACTTTAAAAGACAAGATTAGACAATTAGCAAAAGGCAAAAATACACTAGTCGTTGTAAATACCATTAAAAAAGCGCAAGAGCTATTTTTGGAATTTTGCGACGAATTTAAAGTTTTTTGCCTAAACGGATATATGTGCGACGATCACAAACGAAAAAATATCGAAAATATAAAAGATGCAATTGCAAAAAATAAAAGTGGGTGCGGTGATCCGATCTTGCTAATTTCTACGCAGTCTATCGAAGCTGGTGTGGATTTGGATTTTGATGTCGGATTTAGAGAGATAGCACCCATTAGCTCGATTATCCAAACCGCCGGTCGCATAAATAGAAATTTCGCAGCTCTGGGAGAATTATACGTATTTAACGATATTTGCGACTATTCCGATCTCATTTACGGTGATTTAAAACGCATTAGCGATAATATTTTGATAAAAATTCTAAAGCAAAGATATATCATCGAAAGCGAAATTTTAGATATTTCCACTAGGTATTTCAGCGCCATAAAGCAAAGCCTAGAGAGCTTATTTTTGGCGGAACAGATGCGGGAGCTCGGATTTTACGATATAAACGAAAAGATTAGCGCGGCGATGGATGATAGGCTTAAAATTTTAGTAATAATTGAGCCAAAAGAAGATTATATTAAAGAATTTCAAAATGAAATTTTTGAAATCAATAGGCTTGATATGGACAAATTTAATAAGAAAGATATATTTACGAATACTATTAAGAAAATTAATAGATTTGGTGTAAATATCACAGAATTTGATGCAAAGCGTTTAAATATAAAGCGTATTGATGGGCTAAAAGATGTCTATTATTTACCATTCGGCGATACTTCGTACAATAATAATTTCGGGATTAAAAAGGATGCCGCCTTAAATCTCAAGAATGAGTTTTTCGACTAATGTTTTGCAAGGACCAAATCACCGGCACGCTTGTGAATTATTACATCACCTGCAAGCGCGAGGCATGGCTTTACGCACACAATATTCACGCCAATCAGGAAGATGAAAACGTGCTGATGGGCAAGGCACTAGCGGATATCAAAGAGAACGGTTTGCAGGAATTCGCATTTTCAAATTTGAAATTTGATAAGCTTTCCAAGCAGCGCGGACATTATCTCATCACCGAATATAAAAAGAGCCTAAAAAATCCAGAAGCAGGCAAGATGCAGCTGCTTTTTTATATCTATCTTTTAAAAACAGGCTTAAATTTAAAAGAGGTGAAAGGCAAGCTAATTAGCGGCAAAACCGTCATAGCCATTGAGGATAACGCCGAAAATTTCACTAAAATCGAAATAATTCTAAACGGCATTACCGCCATTGTAAACGAGCCAAAGCCGCCTAAATTTAGCCCGCAAAAGATTTGCGAGAGTTGCGCTTATCGTGATTATTGCATTTAGGAGATAGAATGTACGCTATTTTATTTTACGATATTTCAAGCAGCGACGAAAAGGAGAAAAATAACGCTGCACGCGTCCGAAAGGCGGTCGAGAAGTTTCTGCCTCGCGTGCAATTCAGTGTTTTTGAAGGTGAAATCAGAGCGAGCGATCTTAAAAAATTACTGGCGATTTTGCAAAAAGAATGCTTTAACAAGCTTGATTCGGTAGTAATTTATACTTTTAATTCGCTTAAATATTCACAGCGTCTCGTCATCGGGTGCGATAAAAACGAGGCAATATTCAGCTAAAATTTAAGGATAAAGTATGCAAAAATCGGATCGCACGCATTTTATTTTGAGCCCAGGCCGATTGCGCCGCAAAGATAATAATCTATACTTCGATAAATTTAACGACGAGGGCGGAATTCTAACTAGTAAAATTTTGCCGATTAATGCAATTGATGAAATTTATATTTTGGCGCGGGTAGAGCTTGACACTTATGCTATGGCGTTTTTGGCTGATAATAACATTTTGTTGCATATTTTTAGCGCCTATCAGAGCTTTCGCGGCAGTTTTTTCCCGAACACTTCAAATTCTGTAAATAAAAGTGGCTTTGTACTTTTGGCGCAGCTGCGGGCTTTTGATGATCTTTCTAAGCGCCTTTTTATCGCTCGCGAGATTACTCGCGTTCGCATCTTAAATGCAGCCATTAATTGCAAGGCTTACGGCGTTTCGCTCGATACTGCGTCGCATCTGGATGCCCTAGCGCGCGCCTGCGACATAGCAGCGGTAATGGCAGTGGAAGGCGGCTTTGCCAAGCAGTATTTCGCGGCCTGGAACGAAATCATCGAGAATCAGCGCAGTTTTAAATTTACGACGCGCTCCAAACGCCCGCCGGCAGATAAAATTAATGCCCTCATTAGCTATGTAAATACGCGCATTTATAACATCTGCCTCAGCGAAATTTACAAAACCGAGCTTGATCCGCGCATCGGCTTTTTACACGAGCCAAACTACCGTGCGCTAAGTCTGCATCTTGATCTTGCAGAGATTTTTAAGCCTATTTTAGGCGATAGATTAATTTTTGGAATGTTAAACAAGCGCGAGATTACGGCAAAAGATTTTGAAACGGATGCGGGACGTATTCGATTCGGTAAAGAAGCGGTGCAAAAAATCGAGCTAAAAATGATTGAGAAACTATCATCTTGCGCGAACGTAGCGGGACAGAGCTTAACCTGGCGTCAAATTATACGTCGCGAGGCAAATCAGATTAAAAAATACGTCTGTGAAGGTGTGCCTTACGAGGGGTTGGTATGGCGGTAGGTTGGGCCTTCAAGTTTAAATTTATATTTTTGAAATCTTAACTAGAATCACTTACGCCTATAGATTACGCCCTCTTAAAATGTATGTTTTTTGAAATAAATTTGATCTGAAGCACGGAACGGCGAACGAATTGGCTTTAAAAACACATATGTTTTTAAAATTTCAGCTTTTTATTATTCACACTTCGATTTTTGAATATCTTTATATTTAGATTTTAACATTTGCACTCACGATACATATAGATAGCGATAAAGTTGCTTTTAAGATTTTGAAATGCCTAATTTTGGGCATTGAGCAATCGAAGCTTTTTTAAATTTAGTCCATTTTAAGGCATAAAAATATATACTCCTAACACTTTCTACCTAGAAAAATGGCAAAATTCGTGCTATAGAATTCCATCCCGTTGGGAATTGAAACTCATACGTTTGGATGTATTGCTGCATCGCGCGACGTAGAATTCCATCCCGTTGGGAATTGAAACAAATCCAAAACGTCGCGGATGACGCCGCAGATAAAGTAGAATTCCATCCCGTTGGGAATTGAAACTCGATCTGGCGAGCAAGCGCGCAAGGGAATTAGAGTAGAATTCCATCCCGTTGGGAATTGAAACTGCTGATGAGTGCGGTAAATGCCGAAAACGAGGCGTAGAATTCCATCCCGTTGGGAATTGAAACCGCGTCCTACCATAGAGCCCCATATTTCAGGCTCTAACGTAGAATTCCATCCCGTTGGGAATTGAAACCCGCTACGCAAGTTTTCGGCGCGGCGCTTTCTTTAAGTAGAATTTCATCCCGTTGGGAATTGAAACGTGAAGCTAGACACCATATCATTGATTTCACTTGTGTAGAATTCCATCCCGTTGGGAATTAAAACTTCTGCCACTGCATTTTATAGCGTCCCGCAGGAATGTGGAATAATTCTATCCTTTGGAAATTGAAATGCCTAAATGGGCTTATTGCACGATTCGCGTAGGAGGTAGAATTCATCTTGTTGAAATCAAAACGGATTTACGCGATACGACTTTTACGGCGGAAATGGATAGAATTCTCATCTCGCTATAAAATTTAAAAAGATTAGTTGTGGCTGGGATAAGATACAGCATGGGGCACTTATGCGAAATTCATTCGGTTTCAATTCACCTACTAAATATGTTAAATTTATGGGTTAGGAATGAAATTTTGGAGTTACTCACAAATTAAAATTTTTAACGAACTATATATTTACCACAATATAAATAGATTTAAATGCAACTCATTTAATAGCAATTCAAAATATTTGTAAAAATGCACGCCAGGGATCTTAAAAGCTAGGTTAAAGAAGGAATTCTGCATTAATTTTAATTAAATACGCTACAAATTTAAGATCATGAGCCAAAGTATAGAATTTAAAATTAAATTAGATAATACCAAAGAGGCAGAAAGATGGAAAAAATTTTATAAAGTAGAATTTGGTAGCATCCTCTGAAACTGCAAAACAAAGAATATCGGCGTGGTCGTCATAAAAAGGAAAAATCATCTAAATTTAATGGATACTACCGCCTTTGCCACATAAAACATAATAATTAAATGCCTCCGCCAATTATTTTTTAAAATTTTTAAAAAATTTCTTCAAAAGCGCCTTATAAAAAATCGCGAATTTCGACTCTTTTTTCTCATAAATCACGCGAAAGACGCCCTGTAGATCCAGCTTTTCTTGCAAAGTAATGTTTTGCACTCTACTCTCCTATAAGTTTTTTTATCTTATGCAGCACAAACGCAGCGTCGTCGCTATCGAGCTCGCACAACATCTGGCATATCGCGGTCGCGGCTTGCGGCTTGGTCGTGCCCAAGCGCCAGTCCTGATACGTCCGCATCGACACGCCTAACCTCTGCGCCATCGCGGCGTGCGAGATCTTTTTGCCGTTGTTTTTAGCTTCGACGGCATTGTGCAAAATGTTGAATATATCGCTCGTTTCTAACATATGAAAATTATACAAATTTATTCGTTAATTATACATAAAATCGTATAAAATGAATAAAAATCGTGTTATTCATAAGTAAAAATAGCAAAACACTTCGTTTATCCGTATGAATTATACAGAATACTGCATAAAATAAACATAAAATTTTATAAAATTTTGCATATTATGCCGTAAAGATGAACCGGCTTGCACAAACAGGCATCTTATAGAACGGCACATTAAATTTTAAAATGGGGATAGATGAAATTTTACACATCGAAGCTTTTGGGGTTTGATTTTTTTTGATCGGCTCTGGTAGCAATTACAAACAAGATGGAATTTTACCCTATGCCGAGCCATATCTGCCGGCACAAAGAGCGTTTCAATTCCTAGTGGAATAGAATTCTACGGAAAGGCGGTGAATGCGGGATATGTGAGTTTCGCATTTCAATTCCCGTTGGAGTTTGAAACATTTCAATTTGCTCTTTAAGTTCTTTTATCTTTTCGTGTAAATTTCCTCCGTTGGGAATTGAAGCTATGGGCGACAGCCGCAGAGAAAAGCAAGCGACGAGGTAGAATTCTATTCCATTAGGAATTGAAACGTGATATACTTCATCGCGTAGCCCGTGGCGTTGTGCATAATTCCATTCCATTAGATAGAATTCCAAAGGATCTTGAGGTGCACAATCATAGAATTTAATGCCTTTCTATGATTAGGAAATAAATTCCTAATGAGGCAATTCCTAGCAAGCCTCCCTAGCAATTCTTAGCGAGTAATCTTCATTGGTAAGTCAACCCTTTTTCTTATCCTTCTTGTTCTTGCGGGAGGGGCTCTCCAGCTTGCGCCAAGCCTCGCTTTTTTGGCTATCCTCCATTAGCACTATCTCCCTGGCGCCATTTCGCACGAGGTTTGGATCCACCGCGAGTTCCTTCGCATCGATCTTTTCGGGATAGTCTATGCGCGAGAGTATGCAGCGGAAGGCGTTTAGTCGCGCGATCTTTTTATCGTTGCTATCAAGGATCGTCCACGGCGCAAACTCGGTATTTGAAGCGAGCAGCATCGAGTATTTTGCGAGCGTATATTGATTCCACAGTTCCTGCGATCTCGCATCCACCGGCGAGAGTTTATACTGCTTCAACGGGTCGGTGCGGCGCGATTCGAAGCGCCTTTTTTGCTCCTCTTTGGAGACTGAGAAGTAAAATTTAAACAAAATTATCCCCGCACTTACCAAAAGCTCCTCAAATTTAGGCACTTGGCGCAGGAAATCTTTATGCTCGGCGTGAGTGCAAAAGCCCATCACCGGCTCGACCATCGCGCGGTTGTACCAGCTGCGGTCAAAGATCGCGATCTCGCCGCCGCTGGGTAGGTGCGCGACGTAGCGCTGGAAGTACCACTGCGTCTTTTCTACGTTGCTCGGCTTTTCGAGCGCTACGATGCGGCATCCGCGTGGATTTAGATGCTCAGTTAAGCGCTTGATCGTGCCACCTTTGCCCGCCGCGTCGCGCCCCTCCATCAAAATCAAAATTTTTAAGCCTTTTTCTTTTACGAATTTTTGCAGCTTCAAAAGCTCGATCTGGTATCTCTCAAGCAGCGTTTCGTAGTCTTTGAACGAGATTTTTTCGTACTTTGAGCTTTTAAATTCTATCTCTTTCAGTGCTATTTCGCCTGTTTCGGTTTTGATCTCTTTGCTCATATCGCCTCCTAAAAATTTTAAGGAATTTTACAAAAAAGTTCTTTAGATTACACTATAAATTCATACTTATTACGTTAGAATGTAGGAAAAAATTTCAAAGGATAAAATTTGATCAGATCACTTATTTTGGCAGCGTTTTTTCTTTTAGGCTTGGGCGCCGAGCCCCTGAAACCCTCCGATGCGTTCAAGCTTAACGTGACGGCGCAAAGCGGTAGCGTAACGCTAAGTTTTGATATCGCGAACGGGGTTTATCTCTATCAAAACGAGATAAAAATTTTCACTGACGGCGCGGAGGTAACGAATTTAATAAATCTGCCCGCCGCGACCGAATACAAGGATTATAAAATTTACGAGGGCAAATTTAGCATCGCCGTGCCTTTGGGCCTTGTGCTTGCAAATGCCGCAGACAGCGATGATTTCGTGCTTAACGGCGATTTTTTGGGCTGCACGAAATCGGGCTTTTGCTACCAGCCGCAGCAGTTCGGTTTCAGCTTCAAGCGCGTGGTAGAGGGCTATCAGATCAGCAAAATTTCAAACTCCGAGCTGAAAAAATACCGAAGCGGCGGAAATTCCGCGCAGATTTCTGCCTCATACAGCGCACAGAGCGGGACTGTAAATTTTAAAAGCAATGCCGCAGCAGCGGGCGCAGGGACAGATTCCATGGCGGACTCTCACGTAGCGGGAAATTCCGCGGCAAGCTCGGCTGAAAACGCTGCTGTAAATTCCGATGAATCCTCCGCGCACAAAAACCCACGCGACGCAAATTCCATCTCCGAGCAGGATAAAATTTTAAACGTTCTTGGCAGCAAGAGCTTCATCGCCGCGATCGCGCTGTTTTTCGGCTACGGCGTGCTGCTCTCGCTAAGCCCTTGCGTCTATCCGCTCATCCCGATCCTCTCGTCGATCATCGTGGCGAAAACTTCCTCGAAGCCGAGCGCGAAAAAAAGCCTCGCCGTAAGTCTCGCGTATATTTTCGGGATGGCGAGCTCGTATGCGATTTTAGGGGCATTCGTGGCGGTTTTTGGGCAAAATTTACAGGGCCTGCTGCAAACTCCGCCCGCGCTGATCCTAACCTCGCTCATATTCGCCGCGCTCGCGTTTTCTATGTTTGGATTTTATGAGATCCGCTTGCCTGCGCGCTTTCAAAGCTTCTTAAATAGCAAAAGCGAAAATGCCGGCGGCCTGATCGGAGTTTTTTCGATGGGACTTATCTCGGCGCTCGTCGTATCGCCGTGCATCTCCGCTCCGCTTGCGGGCGCGCTCGTTTACATCGCGGGCAGCGGCGACGTTCTGCTGGGTGCGGCGGCTCTTTTTGCGCTGGGGCTCGGAAGCGGCGCGCTACTGCTTGTGGTGGGGCTCGGCGGCGCACTGCCTAGACCCGGAGCTTGGATGGAGGCGGTGCCTAAAATTTTCGGCTTTTTGCTGCTTTTTACGGCTGTGTGGATTTTGCGCACGCTCATCGGCGAAAATTTAAGCCTGCTGATTTACGCGGTTTTAGGCGCGATCTTTGCAGGATTTTTGGGGCTGTTTGACGGCGGCGCGAGCGGTATCAAGCGCGCTTTGGCTCTCGTAATCGCGCTATATTCGGCGCTGCTGCTCGCAGGCTTTGCCAGTGGCGCGAAAGATTTTTCCAGGCCGCTTGGTAATCTAATCCCGCAAAGCACGAGATATTCCAGCGGCGGCCCCGGCGGCGAGAGCTTACAAGTGGGCGAAATTTCTAGCGCTCAAAATTTTGGCGGCGCGCATTTTTCGTTTGTGCACGATCTGGCGCAGCTGCGCGGCGAAATAGAAAATTCCAAAAAGCCCGTGATAGTGGACTTTTGGGCTAGCTGGTGTAAAAATTGCGAGCAGAGCGAGCGAGCGTTCGCAGATCCTGCTCTTGCGGGCGCTCTTGATAAATTTAGCCTTTTAAAGATCGATCTTAGCGAAGATAGCGAGCAAAATAGGGCGATAAAAGCGCATTTTAACGTATTCGGCCCGCCTACGATTCTGTTTTTTAAAGAGGGCGCCGAGATTGCGAACCTGCGCCAGATCGGCAGCGTAAATTCCGAAAAGCTGGCCGAAATTTTAACCGAAATTTAGTGAAATTTAGATAGATTTCAAACAAAATTTAGTTTTAAGGATTGCGCGATGATAAGCAAAAATAGGGCTACGAAAGAGACCAAAATCGAGCTTGAGCTTGAGCTTTACGGGCGCGGCGCAGCGCAGATACAAACGGGCATCGGTTTTTTCGATCATATGCTTAGCGCGTTTGCCAAGCACGCGTGGATCGATCTGAACCTGCGTTGCGAGGGCGATTTGCAGGTTGATTTTCATCACAGCGTCGAGGACTGCGGCATCGTGCTCGGAAGCGCGATCAAAGAGGCGATCTATCCCGCGCAAAACATCGAGCGCTTCGGCGATAGCGTCGTCGTGATGGACGAAGCCGCCGTAAGCGCCGCGCTTGATTTTTCCAACCGCGCGTTTTTGGTATTTGATTGCCCGAGCCTGAAGCGCGGTAAGATCGGCGAATTCGACGCCGAGCTCGTGGAGGAATTTTTCCGCGCTCTGGCTTTCAACGCAAATTTAACGCTGCATCTAAGCCAGATCCGCGGCGAAAATCTGCATCACGTCGCAGAGGCCGCGTTTAAAGCGTTTGCTGTCGCATTCCGTCGCGCGATAAGTATCAACGAGCGCGCCGGCGTGCCTAGCACCAAGGGCGTTTTATAACGGCAAATGCGCGCTAAATTTAGCAAAATTAGCAATTCGCGGTTTTGTAATTTTATCGGCGTTTGAAATTTTACTCTCGCCGCTGCTTGAAATTTGCAAAATTTCGCCCTTGTTCGGGCAAAGCGCGCCGCTTTTATTAAGACCGCTGGCGGTGCATTTGCGCCCGCCGCGAAAACCGCGAATATGCTATATGAAATTTCACACCGTCGGAGCGCTAAAATGCCGCTTTGCATATTAAAATTTAAAGGTAAAAGATGAATAATTTCGGATCGCTTATGGAGATTTTAAATGTGCTGTTTTTGATCTGCTTTGTTTGGCTTATCGTGTGTTTGATTAAATTTATCAGATCAAAAGATGAGCCGGAGCGCCATACAAGAGATAGAAAATTTCTAATCATTTCGACGATTGCGTTTTTGTGCACCCTTACTCCGCTGGTATATTTTGAGTGGCTGCCGGATATATTTATCTCGATCTCGGTTTTGATCGCGCTGCCGATAATTTCGTTTATTTTTCTAATCGTGTATTTGGTAAAATTTATTAAATCTGCTAAAAGCGCGCCCGAGCGCCGCAGAAAGATTAGAAATCTCCTGATCCTCTCCATGTTTTTATTCATAATCTTTTCGGCGGTCTTAGCCGGCTTTTTATGGCTGCTTAATAGCGCGTTTGCGCATATGTGAGGCATAAATGAGCGATGAAATTTTTCAAAAAACGATCGCAGTAATAATTACGGCGTGGGCGATCAGCGTTTGCGCGCTAACCGCAGCGGCGCTGTATCTTCAGAGCAAATGTTCGATCATCTCCTATATCGCAAACGGAAATTAATATGAAGCGTGCAATTATCGCCATTTTGCTGCTGCTTAGCTTGGCGGCTTTCGATTTTGCATTTTACCGCCTCGTCGTGAAGCGATACGTAAATCAAAGCAGCGCCGAGATGCAGGCTAAATCGATCGAGCTGCACAAATTCCTGCCGTTTGAGCAGGGCTCGCAGATCGTGCGCGCCAGCTCCGGCTTAAAACTTAGCGGCGATCTGCCGATAATCGACGGCGCAGCGGCTTTGTATCCCGTATTTTCGGCATTCGTTGCGGCGAGCTATCCGAAGGAAAGCGTGGAATTTGACGGGCAAAATTTCACGAGTGCTAGCAGGCTTAAATTTAGCAATACCCGCGGCGCCTACAAGGCAATAAGCGACGGCGAGGCGGATATCATTTTCGTCGCCGCTCCTTCGAAGCAGCAGCTTGATTATGCGCAGGAAAAGGGCGTGCGCTTGCGCTTTGTGCCGATCGGGCTGGAGGCGTTCGTCTTTATCGTAAATGCAAATAACAAAGTTTCAAGCTTAAGCTTGGATCAGGTGCGAGGAATTTATTCGGGGCAATATAGTGATTGGTCGCAGCTCGGCGGCGAGCGCATGCGAATAGATGCCGTGCAGCGAAACGCGGGTAGCGGCAGCCAGAGCGCGTTTTTGAAATTTATGAGTAAGACGCAGCCTAAGCGCAAGATCACGGGCTTTTTCGGCAGTGCGATCGGCTTTTCGTTTCGCTATTACGTCGAGGGGATCGTGCAAAACGGCGGCGTGAAGATGCTTAGCCTAAACGGCGCGTATCCGAATAAAGAAAATATCGCTAGCCGCAAATACCCGCTCGTAGCCGAAATTTACGCGGTTTACGACGAAAATAAAAAAAACGAAAATATCCGCATCTTGATAGATTGGATCCTTTCGCCGCAGGGGCAAAGTATCATCGAAAATAGCGGCTACGTGCCGATTAGGGGCTAAGATCGCAGCTTAAATTTATACGGCGTTTGCCAAAAATTCAGCCAAATTTCGTTAAAATCGCAAAATTTCAAAAAATGGAAAACGAAGTGATAAAGATCATATTTTTAGACGTAGACGGCTGTCTTAGCGACGGCGGGCTGTACCATTCAAACGGCGGCGAAGAGATGAAGAAATTTAACGTAAAAGACGGGTTTGGCATCCAGGAATGGCAGCGACTGGGGCTAAAGGTCGCGATCATCACCGGCAAAAGCTCGCAAATCGTCGCAAACCGCGCGCGCGAGCTGAAGATCGATACGCTCTTTCAAGGCGAAAAAGACAAGCTCTCAAGGGCGGAGCAAATTTTAAAAAATTTTAACCTAAGCTTCGATGAGGCCGCCGCGATCGGCGATGATATAAACGACGCGAAGCTTTTAAACGCAGTCGCGATCAGCTTCAAGCCCGCCGATGCGCTAAGCTCGCTAAAAGCGGACGTCACGCTAAGCAAAAACGGCGGCTGCGGCGCGGTGCGCGAGATGATCGAAATGCTCGTCGATAAAAACGGCATGCGCGAAGAGTGGAATAGCAAATGGCTGTAGTTTCGCAAGCGCGCGTGAGAATGCCTGCGAGGGGCAAAATTCTGCGTAGATCAAAAGGAGCCGAGCGATGGTGATAAAGATTTTCTACGTCGCGATTGCGATCTTTTGCGTCGCGATGGTGTTTTTAAGCGTGCAGACGCCATATTTTAGCGATATGTTTAGGCAGGATCTAAGTATTGCGAATATGGAGATGAAAAAGATCGTCGATTATCAGATTGGCGAGCGCGTGGATGCTAAATTTACCGCGGACGGCGGCACTCGCTACAAGGATCGCGACGAGTTTGTAAATTTTAAAGCCGAGGAGATTAGCGCGGATCTAAATCACACTTTGGTTTCAAAAACCGCGACGTGCGCAGGCGAGCTGATAAAATTTAACGGCGACGCGCACTATGTAAATAGCAGAGGCTTTGATTACACTGCGCAAGAGATCATCTACGATACGAGCAGCAAGATCGTCCGCTCTGACGTGCCGTACGTGCTGCGCCAAGGCGGCGACCGCATCACGGGCGCAAGCATCAGCTACGATACTAAAACCAAACAAACAAACTCAAAAGGAATCCACGCATGGTATTTAATAAAAGATCAAAACTCTACAAACTAATACTTTCAGCCGCGCTAATTGCGGGCTCCTGCGCGACTACTCTTAGCGCCGCGCAGGAGCAGGTCGAGGTCACGGCGGATAATTTTTTCGCCGACGAGATCAAGCAGATCAGCGTGCTGACGGGCAACGTTCGCATCAAAAAGGGCGCTTACGATACGCTAAATTCCGATAAAGTGACGATCTACTTCGACGCCAAGCGCCAGCCTACCAAATATGTCGCGACGGGAAACGCAAATTTTAAAATTTTACTCAATCAAAAGCATTACGACGGCAAGGGCGGCGTACTGACCTACGATCCGACTATCGAGGCCTACACGCTCGAAAACAACGCCTATCTGCATGAGGCCGAGACCAAAAAGGAGGTTTACGGCGATAAGATCATCGTAAATCGCCAAAAGGGCACCTACGAAGTAAAGAGCGGCGGCGGCGAGAAAAAGCCCGTGCGTCTGATCTTTCAGGTCGAAGATCAAAACAAATGATCTATCCTAGCAGCGCGCAGTTTATCACCTCCGCCGCAAATATCGCGGGTGCGCCCGAGTTTGCGATGAGCGAAGTGGCGTTTTTGGGGCGTTCCAACGTCGGCAAAAGCAGCCTGATAAACGCGCTTACCGGGCGCAAAAATCTAGCCAAATCAAGCTCGACGCCGGGCAAAACGCAGCTGATAAATTTTTTCGAAGTTAAATTTAAACAAAAGCTTGCCGCAGACTCGGACGGCTCGCAAAATGAAACATCGCTAGATTTAGCAAGCAAAGAGGCTTTAAGCTCGGCTGCGAATTGCGCGCAAGATCACGCGGAGGCTGCGGCGTCTGCGCAAAATTCCAAGCAGGATTTCGTTTTAAATTTAAAAAGCGCTTCGGCGGATTTTAGATCGGATCGCGACGCAGATCTTGCGGCGGGTTCCGCGCCGAATTCCGCGCAAAGCTCCGAATTAAATTTGAGCGACAGATCCGCGCTAAGCTTAGCGGGCAACCCCGCCTTTTCGGATCTTGCAAGCTTGGGTGAAAATATCTCTTTGATCTTCGTGGATCTGCCTGGGTTCGGATACGCTAAGGTTTCTAAAAAACTGCATTATATCTGGCAAAAAAATCTCGACGAGTTCATCAAAGAGCGCCTAAATATCAAGCTTTTCGTCCATCTCATCGACGCGAGGCAGTTTGATCTTACGATAGATAAAAATTTGCAAAACTATCTCGCTAGTTTTCTGCGCGGCGATCAAAAGGTCGTGAGGCTCTACACCAAAGCCGACAAGCTCAACCAAAGCGAGCGCGCAAAGCTTTTGAGGCACGATCCGCAGGCGGTTTTGGTCTCTACGCTGAAGGGCGGCGGGCTGCAAAAAGCGCGCGAGATCATCGTGCACGGGGCGTTTGGATTATGAAATTTCTAAATTTAAATACGTTAAATTTTGCGGCGCAGAATTTCAAAATAATTAAATTTAGAGGATATAAAATGCGCCGCGAAGATCGCGCAAAGATTAGGGAAAATTTTAGATGATACGGCTAAAAAAGGCGCGCCTTTGCGACATTTCGCGTATGCAGGAGCTCGTAAAAGAGGAGGTTCAAAACGGCGTGATCTTGCCGCTTGAAAGCGATGAGATCGCTGCTAATATCCGCTCATACGTGCTGGCGTTTAGCTGCGATTCTAAGGCGGATACGAGCTTTTATTCTAAAGAGAATTCCGATTTAAATTTAGCCGAGAATTCTGATTTAAATTTAGCGCACGGCTCGGATTTAAATTTAATCCAAAGCTCCGCCGCAAATTTTGCCGAAATTACTTCTGAAAATTCCGCCGAAAATGCCGCGGGCAATTTCGCATCGCAACGAGATATGTCTCAAAATAGCGCGCCACGAAATAGCGCAGCGCAAGCCGTATCCGGGGCGGGAAGTGCGCAAGCAGACAAAGAGCAAATTTTACGGAGCGAGTATTCGCAAGAAGCAAGCGTTTTTCAAACCGAACGTTCGCAGCCCTGCGAATCGCAGTGCTTAAAAGAAGCCGAAATTTTAGCGGGCTTTGCTTCGCTTAAAATTTTTAACGCCGATCTTGCCGAGGTGCGCTCGCTCATCGTCGCTCCGCAGTTTCGCAGGCGGGGCATTGCTAGGGCGATCGTAAATGAGCTGCTAGACGAGGCGAAATTTTACGGGCTAAAAAGCGTATTTACGCTCACCTATCAAAAGGAATTTTTTGGGCGCCTCGGTTTTACCGAAATCCCAAAGGATGAGCTGCCCGCGCAAAAAATTTGGGCCGATTGTATTAAATGTAAAAAGTTTCCGGTATGCAACGAAATCGCACTTATCTATACCTTATAGCGGACACGCTTTTTAGCGCGGGAGTTCTTTTCTACCTGCTTCTAAGTGCGGTGTATAGAGGCTTGCCGCCGCTGATCGGGTTTTTTTTCACGGCGATGGTGGTGCAAAAATACGAAAACGACGTGAAATTTAAAAAGTTCGGCTTTACCTGGTTTTTCTCTATTTTTTATCTATTTTGCGCCGAGCAGATCCACGGATTTAACCTATTTAGCGTGGCTATCGCGTATTGTATATTTTATTTCGTGGTCTATGAAAACTCATTTAAGTATATTAAATTTAGGAATTTTTTGATCTGCTTTTACGTGATGATTAGCTATGTTTTGATCTTTGTGGTGAGCAACGCGATCTCGGCGATCAAAAAGAGCGAGTATCTGCCACTAAGCGGCGAGTATTTAAATTACATCGTGATTGAAATTTTGCTTGCTCTGCTCTTTTTTAAGGGGCGGCTGGTATGAGGCTAAAGTTCGTATTCGTATTCGTGATACTATTTTTTAGTATGCTTTTGGTTAGAATTTATTATCTTTCGATCAAATCGAACGAATTCTACGAGCAGGTCGCTAAAAACAACGTCATCTCCACCGAATACATCCCGCCGGTGCGCGGTCAAATTTTAGACGCCAAAGGCCGCCCGCTCGCGATAAACAATCTCGGCTTTTCGCTATCCATCGCGCCGCATCTAAAAGACGCCGCGCTACAAAGCGAGCTAAACAACATCTCGCGCTACTTCAAAGATCTCAACGTCACCGCGATGAGCAAGAGCTACAAGGACGCGAATTCCGCTTACAATCAAGACTTTATCGAAGTCGTGCCGTTTTTGGACTACAACGCCACGATAGAGCATTTTGCAAGCCTAAGCCTGCACGAAAATATTAAAATTTCGCCCGCTTCGCAGCGCTTCTATCCTTACGGCGCGCTTGCTTCGCACATCATCGGCTACGTCGGCCGCGCCAATAAAAAAGATATTCAAAACAACCCTCTAAGCGCGCTTACCGGATACAACGGCAGAAGCGGCGTCGAGGGGTATTATAACGAGCTTTTGCAGGGTAGCAAAGGCGAGCGCAAGACGAAGGTTACGGCGCTAAATCAGGTCGTGGAGGAGATCTCGATGCAGGAGCCCAGCAGCAGTGAAATTTCGCTTACCATCGATCTTGAGCTGCAAAAATACCTCGAGGAAATTTTTAAAGACAAGGACGGCGTAGCGATAGTGATGGATCTGCGCGACGGTGCTATCATCGCGGCGGGCAGCTTCCCCGAGTACGATCTAAACACCTTCGTGGGCGGAATTTCGCAGACGCAGTGGGATGAGCTGATAAAAGACCCGCGCCATCCTTTTACGAATAAGCTCGTAAATGGCCTCTATCCGCCGGGCTCCGTAATTAAAATGGCAGTGGGGATGAGTTTTTTAAACAGCGGCAAGATCAACGAAAACTGGAGCGTGTTTTGCAGCGGCGCGATAGAGCTTGGAGGGCGTAAATTTCGCTGCTGGAAGAGCTGGGGTCACGGGCGTGTGAGCCTAGTAGAAGCGATTAAAGGCAGCTGCGACGTGTATTTTTACGAAGGCTCACTACTGGTGGGGATCGACTATATGTCCGCGTATCTGCAGCGTCTGGGTTTCGGTAGCAAAACGGGCGTCGATCTGCCCAATGAGTTTGTAGGCACGATGCCTAATAAGGCCTGGAAAATGCAGAAATTTAAGCGCGCGTGGTATCAGGGTGAGACGGTCAATGCCTCGATCGGCCAGGGCGACGTGCTCGTCACCCCTATGCAGGTAGCTAAAAACACCGCACAGATCGCCTCGGGCAAGGCTATCACGCCGCATTTTTTAAAAAGCATCGACGGCAAGCCGGTGGAATTTACCCCTACCGAGCTTTTCACGCCGAAAGAAAAGGCGCAGCTGCCCCTCGTGAGGCGCGGCATGTATGAGGTCGGCAACAACCCGGACGGAGGCACCGCCTACAAGCTCATCCATACCGCAGTAGTGCCTCTAGCGGTCAAGACGGGCACCGCGCAGGTCGTAGGAATCTCGCAGACTACCAAAAAGCGAATGAAAGAGGCCGATATGGACTACTTCCACCGCTCGCATGCATGGATGACGAGCTTTGGGCCGTACGATAAGCCGCAATACGCCGTAACCGTGCTCGTAGAACACGGCGGCGGAGGCGGAAGCGCAGCAGGTCCAGTGATAATGCAAATCTACGAAAAGCTCGTCCAGATGGGCTACATCGATGCTAATGCAACGACTAGCAAAGACAGCGCAAAGAAGACGAAGTAAGATGGAATTTTAAAATTATAAAATTTTAGAATTCCGCCTGTCCTTCGCGGGCTTGGAATTTTATCTAGCTTCCATGGGTTTGAAATTTTAAAATTTCGTGCAGGCT
>NZ_CALIMY010000102.1 GCF_938045205.1 uncultured Campylobacter sp.
ATACAGCATTGATGGCTAAAATAGATATTTTATTAAATTTGATAAATTTTACTAACGATATGCTTAATGAAAGTATGCCCCCGACAACAAGCTACAGCCTAATGGGGCGCTATTCAAACAATGACAACTATCTCAAAAAAGCCATAGGAATAAAAAATGAGCACTAGGATAGGTTTAATACTTTTGGGCGCATTTTTTGTATTTGAAAGTATTCTTGGCTACTTTAGCGGAAAGATGTATTTTAAATACGGAGGCTGGAGCGCAGTTGAGCCGGTCTATATTATCAAGATTTTTATCATCGGCGTATTGTTTACTTCTGCAGGAATTTTCATAAACAAAAAAATAGGTAGAGTGATTAATGCCTTGATAGGCTTAAACCTTTTAATAATATCTATAGAAATTTTTACAACGGAAGATCCTGCAGGAATACAAAGCAAAATCGGATATCCTTTTCTTATCTCTGGATTTTTGGTTTTACTTATTAGTATCTCGTTTTTTTACCTCGCCCTCCATCCTGAAAAGAGCATAAAAAGATATCCACAATATATGTGGTGCAAGGACTGCTTTAAATTTTACCTGTACGAGGACGTCAAAGATACCGATCAAATTTGTTCATACTGCGGCAAAAAGCTAACGGAGTATAAAAATGACGGCGTGTATCGACAAGGAAACGCTTCCGAGCAAAACGCTAAAGCTCCGAAGATCAAAAAGCGTAAATTTAAAAAGCGATGAAATTTACAAGACGACTTTCTTTCTTTACCCTTGCTCTTTTATCGGCTACCGCCCTATTTCCCGATACTCCGTCGCTTTGTAAAATTTCAAACGTAAGCGCTAGATATACGCGCATTCAATTGCCGCACGAAATTCTAAAACTCCACGTGAAATTTTAAAATTTCAAACTGTTTGCGTATTGCGAAATTTCAAATTTCGCGGATTAAACTCCGCGTTAAGATTATCGTCTTAAGCAAACAGGCTCCAAGCGCGACAAACGAACCTCTAAATTCCGCCGCGCGCCCGCTTTAGCGCAAGCAGCTGCTCGCGCGAGTAGGCGTTTTACGCACGGCTTTAGGCTACCCAAGCTTACGGCGCAAAGCAACTAAAAGTAGCTATACGGTGGAATTTACGCCAAAGCCTCGCCACAAGTTTTATTTAAGAACCTTGCCTAAAATCCCTGCACCTTTGCCGACGGCGCTGCCGCGAAGCGCGCTTTCTTTTTCTCTCATCACCGCAAATAGCCCGTCCAGCGTCTTTTGCGTGATGTAATCGTTCAAATCCTCGCCCTGCTTAGGCAGATACTCGCTCGCGCCCAGCCCGCGCGCGATGTTTTGCACCGCTTCGTTACCCGCGATCTTGTTTTGTGCGAAGGAATTTAGCCCGTTATACGCCGTCGCAAAGCTGTTTTTGCTCATCATATCGCTTACGATCGGCCTAAAAACCGCTCGCAGCTTTGCGCCAGATTTGCTCTGCAAATACTCACTAAGTGCGGTGTCACCGCCGCCGATGAGCTTTTTAACGTCGGCGTCGCTCATCGATTTCAGATCTTGCAAAAATATCTTGCTCGCGCCGCTTACCGCCTTGGTAGCGGCATCGTTCATACTCACGACGAGCTCTCGCTCCCATTTATCGCCGCCCACCTTTCTCGCAAGCTTCGCAGCCGCCTTAAGAGAAGGGGGAAGCTCGATTTTAGCGGTCTTGCTGTGGATGTAGCCCTTGGCGAGCTCGGCTACGGCGCGGTTTGTGGCGGAAGCGAGCAGCTCTTTGTAGTTTCCGCTATGAGTCGCACCGAGCACGTCCGCGCCCTGCTTCAGGATATCCGTAACGTCTGCATGCGCAAGCGACAGCGACGCAGCGGCGAGTAAAACTATAAATTTTTTCATATTGCAACCTTTGGATAAAATTTGCGCCATTATGCCAAACTGCGGTAAACGCCCAGCCCGTGCTCGGTTTAAATTTTCGCGCTGCGCGGACGATTTAATATAAAATTTAGGCTAAATTTGAAAGCGGATTCGAGGCTAAATTTAAACGCAGAATTTCAAAGCTAAATTTAACGAGTAAAATTTACCCGTTAAATTTAAAGATGAAATTTGGCGGCGGGTTTTGTCGTACTTACGGCTAAATTTTAAAAACAGTGCTACGACAAGCTAAAAATTTTAAAACCGCACTGCTTGACACTTTTAAATTTATGCAGCGCGCCAGATACCAATACAAGACATACAAAATGAATTATGTCGAGAAGTGCGCATATCCTCAGCACAAACGATTGAAATTTTATCAAAACAACCAAAAGCTCGCCGCAAATTTAAAGAGCTAAATTTAAAAGCGAGCTGCCGCTTTTGACAAAATAAAGCGAGTTGAGCTTAAACCAGACCTTGATCCAGCATCGCATCGGCTACGCGGCGGAAACCCGCGATATTTGAGCCTAGCACGAGGTTGCCCTCCGCGCCGAATTCCTTCGAGGTCTCGTAGCTGGTGCGAAATATGTGGCGCATGATCTCGCGCAGCTTGCTATCGACCTCCTCGAAGCTCCACGACGCCATCTGCGCGTTTTGCGCCATCTCAAGCCCACTTGTAGCCACGCCGCCTGCATTCGCCGCTTTCGCAGGGCCGAAAAGAAAGTCTTTTTGCGCGAGCATAAAATCTATCGCCTCAAGCGTGCTTGGCATATTCGCACCCTCGCAAACCATGCGACATCCGTTGGCATAGAGAGTCTTTACGTCTTGCATATTAAGCTCATTTTGCGTAGCGCTCGGAAACGCGGCGTCGCACGGCACGCTCCACACGCCGTTGCGACCCGCGGGATAGGCGCTTACGGGGATAAATTTTGCATTAGGACGCTCTTTAATATATTCGCAAAGCCCTACGCGCAGCTGCTCTTTTAGTTTTTTAAGAAGCATTACGTCAATTCCCTCGGCGTCATAGATAAAGCCCGTAGAATCGCTTACTGTAACGGGCTTAGCCTGCATTTGATAGAGCTTTTCGGCTGTGTAGATCGCGACGTTGCCGGCGCCTGAAATTGTGCAAATTTTGCCGTGCAGCGAATCGCCTCTGGTAGCGAGCATCTCGTTTGCAAAATAGACCGATCCGTAGCCCGTAGCCTCGGTGCGCGCAAGGCTGCCGCCCCAGCTTAGCCCCTTGCCCGTAAGCGCGCCGTCGAATCTGCGGGTGAGCTTTTTATACGCGCCGTACATATAGCCGATCTCGCGACCGCCCACGCCGATGTCGCCTGCGGGCACGTCGGTATTGGAGCTGATTAGGCGGTGAAGTTCCAACATAAAAGCTTGGCAAAATCTCATAATCTCGCCGTCGCTCTTGCCCTTGGGATCGAAATTTGCACCGCCTTTTGCGCCGCCGATATTAAGACCCGTGAGGGAATTTTTAAAAATTTGCTCAAACCCTAAAAATTTTAAAACGCCCAAATTTACGCTCGGATGAAAGCGCAGGCCGCCTTTGTAAGGACCCAGAGCGGAGTTAAACTCTATGCGGTATCCCGTATGCACGCAGGGCTCGCCGCCGTCGCTCATATAGACGACGCGAAACATCATCGTGCGCTCGGGCGCCAAAATACGCTCTAAAATTTTATTTTTCACGTATCGCTCATCGCGCTTTAGAAGCGGTATGAGCGAGTATAAAATCTCGGTCGATGCCTGGATAAAGACCTCCTGACCGGGATTGGCACGCTTTAAATTTAGCAGCAAGCCGTCGATGTAAGACTTCATAGTTCCTCCTTTTGAACCGGATTAAATTTTAATTTTTTGGCTTTGGCGATAAATTTTTTCAGCGCCAGCTCCTCGCGGACGCCGATTTTATAGCTTATAAATTTTAGATAATTTAAAATTTCACGCTCTTTTATGCCGCGCGAAATGGCGTAGCTTTGCAGGATATATCTTGGAATTTTAATGCGCGAACGTAAAAATTTCGTCGCCAGGCGCGCGTAAGCTTTTTCGTTTTTCACGCAGCACAGCCGCCCAAAAACAAAGGGCAAGCCCGTGCGCTGCTGCCAAATTTCGCCAAGATCGTAGAATTTATCCTTGCCCTGCGAAAGCAGCGCCTTTAGAGCATTATCGCCGATTAGCACCTCGCCGCTAAGATCCAGCACGCGAGCTAGCATATTTGAGCTCATCGACGCAGGATCAAGCCTGGGCGCCGAGTTTTTGCGCACGAGCACGCTTAGCACTTCCCGCTTTGCGACGATTCCAAGAGGCAGTCTGCGGTATTTTGCGCGGCGGCTTTCGATACTCGAGATCACCGCGGCATCTATCCTGCGGCTATAAAGATCGGCGCAGAGTTTGCTCGGCACCCCTTTTTTAAATTCTATCGATTTTTTAACGTAAGACGACAGCGGAAGGGATTTTAAAAATACGTGAAAAGGGAGCAAATTTAGATAATCGATTTTGCCTAATAACATGACTTTCTCCGAATTTAGCGCAGAAAAGATGTTAAATTCCAGCGCTAAATCGGAATTTAACCAAAAAATTTTAAAGTTTATTTGACCTCGGTGATCGGGATGGATTTGTATTTGATAAACTCCACTATGCCCTCGCCTTTTTTGAAGTGGATGCTCACTCCGTCTTTGTTCTCCATATAGATGCCGTCTGCGGCTCGTTCGCGCTTGAGGTTGTAGCTTTTGCCGCTATCGTCCTCTAGCACGGCGGTATTGAAATCGTCGTTTGAGCTAAGCGATAGTTTTTTGCCCTGCTCATCGACGAAATAGAAGGTCTTTGCGTTCTCTTTGGTTATGGTTTTTTCGCTCTGTGCTTGCTTATTCATAGCGCTATCTGGGGATTGGCGGAGCTGGTTTGAGCCGCATCCTAGCAAAACTAACGCCAAAGCGGCGCACGATAGAACTTTAAACATATTTTTCCTTTAAATTGAGGTTGCACTCGTTGATGAGTGATTTTCGGATATCCCAAAGCTTTTGAGAGAGATCCACTTTGTAGCTCTGCGGATGGACGTTGCGAAGGTGCTCAAGCCAAAATTTACTCTTCTGCTCCTTGCTAAAACGCGCGATCTCGCTTACCGTGCGGCGGACGCCTACGAATTTGCCCTCCTTGAAAACGGGGCGTAAGAGCTTATGCGCGCTGAAATTCGTTAAAATTTTGCGTTTGTAGGTGTAAAGCGGGTGAAAAATTTCAAGCGGCGCGCTCTCGTCTATGCTCTCTCCCTCAAGCGTGATCAGATCGGCAAGCGCCATGCCGTTATCTTTGTCGTAGAGCCTAAAGACCTGCTTGTAACCGGGGTTATTGATCTTGCGCGGATCGTTTGAAATTTTGATCTTAGCTATGATCTCGCCATCTTTTTCGATACCGCTTAGCTTATACACGCCGCCGAGGCTCGAACTATCTCCGCCCGTAATAAGCCTAGTGCCGATCCCCCAGTTGTCGATTTTGGCGTCGAAGAGCTTAAGCTGATCGATCGCGTATTCGTCTAGATCATTCGACGCAGTGATCTTCGCGTCATTAAAGCCCACCGCGTCGAGCATCTTACGCGCCTGCTTGGTCAGATACTCCAGATCGCCCGAATCGATGCGGATTCCAAGTGGCTTATGACCGCTTGCGCGCAGCTCCTCAAAAACCTTGATCGCATTCGGCACGCCGCTTGCGAGAGTATCGTAGGTATCGACGAGCAAAAGCGTGCTGTTTGGATAAATTTTAGCGTAAGCGCGAAATGCCTCCAGCTCGCTATCAAAGCTCTGAATCCACGAGTGCGAGTGGGTGCCGATCGCAGGGACGTCAAATTTCTTTGCGGCAAGCACGTTTGATGTGGCGCTGCAACCGCCTATAATCGCAGCCTTTGCGCCGTAGATGCCCGCACTTCGCCCCTGAGCACGGCGCAAGCCAAACTCCATCACCGAATCATTTTTGGCGCTAAAGTTTATACGCGAGCTTTTCGTAGCGATGAGAGTTTGGAAATTTATAGTATTTAGGATCGCGGTCTCGATGAGCTGTGCTTCCATGATATTTGCTTTGACGCGGATAAGCGGCTCGTGCGGAAATACGATCTGCCCCTCGTCCATAGCGTAAATTTCGCCGCTAAATTTAAAGCCTCTTAGAAATTCCAAAAATTCCGGCTTAAAGAAATTTAAACTTTTTAGATACGCGATGTCGTCCTCGCTAAATTTTAAGTTTTCGATATAATCCACGACCTCGTTTAAGCCGCAAAATATCGCGTAACCGCCGCCGCTTGGGTTTTTGCGATAAAAAACGTCAAAAACCGCCGTCTGATCGGGCTTTGTAAAAAAATAGCCCTGCATCATACTAAGCTGATAAAAATCGGTAAGTAAAGCCAAATCTTTCATTTACGCCTCTTAAATTTAATCTCGCCTCGCGCAGGAGCAAAAAATCATAGCTTTTTGGCTTCTAAGCTTTTTTTATAAGCCGCAGCGTCAAAGTCTTTGACGCGAGCGACGCCGTCATCTACCGCAGCTTTTGCGACCGCCGTCGAGATCACGGCAAATACGCGCGGATCGAAAGGATTTGGGATCACGTAGTCTTTGCCGAATTTTAAGTTATCCTTACCCAGCATCTTGCGGATTTCTTCAGGAACCTCTTCGCGAGCAAGATCTGCCATCGCGCGAGCGGCAGCAATTTTCATATTTTCGGTAATCTTTTTGGCTCTTACGTCAAGCGCGCCACGGAAGATATACGGAAAGCCCAAAACGTTATTGATCTGATTTGCAAAGTCGCTTCTACCTGTGCCTACGATCGCGTCGTTTCGTACTTCCTCGACCTCGCTTGGATAAATTTCGGGTACCGGATTTGCAAGCGCAAAAATGATTGGATGCGGCGCCATAGTCTTTACCATCTCTTTAGTTAAAACGCCCGGCTTGCTAAGACCCAAAAACATATCCGCGCCCTTCATCGCGTCCTCTAGCGTACGATCTGCAGTGTCTAGGGCAAATTCTTTCTTCTGCTCGGTAAGATCGGTGCGGCCCTTATGGATCACCCCTTTGGAATCGAGCATTATGATATGTTTGGCGCCTAAATTACGATACATCTTTGCGCACGCTATGCCAGCAGCGCCCGAGCCGCTGACTACGATCTTCATATCCTCGATCTTTTTGCCGCTGATGAGGGCTGCATTGATTAGCCCTGCGCCCGTAATCATAGCGGTGCCATGTTGATCGTCGTGCATGACTGGGATATCGACGGATTTTTGTAGCTCGCGCTCGATCTCGAAGCACTCGGGAGCTTTAATATCCTCTAAATTTATACCGCCGAACGTAGGCGCAAGCGCTTTGCAAATTTCAATTATCTTTTTAGGATCTTTTTCGTCAATCTCGATATCGAAGGCATCTACGCCGCCGAATTTTTTGAACAAAACCGCCTTGCCCTCCATTACGGGCTTTCCGGCGATTGCGCCGATATCTCCGAGGCCCAAAACCGCCGTGCCGTTAGTAATAACGGCTACGAGATTGGCTTTATTCGTGTATTTAAACGCAGCCTCGTGATCACCTTCGATCACCTTGCAAGGCTCCGCGACGCCCGGCGTGTATGCAAGCGCCAAATCCTCCGCAGTAGCGCACGGGGTTTTTACATTCGTTCCGATTTTACCGCCTATGTGGTACTTCAAAGCCGCTTCAACGTTTACTTTAGCCATTTTATAATCCTTTTTTGATTAAATTTGAAATTCTAGTTTTAACTTCGTCGCTTCCTAAAATTTCACAAATTTCAAAAATCGACGGACTTACGCTTCCTCCCGTGATCGCAACGCGCAGAGGCTGGGCAAGATCCTTTAGCTTGGCGCCGTTTGCGTCCAAAAACCCCATCGTCCTTTCCTCGCACTCCTTTGCATTTAAATTTGCGCTTAGAGTATCCGCAAATTTTGCGAGTAAGCTTAGCGAACTTTCGGTTACAAATTTCTTATACGCCTTCTCGTCATAGCAGCTCGGGCGGTTTAGAAGAATTTTAATGCCCTCGGCCATCTCCACTAGCGTCTTTGCGCGCTGTTTGTACTGCTGCGCGATGAGATGTTTTTTCGCATGCGAACGGATATCGACGCCGAATTCCACAAGCTGCAAGACAAGCTCATCGTCGTCAGAGTTTTTAATATAATGCGCGTTTAACCACTCGAGCTTGGTTTGGTTGAAGGTGCTAGCGCTCTTGCTGATATGGTTAGGATCAAAGTATCGCTTCATCTCCTCCATGCTAAAAATTTCATCATCCCCGTGGCTCCAGCCCAGGCGCACTAAAAAATTTAGCAGAGCCTGGGGCAGATAGCCCATACGCTTATATTCCATCACGTCGGTAGCGCCGTGGCGTTTGCTCAGCTTGCTGCCGTCGGTGCCGTTGATCATCGCTACGTGGTAAAATTTCGGGATTTTAAAGCCTAGCGCATTATACAGCACGATCTGCTTCGGGGTGTTGCTTAGATGATCGTCGCCGCGGATCACGTCCGTGACGCCCATCAGCGCGTCGTCGATCACGACCGTGAAGTTGTACGTAGGCGTGCCGTCAGAGCGCGCGATAATGAAATCGTCCAAAATATCGGCGGCATTAAATTTTATCTCGCCCTTGATGCCGTCGTTAAATTCTATCGTGCCGCTAAGCGGGGATTTGATGCGGATTACGGGCTCGATCCCAGCAGGAGGCGTGCCAGTAAAGTCGCGATAGCGGTTATCGTAGCGCGGGCGCTCTTTGCGAGCTTCCTGCTGCGCGCGCAGCTCATCCAGCTCATCCTTGCTCATATAGCATCTATACGCTTTGCCCTCATCTAGCAACTTCTGGACGTATTGTTTATAAAGATCGAAGCGCGAGCTTTGATACACGATCTGCCCGTCATAGTCCAGATTGCACCACTTAAAGGCTTCCTCGATCGCCTTAGCAGCCTCCTGCGAATTGCGCTTCAGATCAGTGTCCTCAATACGCAGCAGGAATTTGCCGCCGTTTGCTCTAGCGTAAAGATAACTAAAAAGCGCCGTTCTAAGTCCGCCGATATGTAAATATCCCGTAGGACTCGGCGCAAAACGAGTTACTATCATAAAATTCCTTTGCAAAAATTACCATTTAATGTTATAATCGCGATCTTGTAATTATAAAGCAAAAAGACTAAATAAAGGTTAAAAATGATAAAGAAACTGCTTTTTTCCGCAATGATATGTGCCGTTTGTGCAAATGCCGAAGTAGTAAACGGCGTCATCGCCGTGGTAGATAATGAGCCCATCACCGGCTACGAACTAGCCAAAGTTCAAAAACTAACGGGCACTTCGCCGCAAGCCGCGATGGAAATTTTAATCGGGCAAAAGCTGCAACAATCCGAGATTAAACGTCGCGGTATCGCGGTAAATGACGCGGAGGTCGACGCGAGGCTCAAAGCGATCGCCGAGCAAAATAAGCTAAGCTTTGATCAGCTAAAAACCGCGGTAGAAAGCCAAGGGATGAATTACGCCGATTTTAGAGAAAACGTCCGCCGCACCCTGCTTGAAGAAAAGCTCTATGGCTCGATATTCGCAGACGTACAGCACCGCACGACCCCCGAAAATGTCAAAAAATTTTACAGCCAAAATAGTTCATTATTCACGACTTTCGATAGCATCACGCTCACCCGCTACATCGCAAAATCTCAGGCTCCACTCGATAAGATCCGCGCAAATCCAAAGCTCCGCCCAAGCGACGTGTATGTGATGAAGGGAACCCTCAAGGCCAATCAAATGGACGAGGGGCTCAAATACATCGTCACGAACGTCGAGCAGGGCAAATTTTCGCCGATAATCCCTACGCGCAACGGCTACGAGATGTTTTACGTAAACGACAAAAAGGGGCTTCGCACGCTTGATTTTGACAGCGTGCAAGATAGGGCGATCGAGGGCTACGTAACCTCCGAGCGCAAAAAAGCGGTCGCCGAGTTTAACGACAGGCTCCGCTCAAACGCCAATATCCGCATCATCGAGCGCCCGCAGGCAAAAGCACAAGGCGCAAAAACCGCCCCAAAAGTTAAAGTGCAAAAAAGGCGGTAAATTTTAAAATCCGCCGCCGTGCATTAAATTTTATAGAATTTAACGCCGATAACGCAAGGGCAAGCGCGCAGCTTATCCGCTCGCGCGTAAAATTTTGATAAAATTTAAAGGCTTCGTGGTGATAACGATCAAAAATTTTACCGAACTTAAAAGTGATCCTAGAATCGGCGTCATAAGCGCTGCGGACTTTGGCGCGAGCAAATTTTACTCCCACATCGATACGGCCTTTAAGCTTATCGCCATTTGGAGCGACGAATATGACGGCGAGGAGCTAAATTTTAAAATTTATATAAATCTGCTTGGAACAAATTTACTTTTGATGCATTGCTTAAAGCCTCATTTACCGAGCCTCATACGCGATTTGCAGTGCCCAAACCTTATCTTGCAAATCCTTGCGTTGCCTATCTCCACTCATTTAATAGTATCTCCTAAAAAATTTTATGCATATAAAATGGGGATGCTACCGATAAAATTTAGAAATTTCATACGTTAATTTCGTAGCAGAATTTCGCTTCCTAAAATTTCATCGCGGCATGGCGCTAACGGAGGCCTGTTCGCGCTACTTGCCGCTTAGATACTCCTGTAACGTTTTAACTTCAAGCACAGAGTCGTCCTTTATCGAGCAGATCGAGCGCGTAGCGGCGATCGCCGCCTTCATCGTCGTAAAATACGGCAGCCTAAAGCGCAGCACGCTCTGGCGGATCTTCGCGGCATCGGTGGAGCTTGATTTGCTATCGCTAGTGTTGATGACGAGCGAAATTTCGCCATTTTTGAGCTTGTCCTCGATATTTGGGCGACCCTCGCTGATTTTATAGACAAACTCGCACTCTACGCCGTTTTCTCCCAGCAGCTTGTGAGTGCCGCTCGTAGCCGCGATACTAAAGCCTGCATCCGTAAACGCGCGTGCAAGCTCTATGGCTCGCGGTTTATCGTGATCCGCGAGCGACAAAAACACTTTGCCGCCGCTTGGAAGCGCGTTGCTCGCACCGATTTGAGATTTAGCAAAGCTCTTGGCAAAGCTCTCGCCGATGCCCATCACCTCGCCGGTGCTTTTCATCTCGGGCCCCAGGATCAGATCTGCGCCCGTAAGTTTGTTGAAAGGAAAGACGCTCTCTTTGACGCAGATATGGTTTTTAATACGCGGCTTTAAAATTCCCTTTTCTTCGATCAGCACGCCGAACTCGTCGTAAAATTTCAAAGCCTCGCGCAAACCCCCTTGCCACATTACGCGAGTAGCGACCTTTGCCATCGGAATTCCGCTCGCCTTGCTTACAAACGGAACGGTGCGGCTCGCGCGCGGATTTACCTCGATAATATAAAGCTCGTTTTCAAAAATCGCGAATTGAATATTCATAAGCCCCACGACGCCGAGATTTAGCGCGATCTCTTTGGTTTGGCGACTTACCAGATCGATCATCTCCGCGCTTAGACTAAGCGGCGGCAAAATGCTCGCGCTATCGCCGCTGTGGATACCCGCTTCTTCGATATGCTCCATTATTGCGCCGATATATACGTCGCGCCCATCGCAGATCGCATCGACGTCAAGCTCTGTCGCGTCAAGTAAAAATTTATCTATCAGCACCGGCGAGTGATCGCTCACGCGCACCGCCTCGCTCATATACTGCCTAAGCTCGGCTTCGCTATGTACGCGCCGCATCGCGCGACCGCCGAGCACGTAGCTAGGGCGCACGAGTACGGGATAGCCGATCGCAGCGGCCTTTTCGATCGCTTCTGCTTCGCTTACGGCGGTATCGTTTTTAGGCTGCTTAACGCCGATACTTGCGATAAACTCGCTAAATTTTTTGCGATCCTCCGCTACGTCTATCGTGCGCGCGCTCGTGCCGATGATCTTGGCTCCCACGGTACTTAGGCGCTTAGCGAGCTTTAGCGGCGTTTGGCCACCGAAATGTACGATCACGCCGTCGGGGTTCTCGGCCTCGATGACCGCTCTAACATGCTCGAAATCGATCGGCTCGAAGTACAAAATATCGCTCGTATCGTAGTCGGTACTGACGGTTTCTGGGTTGCAGTTATACATTATCGTAGTGATCCCCATATCGCGCAGAGCGTAGCTGGCGTGCACGCAGCAGTAGTCAAACTCGATGCCCTGTCCGATGCGGTTCGGACCGCCACCGATGATGAGGACTTTTTTATTATCTTTTGAAATTTTACGGCTTGCGATGGCGGGCGTTATGTTGGTACTGGAGTACAGATACGGAGTAAGCGCCGCAAACTCGCCCGCACAGGTATCTACTTCGTTGTATTCAAGGCCTATGCCCTGTCTGGCGCAGGCAAAATGGATGTCGTTTTGCGTAAGGCCCAGATTGTCCTTTTTGTTGATCAAATTTGCGATCATCTTATCACTAAAGCCCCAGCTCTTGGCCTGTCTGAGAAGCGCCGCGTCGTTGATGATCTCCATATCGATGTGCTCTTCAAATTTTACGATCTGCTCAATCTGGCTCAAAAACCAGCGATCGATCTTGCTAAGCTCGTAAATTTGATCCACGCTCATGCCCGCTCTAAAGCCCTGGGCGATATATAAAGCTCTATCTTGCTGCGCGTTGCGAAGCCCGAAGATGAGATCCTTTTCGCTCAAATTTAGTTCCACGAAGCCGAAGTAGCCCTTCTCCAGCGAGCACAGCGCCTTTTGAATGCTCTCTTTAAAGCTGCGTCCGATCGCCATCACCTCGCCGATACTTTTCATCGCGGTGCCGAGATAGGGGTTTGCGCCTGGGAATTTTTCAAACGCAAAGCGCGGAATTTTAGTAACGATATAATCGATCACCGGCTCAAAGCTTGCGGGCGTGCCGGTGATATCGTTTTTAATCTCATCCAGGCTAAAGCCCACCGCCAGCATCGTAGCGACCTTAGCGATCGGATAGCCCGTAGCTTTGGACGCGAGAGCCGAGCTACGGCTTACGCGCGGGTTCATCTCGATGACGATCATGCGACCAGTTTGCGGATTTATCGCAAACTGCACGTTACTGCCGCCCGTATCCACGCCGATCTCGCGCAAAATTTTAAAACTCGCGTCGCGCATCGCCTGGTATTCTTTATCGGTAAGCGTAAGAGCGGGCGCAACCGTGATGCTATCGCCCGTATGCACCCCCATCGGGTCGAAATTTTCGATCGAGCAGACGATGATGCAGTTGTCCTTATGATCGCGGATCACCTCCATTTCGAACTCTTTCCATCCAAGTAGGCTCTCTTCGATCAAAATTTCATTTATAGGGCTCACGTCTAGCCCGTTTTGCGCGACCTCTTTAAACTCGTCGATATTGTACGCTACGCCGCTGCCTGCGCCGCCTAGGGTGTAGCTAGCGCGGATAATGAGCGGAAAGCCGATCTCATTTGCAGCAGCCATCGCCTCTTCAATATTGTAAGCGTACTTGGATTTAGGCAGATCCATTCCGATCTTAATCATCGCCTCTTTAAATTTTACCCTATCCTCGCCTTTTTTTATCGCTTCAGGCTTGGCGCCTAGAAATTTTACCCCTGCTAGCTCGCCGCTTTCGTAAGCCTGCATCGCGACGTTTAGCGCGACCTGTCCGCCCATCGTAGGCAGGATCGCATCGACGCCCTCGCGCTTTATGATACGCAAAATGCTCTCTTTGGTGATCGGCTCGATATAAGTAGCGTCGGCAAAATCGGGATCGGTCATAATGGTAGCGGGGTTTGAGTTTATTAGCACTACGCGGTATCCAAGGCTCTTTAACGTCTTAGCCGCCTGCGTGCCGCTATAATCAAACTCGCACGCCTGCCCGATTACGATCGGACCGCTGCCGATCAGCAAAATCGTCTTAATATCATCTCTTTTGGGCATCAATTTTCCTTTGTAACGACATACAAAAACGCCGGCATCTCGGAGCTCACGTAGGGCTCTACGACGGCGCTTTTGTATAGCTTTCCGTTTTGAATCTCTTTAACCTTTCCTACCGGCACGCCGGCAAAGAAAATTTCATCTTTCCCGCTCGTAAAAACCTCATCGCCTACCTTGGGATCGAGCCATTGCGGGATGTATCTGACTACGAGCTCGTTATTTTCGCCGCCTGCGACGCCAGGAATTTGAGCGTCACCTATGAAAACGGAGAAGTTGCTCTTTTCGTCGCGCTGCAAGATCGCAAGCGGGCGTCCGTCTTTATTTACTAAAATTCCTGCGGTCTTGCCCTCGCTGATGAGTCCGTAAATTTTGTTTGGGTTAAAATTTTCAAAATTTACGAAGAATTTATTGTAGTCGTTTAGATTTGCATAGCTCAGCGCCTTTACGAGCTGGACTTTGGGCTCATAAATGGAGCTGTTTTTATCGATCAAAATTTTATTCAGCTCGCCCGCGAACGTGCTAAGCAACATCGCCGATTTTTTTAGCTCGGCGTTTTCTTCTCGTAGAGCTTTGATCGTCTCTGCTTGGTTAAAATGCTCGTTCACAGCGCTTTTTACCCGATCACTCACGCCGTAATAAACCTCTAAAATTCCTCCTGCAAATCCGATAAATTTGCCGTGGATATACGAGCCGAACGTAAGCGAAACAGCTACCAGCAAAACCGCGACGAGGAGGAGTTTGAGATTAGTCATTTGCCGCTTGTTTTAGCGATTTGATCTCTTCTAAGGCTTTTCCCGTGCCGTTTGCGACGCACAGCAGTGGCTCGTCCGCGACGAAAACCGGAAGCTTTACGGTGTCGCTTAGATATTTATCTAATCCGCGAATGAGCGCACCGCCGCCCGTTAGTACGACGCCGTTTTCGACGATGTCGGCGGCAACTTCGGGCTGAATGCTCTCTAGCACAAATTTTAACGCATCGGCAATCTCTCTGATCGAGTCTTTGATCGCCTCTCTAACGTCCTCGCTCGTAAGATCGACCGAGCTTAAAAGCCCGCTGATCTGGTCTTTTCCTTTGACCGTGTATGTAAGATCTTTTTGCTGTTGCACCGCCGTGCCGATCTTGATCTTAATCTCCTCGGCCGCACGCTCCGAAATAAGCAGGCTATATTTTTCTTTGACGTAATTAACGATGCTTGCGTCGATCTTATCGCCCGCGACGCGAACGGATTTGGCGCTAATGATGCCGCCTAAAGAGATGACGCCGATCTCGGTGGTACCGCCGCCAATATCCACGACTAGCGAGCCGCGCGCTTCATTCACCGGAAGTCCCGCACCGATCGCCGCAGCCATCGGCTCTTCGATTAGATAAACCTCGCGCGCGCCCGCTATCATCGCACTTTCGCGCACGGCTTTGCGCTCGACCTGAGTTAGTCCGTAAGGTACCGAGATGATGATACGCGGACTTACGAAAAAGCGGCGCTTGTGGGTCTTTTCGATAAAATATCTAATCATCTTCTCCGTCATATCAAAATCCGCGATAACGCCGTCCTTCATCGGGCGCACCGCTTCGATGTCGCCCGGAGTGCGTCCGAGCATCTCTTTGGCTTCGGCGCCCACGGCGATGATTCTTTGCTTGCCGTAGCGTTCGTTTTGTACCGCGACGACGCTCGGTTCGTTGATGATGATGCCTTTATCTTTTAGCAGCACCAGCGTGTTTGCCGTGCCTAGATCAATACCCATATCCCTAGAAAATAATCCTAGAATCGAATCAAGTAACATTTATCCCCTTTATGCAGTTAAATTTTGTTTTACAAGTATCGGCTTAGAGACGCCGTCTACGACCTCTTTGGATATGATGACGTCATAGCCCTTAAGCTCAGGCAGATCAAACATAATATCGATCATAATCTCCTCGATTATGCTACGAAGTCCGCGTGCGCCGGTTTTGCGCTTGATCGCAAGGCTCGCAACCTCCCTTAGCGCGTCGTCGTCAAATTTTAAATTTGCGCCGTCTATCGCAAAGAGCTTTTGATATTGCTTTAAGATCGCGTTTTTCGGCTCGGTTAAAATTCTAACCATCGCCTTTTCGTCGATCTCATTTAGCGTAGCCACTACGTGCAAGCGCCCGATGAGCTCGGGAATTATGCCGTAATGCACCAAATCGTCGGCCTCGACCATATTTAGCAAATTTAAGCTCTCTTTCTTGCTGCGCTTGGTTTGGTTAAACCCGAGCACGTTCTGCCCGATGCGGCGGTTGATGATCTCGTTTAGCCCGTCGAACGCACCGCCGCAGACGAACAAAATATTGGTCGTATCGATTTGGATGAAATCCTGATTTGGATGCTTGCGGCCGCCCTTCGGCGGGATATTTACGACGCTTCCTTCGATGATCTTAAGCAGCGCTTGTTGTACACCTTCGCCGCTTACGTCGCGCGTGATGCTGCGGTTTTCGCTCATTCGCGCGATCTTATCGATCTCATCTACGAATACGATACCGCGCTGTGCCTTTTCTACATCGCCGTCCGCAGCCTGTAAAAGGCGGGTGAGGATATTTTCTACGTCCTCGCCGACGTAGCCCGCTTCCGTTAGGCTCGTAGCGTCGCTAATGGCGATCGGCACGTCCAAAAATCGCGCCAAGGTCTGTGCCATAAGCGTCTTACCGCTGCCGGTAGGTCCGATAAGCAAGATATTTGATTTTGAAATTTCGGTATCGTCGCCTTTCGCGTCGGTCTGCCTGAAAATTCTTTTATAGTGGTTGTAAACGCCGACGCTAAAAATTTTCTTAGCACGTTCCTGGCCGATGACGTAGCGGTTTAGAACCTCCATCAGCGCCTTTGGCTTGATAGCCTCGAAATCGATCTCTTTATTTTGATTTTGTACCGCCTCATTTTGGCCCTCGCTGCCGTGGATAGCGGCGTATGCCATATCGATACAATAGCTGCAGATAGCCGCCGTACCGTCATCGTTAGGATAGATACGACGCCCGTCCGCGCCCGTCTCACCGCAAAAACTGCACTTATTTGCCATTAAATTTTACCTTTATCTAGCGGAATTCCGCGTTTTGTGTTGATTATAAACTCGCACATCTTTCGCACGTTTTGATCGCTCGTTTCGTTTAATAAAATTTGCGCCTGCTCCTTTAAGCCCTTGCCTTGGTTGAATAAAAATTTATACGCCCGATTTATCGTCTCGACCGTCTCTTTATCGAAGCGGCGGCGGATGCCCGTTAAATTTAGCCCGCGAATATAGGCGCGATTTCCCTCGGCTAGGCAAAACGGCACCACGTCCTGACTAAGCGCGCTAGCCCCTGCGATCATGCAGCTCTCGCCGATTTGGACGAACTGATGCACGGGGGTAAGCCCGCCGATAACGGCATAATCGCCCATTGCGACGTGGCCTGCGAGCGTAGCGTTGTTGGCTAGGATTATGTTGCTTCCCAGCACGCAATCGTGCGCGATGTGGCAATACGCCATCATAAATAGATTATCGCCGATGCGCGTAAATCCGTCGCCCTTATGCGAGCCCGAGCTAATCGTGCAAAACTCGTGAATCGTAGCGTTTTTGCCGATGACTAACCCTGTACGCTCGCCCTCTTCAAAACTCATATCCTGCGGAATTTCGCCCACGATCGCGTATGAAAAAATTTTAGAGCCCTCGCCGATTTGCGTATCGCCGATGATACGCGCACCCTGCTTGATCGTGCAGCCGTCGCCGATTTTAGCCTGCGCGCTTATGAAAGCATACGGCTCGATCACAACCTCGGCTCCGATCTGCGCGCCGTCCTCGATGATCGCCGTGTGGTGAACTTTAGCCATCATTTATCCATTATCATCGCTTGAAGTTCCGCCTGCGCGGCCAATTTGGCGCCGTCGTTGATGTAGGCTTCGCCCTTTAGCACCCAGATGCGTCCGCGGTGTTTGATTACGCTGATGCGATACTCAAGCTTGTCGCCGGGGCGGACCGGGTTTCTAAATTTAGCGTTGTCGATACTCATAAAATATACGACCTTGTCGCTTAGATCGACGCCCTCTTTCTCCATGCTCTTAAACGCCAGCACGCCGCCTGCCTGCGCTAAGCCCTCGATAATCATTACGCCCGGATAGATCGGGTGCCCCGGGAAGTGACCCTGAAAGATCTGCTCGTTGTAGGTTACGTTTTTATAGGCCTTGATGCTTTCGCCTATGCTGAGCTCTTCGACGCGATCTATCAGCAAAAACGGGAAGCGATGAGGTAGGATGGAGAGGATTTCGTTTATATCTATCATTTATCTGCCTTTTTTAGAAATTTTAGAATCTTATCAAATTCTTACTAAAATTTCCCTAACGTCTAAAAATATGCGCGAGAGCCCGTAAATTTGAACTTTGGCAGCTCTTATCTCGTCCGTGACGATGATCGGCGAGAGCGAGCCCGCAGCGCACAGGGCGGCGCGAGTTTTATTTTGGCGCGCGAGGCTCGGCGGGTTTTTTAGCATTTCGGATACGCTTTTGAAATTTGATCTTGAAATTTCGTTAAATTTCGCCAGGTTTAAAATTTTAATCTCGCCTTTGTCGCTGCAAAAAATTTCGCACTCGCGCTCTATGCTAAGCTTCACGTTTTCGCGCGTAAAATGCGAGCCAAATAGCACAAACGAGGGCACTACACGCCCGTCAAATTTAATCCATGCGCGCAGCAGGCGGTAGTTTAAAAACCGATCGCGCAGCACGCTAAATTTAACCCCTTTTCTTTCGAGCGAGCAAAGCTTTTTGTAAAATTTCAACTTCTCCTCTACCGAAGCGGGCAGGATTTGCCGATCGATAGACGACATTAGCTCGTAAATTTCGGCGCCTTGGGCTAAATTTCGCCTCAAATCCGCCGTCAGACTTCCGCCCGAATTTCGCTCGGCCCTTCGCTGATCATTCCGCTGCGCCGCAAGCGCGTAGATACAGCCGCAGTAGTTTTGATGATAGAGCGCATCTTTTTTCGCGAGCGCAAACTGCTCGTTCGTGCCGCCGTTTTTGCGAAAATCGGGCGCGATAAACTCCAGTCCGCAGCGCTCGCAAATGCGCTGCAACGAGGCGCAAAGTTGAGAGTGCGATTTTTTGGGACTCATCAGAAGAGTCGTAGTGATTTTGCCCTCGCCTAGGCTTAGTGCAAGCTCGGCCGTTTTTTGCATGCGAAAATCAAAACAAAACTCGCAGCGCGCGCCCTTTTCTGGCTCGTTTTCAAGCCCGCACGCACCCTGTAGCCAGCCCTGCAAATCATACTCGCCCGGAATAAATTTAATCCCCAAATTTTCGCAAACCCGCTTTGAGTCCTGCATTCTAAGAACGTATTCGCCGTAAGGGTGTATGTTTGGATCGTAGAAATAGCCTATTAGCGGCTCTTGCGCGAGCTCTTTTAAGCGACGCAAAAAATAATCGCAATCGACCGAGCAGCAGATGTGAACCAGCAAATTTTAACCCTTTGCACGAAATTTTTGGATATAATTTTACGCTATCAAAATTAATGAGCGGAAAAATGAAAAATTTTTTTATAAAACACTGGCGTAAGTTTGCTTTCGGCGTAGGTGGATTTGCGCTGTTTTACGTGCTTGCGGGCTTTTTCGGCGTGCCGCTTTTTATCGAAAAGGCGCTGCCTAAAATTTTAGAGGGCAGAGCAAACTTTAGCGTGCAGGACGCTAAATTTAACCCCTTTACCTACGAGCTAAACGTCACAAAGCCGGAGCTTAGCACCTTTAAGCCGCTGTTTAGCGCCGATGAGATAAATTTAAAAATCGGTTTTTCGAAGCTTTTTAAAAAGACTCTCGCGGTAGAAATTTTACATCTTAAATCCCCTAAATTTCACGTTGAGCGCGAACAAAACGGCACCTTCAATTTTGAGCCGCTACTTTCGGAGCAAAAGAGCGAAAACAAGGATGAAAACTCCAGCTTCAACGTCACGCTGAATAATTTTAAGATCGAGCGCGGCTCTCTGGGCTACGTCGATAACTCCCTAAAAAGGCCGTTTTCGCTCATCTCGACCGAGCTAAATTATGAGATCAACGGACTAAATTTAAAGGACGAAACGATCGGCGAGCACGATTTAAGCGCCGTTTCGCGTACATACGACGCGCTAAGCTTCGATGGAGCCATCGACCTGGCGCCTCTTCGTCTGCACGGCAAGGTAGGTATCTCGCGGCTGAAAATCGATCCGTTTTGGCTATCGTACCTCGATCCTAGCGGCGTGCGGTTTAAAAACGGCTTCCTTTCCGCCGAGCTGAATTACCGATTGAGCCTCGATGAAAATATAAAATTTGCGCTTGAAAACTCAAAACTCGAGCTGCAAAGCCTAGAAATTTTGCAAGATCAAAATTTAATTTCGCTAGGCTCGCTGAAAATTCCGAGCTTTGAGCTAAATACGGACGTTTCGGATGAAATTTCAGGCAAAGTGATGATTCCGCAAGTACTAGTTTCGGGCGCAAAATACGATATGAACGAAACTAAAATTTCCACGGGCTTTGAGGGCGCGCGGGTCGCGGATTTTGCGCTGGATTTTAATAAAACGGGGGCAAACTTGCGGCTAAACTCCGCCGTAAAAAGCGTAGATCTAACCCGCTCAAGCTTTGCAAACCCGCAAATTTCGGTCGTCTCAAACGATACTAAAATCACGGGAAATTTTTTAAAATTTAACGCCGAAGGTAACGATACAGCCCTTCATACGGGTTTTGGCGCCTTTAGTATCGCGGATACGCAGATTACGCTAGCGCGCAGCGATAAAATTTCACTCGCCGCAACCGAGCTGGGCGCGTTTAGCTACGACAAAGAGGGCATGCAAAACGGCGCAAGTCTGAAGTTTGCTAAAATTTCAAACTCCAAAATCGCAAATAAAAACGGAATTTTTAGCGGATTTGAAAGCTTCGGCGTACATGAGGTTAAATTTAACGTCGCGGATCTCAATCTGGACGTGGATAAAATTTTACTAAACGAGCCGTTTTTCAACTCGGAAGTGGGCGCCAATGGCGCGAAAAGCATAAACGATCTGGCGATTTTAAGCGCGATCTCTAAAAATCCTGCGAGCCCCAAAAAAACGGCGAGCGCGGGCGATACAAACCCGGCGGATGTAAACTCTACGGCAAGCGGCGCAAATTCGGATTCTAAAAAGCCCGCCAAAAGCCCCGCTTTAAAATTTAAGATCGGCGAGGCCTCCGTAACCGGCGCAAAGGCTAAGATCGGCGAGAGCTTTATCGTTAAAAACAACGTGCACGAGATCAAGGATTTCAGCGCCACGCTAAGCGGGCTAAGCTCGAATTTCGCCGAGCCTTTCGGTATCAAAGCAAGCCTTATCACGGGCGAGATCACCGCTAACGCGGACGGCAAGGCTAGTATCGCGCCGCTTAACGTGGGCGCGAACTTTAGCTTAAAGGCGCCGAACTTGAGCGTTTTTAACAAATATATGGCAGAATTTATCGCGGGCTCCATCGCGGGCGAGCTCGCTACGCAAGGGCAGCTGAAGCTTTCAAACACATTCTCGCTCGAAGCAAAGCTATCGGGCAAGGGCTTGGCGTTAAGCTCGGGCAGGGATAAAATTTTCTCCCTTGCGTCGCTGAATGTCGCGCAAATCGCGCTGAGCCCAAACTCTCTCGCATTAAATAAGATCGCTCTTGGCTCACCTGCGGCAAATATCTCGCTAAATAAAGACAGGCGTTTAAATTTAACTTCGCTAATAAAGCCCGCCTCGCAGGCAAAGCAGGCCGTAAAGCCCGCCGAAGCTGCGCCTAGCAGATCCGCAAAAAGCAAGGCAAGCTTTGCGTGGAGCGTAAAAAATATCTCGCTTAGCGGCGGAAGTTTAAATTTCACCGATGAGAGTCTAGCAACACCCTTTAAACTGCGCATCAGCGATATGAAAGCAAGCATCAGCGAGATCAGTCCGAAGCGGGCGGCGGATATCAAGCTTAGCTCGCTCGTAAGCGGAAGCGGGCTAGCGAGCATCACGGCGCGCGCCTACCTTCTGGATTTTAAACGCAAAAGCGATATAAACGTCGTTTTAAAGGAGATTCCGCTTGTGCCCGCATCGCCCTATACCGCCAAATATATCGGCAACGAAATCGCGGGCGGCAAGTTAAATTTAAAACTTGCCTACAAAATCGACGATGGCAAGCTAAACGCAAGCAATGATCTAAATTTAGACCGCTTCGAGCTTGGCAAAGAGGTGCAGAGCAAGGATGCGCTGAGCCTTCCGATCGGTCTAGTCGTATCAATCCTAAAAGACAGCGACGATCAGATCGATATTAGCCTGCCTCTAAGCGGCACGCTGAGCGATCCGAAATTTAGCTACGGCGCGCTGGTTTGGGGCGCGGTCAAAAAGCTGCTCTCTGACATCGTGTTAAGCCCGTTTAGATTTATGGGAAAGATCGCGGGCGTAGATACGAAAGAGCTCGAAAGTATCGATTTTGAGGCGGCAAGCAGTGAAATTTTAATCAGCGAAAACTCTAAAATAGATGATTTAGCCAAGGTCGCAAAAGCCAAGCCTGAACTTAAGATCATCCTAAACTCCGCGTATAACGAAAAGCTCGATACTCACGAGTTTAAAAGGCGCTCGCTGCAAAATACCCTCACGCTGATGTCCAATAAACAAGGTCTCTCCACGGATGAAGCCATAGCGGCGCTTAAGGTCAAATACGGCATCAAAGCTAGCGGCGATGAGGCGATGGAGGAGCTGATAAGCGCGCAGAAATTTACCCGCTCCCGTCTTGATGAGTTAGCCCTTGCCAGAGCGGCCGCCGTGCAATCGGCACTCGTGCAGCGCGGCGTAAGCGCATCTCGCATAGAGATCAAAAAACCGAGCGAAGCGGAGCTTAAACAAAACAGCTTTATCCCGCTAAACCTGGGTCTTGAAAAATAGCGTAAGCAAAATTTGGCTATACTAAGCGGACTAAATTTAAAGGAGCGGCGATGATAAATATAGGAATTCACGGCGGAAGCGGCAGAATGGGCACGATGATCTACGAATGCCTGAAAAATTTCGATCAGGCGCGAGCAAGCGTGATCTACACGGTCGCGCCGCTTGATTATACGCCGAGCTGCGCCGTAGTAAGCAGCTACGACGAGCTTTTTAGCGGCTGTGACGTCGTGATAGACTTCACGATCCGAGACGGCGCGATAAGCTTAATGAAATTTGCGCTTTCGCATCCAAAGCCGCTTTGTATCGGCACGACGGCTCTGGGCGAAGAGGGCGAGCGGCTACTGCGCGAGTGCAGCGCAAAGATGCCCGTACTACACGCTACAAATATGAGCCTGGGCGTCGCGGTGCTAAACAAGCTCGTAGCGCTTGCCAGCAGGAGCCTGCGCGATTTTGACTGCGAAATTTTAGAGATGCACCACCGCCACAAAAAAGACGCCCCGAGCGGCACGGCGATGAGCCTTGCGGAAAGCGCCGCGCGCGCGCGCGAGCTAAACTTAAAAGACGTGCGCGTAAGCGGTCGCGACGGGCTCATCGGCGAGCGCGGCAAGGACGAGATCGCCGTGATGTCGCTGCGCGGCGGCGATATAGTCGGGCGCCACACCGTGGGATTTTACGGCGAGGGCGAGTTCATCGAGCTAAATCATACGGCAACTTCGCGCGCGACCTTTGCCAGAGGCGCGATAAAGGCCGCAGTTTGGCTAGCGCCCCAAAATAGCGGGCTTTACGGTATCGACGACTGCTTAGGAATCTAGGCCTTTGCGGCTAAATTTAAGAGGAAAAGATGCCAATCAAAGATGAAATTTTAAATTTTCTGCGCGAGCTAAAGCCCGAGCTTGAAAGCTTTGGAATTTACAAAGTCGGACTATTCGGTAGCTACGCCACAGGCGGAGAGAATATCGCCGAGACGTTTAAAATTTCAGCCGATCTATTTGATGAGGCGCCGGCAACATGCCGGACGGCAAGCCGTCAATGATAAAACAAAATATAGATAAATTTCTAAAAAATAAAATTTAAGAGGTTAGAAAATGTGCGCAATCGTGGGAGTCATAAATTCCGAAGGTGCGGCTAAGACCGCGTATTACGGGCTTTTTGCCATGCAGCACCGCGGCCAGGAGGCAAGCGGCATCAGCTCGAGCTTCAACCATCATATCAAAACGATCAAAGCCACAGGACTAGTGACGGAGGTTTTTAGCCCCGCGAGTTTTGAAATTTTAAAGGGCAACATCGCGATCGGCCACAACCGCTACGGCACCGCGGGCGCAGATAGCCTGAAGGACGCGCAGCCGGTAGCCGGCAACTACGCTCTGGGAGAGATATCGATCGTTCATAACGGAAATTTGATCAATAAAGACGAAATCCGCCGCAAGCTCGTAAGCGAGGGGGCGATCTTTCAGTCCAACATGGATACCGAAAACATACTGCACCTCATCTCGCGCTGTAGGCAGGAGCATCTAAAAGACCGCATCATCGAGGCACTGCAACAGTGCGTGGGCGCGTATTCTCTTCTGATTTTAAGCCGCTCGAAGATGTTTGCTGTGCGCGATCGCTACGGCGTGCGTCCGCTCAGCATCGGCAGGCTCAAAGACGGCGGCTACATCGTCGCGAGCGAGACTTGCGCGTTTGATCTCGTAGGGGCCGAGTTCGTTCGCGATGTAAAGCCCGGCGAGATGGTGATCTTCGAAGAGGGCAAGGATGAGTTTAGCTCGCTTGAAATTTTAAAAGCTGCGGAGGCTAGAATTTGCGCGTTTGAATACATCTACTTCGCGCGCCCCGACAGCGTCGTAGAGGGTAAAAACGTATATGAGGTCAGAAAAAAGCTGGGCGCGGCGCTCGCGCGAAAATGTAAAGAGCTAAAAGCCGATTTCGTCGTGCCCGTGCCCGATAGCGGCGTGCCGGCGGCGCTGGGTTTCGCGCAAGAGAGCAAGCTGCCCTTCGAGATGGCGATCGTGCGCAACCACTACATCGGCCGCACCTTCATCGAGCCTACGCAAGAGGTGCGAAATTTGAAGGTCAAACTCAAGCTAAATCCGATCGGTGCAGCACTGCACGGCAAGAGCGTCGTCGTCGTGGACGATAGCATCGTGCGCGGCACCACGAGCAAAAAGATCGTCGAGCTTCTGCGCCATGCGGGCGCGGCGCGCGTACATATGTGCATCGCAAGCCCCGAGCTAAAGTATCCCGAGCGCTACGGCATCGACACGCCGAGCGTGCGCGAGCTGATCGCCGCAAATATGAGCACGGATGAAATTTGCAAATTTATAGACGCCGACAGCCTCACGTTTCTTAGCGTACCGGAGCTCGTAGAGGCGCTTGGGGGCGAGCGCAAGTACTCGCTCGTAAGCTTCGACGGCGATTATTTCATCAAAGATTAGCAAATTTAAAGGAGCAAACTATGACAAAATTTAAGATTAAGCGCGTCTATGAGAGCGCAGAGGAAGAGGATGGTTTTCGCGTGCTTTGCGATAGGCTATGGCCGCGCGGCGTAAAAAAAGACGCGCTGGAACTTGATATGTGGGCAAAGGACATAACGCCTAGCACCGAAATACGTAAGCTTTTCGCGCATAAGCCTGAGAATTTCGCCCATTTTAAGGAGCTTTACCTAGCCGAACTTGAGCAAAATCCCGCCGTAGCGGAGTTTTTAAAAGCGGTTAAAAACGAGCCAGTTGTCACGCTGCTATACGCCGCAAAAGACGAGCACTGCAACCACGCGATGATTCTGCGTGATTTTCTGCAAAGCAAGGTGCGCTAAAATTTTGCGCTCAAAGCGCACTGCTCGCCATATTTTAAAGCAAATGTAAAACCGCCTCGCTCGCCAAAATCCACTCGTAAAACCAATGCGCGAGGCGTAAAATTCAGCGAACAGGTGTGAGCGGAGCGCTCTTAAAGCCTTGCCAGACACGATTTGAGATAAATTTTCTATCCGGATGTACACTTCGCAGATGCGCAAAACAAACGCTAAATTTTGCGTCAGAGCTCTAAAAAACGCAGAATTTTATAAAAAGCAAATAAAATTTCAAGGAAAATAACTCGATTTAATATATGCAAATTTAAAATTTCATCTATTTTTTAGCGCTATTTTTCATATCATAAGCTAGGAATTTAAAAAGTGGACTTAATATAAATTCGCAACAAATCAAATTAGTTTATTACACGCAGCATTTTTAAATTTCATTTAAGGATTTGCCGCTAACATTGCTCGTAATTTTTTACAAGGAGAAACAATGGCAATAAGTGCTAGAAATCAGCTTCACGTCGTAATCAGCGACGTAAAAACAGGTGCGGTAAATTCGCTAATCACAGCTAAAACCAGAGGCGGCGACGTGCTAAAAGCAACCGTGACAGTTGATTCTGAAAAAACTTTGGATTTAAAAGCAGGCAAAGAGGCGGTATTTTTATTCAAAGCCCCAAACGTCATCATTTCAAAGGGAGAAAATGATCTTCGCCTAAGTGCTGCAAATCAACTAAAAGGCAAAATCACCGCCGTTAAAGAGGGCGCAATCAATGCTGAAATCGATGTCAGAACCGCAGGCGGTGAGAATCTAAGCGCGATCGTCACAAACGGCTCCGTTAAAAATTTGGCGCTAGCAGTCGGTGACGAAGTAACCGCGATCATAAAAGCTACTCAAATCATCGTCGGCGTAAAATAATCCTGCATTGTGCGAACCGATGTGCACGCTTTAAACATCGCAAAATAAAGGAGCGAAATTTTATAAATTCTGCTCCTTCCTCAAAAATCTTTTTTGATAAATCAAATTTCGTAGCAGCTCAAATAGCGCCGCAAGCGGTCTTTTCTCTCATGCGCGCAGATACACCCCGCGCGACATCCAGCCCCAATCACACCAAGAGCGGTCTTGCCTCGGCTTTTATACGGCGCGCGTTTCGCGCAGACCTTTGCGTCTATGCGGCGCGAAGCCCGCGCGCGAGACATCTAGAAAAGCAGACCTGCCTTTGCCCTGCCCGCTCCGCTTATAACGATGTGCTTTCATATTTTGCGCGCTCGCGACGCGCCGCCGCTTTGCGCAGTAGCGATCGATCCTCGCGCAGATGTCCACACCAAGAATGAGCCGATCTAGATCATAGCAGCACGCACTAACCGCGCCCGCCGATAGATAGCAGCACGGACAGATCATCAAACCGATCGCCTCGCCCTAAATCCGAGCGTTTTTTGAGCTTTTGCCGATCGGCTCGTTAAAAGGCGTAGATTCCGCGAATAAAATCACTCTTGTAAAATTTCGGCTCATAGCCGCGGGTAGCGGGCATTTGCTTTGCTAAATTTGATACTCGTCGGGGCCTAGTTCGCCTCGCAAAAGCTTACCAAAGCGTGCAGCTGCGGCATCTACGGCATCGTCGCCAAACTCGCCCGGCTCAAACCCGCTGCTGACAAACGGCACAGCAAAGTCCATCCCGCAGTAGTTTGCTGCGATCTTAAGCGGTGTTAAAATTTCATCCAGGCTAAAGCCGATAGCACCCTGTTTGGAGTACTCGCCAAGCGGGGTGCTGACGCTTAGCACAAGCTGCAAGACCTTGCCCTTAAGCGCGCTGGAACCCACCAGCTCGTGCGAAAAGACGATGTCGATATAGGCTTTTAGCATAGGCGGCACGTTTAGCCAGTACATCGGGTACAAAAATACGATGCGGTCGGCGCCCAATAGCGCGTCTTGCTCTGTGCGAGCGTCGATGCGCGCAGTATCAGTGCCGTAAAGTCCCTCCAAATGGCGTACCTCCACGCCGGCAGCGCTCTTTGCGACCTGCGATAGGGCTTTGTTTACGCGCGAGGCGGCGAAATTAGGATGCGATAAGATAACGAGTGTTTTCATATTATTTCCTTTGTTAAAATTTGCAGAATCATATCGTTAAAAAGCTAAAAGTAGATTAAGAAGGGTTGTGAAAACGAGCGTTATTTTGCTTGTGAGGAACCTGGATTTGCGTGGCACGATAGATACGAAGCGCTCTCGTACCATACTGCCTCAAGGCATGTGCAACAAAATGTTTTTACGCGTGCCGCAAAGCAAGCCCCTAGCCCGCTCTTGTCTGGAACGATCTCGCTTGCGATCCACCCGATCGCGTGCAGCTGCGGCGCGGGACGAAATTTCATCCAAGCAAGGATAAATTTATGAAAAAAGATTAAAATTTAGCTGCAACTCGGGCTATGAGCCCGAAAATTTCAAAAAAAAGGACACGATATGCAGAGAAAAACACAGATAGAAGACGAGTTCAGCACAGAGGATCGCGAGCGTAAAATCACGCTGCAAGCAGGAGATGCGGCGCCCGCTTTTGCGCTGCAAAACTCCGACGGCGCGAGCGTCGCGCTAAAGGACTTCGCGGGAAAAAAGGTCGCGCTGTATTTTTACCCCAAGGATAACACCCCCGGCTGCACGACCGAAGCGTGCGAATTTAGCGCCGCGTACGATGATTTCATCGCCGAGGGCTGCGTGATCGTAGGCATCAGCCCCGACAGCACTAAATCTCACGCGGGCTTCATCGCCAAGCAAAGCCTAAAGCACATCCTGCTGAGCGATCCGCAGCACGAGGTAGCCAAGCTATACGGCGCGTGGCAGGTGCGCAAAAACTACGGGCGCGAGTATCTGGGCATCGTGCGCTCAACCTTTCTGATCGGTGCGGACGGCAAAATTTTAAAGGTCTATAAAAGCGTCAAGGCAAAGGATCACGCCGCAAAGGTGCTCGCGGATCTGCTAGCTGCGGGAAAGTAAAGCGCTAGGCGGCGTTTTGAAGCAGAGCTTGCACGCTTTTGGGCGCTAAGCTTTAATTATGAAATTTATGCACTGAAATTTACTATGGAATTTCGGCGTCAAATTTAAGCGCCGAAGCTTCGGCATTAAAATTTAGTCTTGGAATTTTGCCTTATAATTCCGCCGCCCATTTGAAAATGAAATTTCAAAGCGGAGCTGCAAGCGCGATTTTAGCGGCAAATTTTATCGCCCCAAACCAAAATTTTAAAGGAAAAATATGAAAAGCTTAATCATTCTGGTCGCCCCGACATTAAAAATTCGCTCATAAACAAGCGGTTTTTGAAAGAGGCGGTCGCGCAAAGCTTCGCCGTGCGCGACCTAGCGCGCGAGTATCCTAGCGGCGAGATAGACGGCGAGCGCGAACGCGCGATAATCAAAGCTCATGACGCGCTGGTGCTGCAATTTCCGCTGCATAATTTCTCCTCGCCCGCGATTTTAAAAAGCTGGATCGATGCGACGATGACGTATGGATTTGCCTACGGACGCACGAGCGAGGGCATTCGTGGGCGCGCCGTGGCACTGGCGGTGAGTGCGGGCATCAAGCGCGCCGACTACGCGCCTAGCGGGCGGTATCATTTCACGATGGAGCAGATTTTAGCGCCGTTTGAGCTGGCATTCCGCTACTATTTTCATGCCGACTGGCGCGGATTTTTCGCGTTTTACGGCGCCGAGGAGACACCCGGCGTCGATTACGAAAGCAGTGTCACGCAGATAGAAAAAGGCGCGGCGGAATACGCGGAATTTTTAAGAAATTTAGGCGCAAAGAGCGGCGCGGGTAAAGAATTTTAAGTTAAAAGCAAACTCGATTTTGGGGCTAAATTTTAAAATTTAGGCTTTTTTGTGACACACATTGCGCCTTTAGAATAAAGAGGGCTACGATGAAATTTTAAACGAAGCGGTTAAATTTAGCCCGTTCCGCTTGCCGCAGAGATAAAATTTTGCCAAAGAATACAGCCACTTTGCGGCCCACTTAAATCGTAGAAATATAAAATTTGCCGCAGCTTGTCGTGCAGGCTGCAAAAATGCGCAGTCGCACCATCTGCGAATAGCATAAAGACGCGACAATACGCGGGCTGTAAAGCACAGGATGCGGCAAAATTTTACAACGCGCCTTTTTGAGCTCGCTAAACCGCGCGTTCGGTAGAGCAAAGTAAAATTTCATAGCCGCGTGAAATTCCGCTTAGTAAAGCAAAATTCCGCTTTGCTC